>NZ_JBHUCX010000038.1:0-38750 GCF_042678105.1 Alicyclobacillus fodiniaquatilis
AACAAGTCTTGATTTGTGGCGGCGTAAAACTGCAGTTTTACGCCGCCACATCCTGCACTTTCATCCTGCCACAAACAACTACTCAACTAACGTCTACTAACGTCACCTGCCTTTCCGCATGAATAACTACTTTGTAGTCAATCTCCCTTGCTTTCCTTAGACGAAAGAAGGGAGTGCTGAGTCTTATTTTCACACTGTCACCTGCCTTTCGGATTGTAGTTTTTTGTGTATAATATAGACTATATTCATAATTCAGCAAATAAAATATACAATTAGTTCAATAAATACTACCAATGAAACAATCAACGTGAGTTGCCGAATAAGTCTGCTATTGAGCAATCTGCGGATCGCAAGGCCTTGATTCATGTGATCTGCCCCCCCGTATCCCTTACTCATTGGCAAACTATCCGCAAGGATTTGTTACTCTCACCATTCACCAGTTTCCTCCATCCCAACCTCTTCGTACCCTACATGTTGCTCCCTATATGTGTTGTCTATATCCTCTAGGACGTTCTCCACTGCCGAAGTATTCAGACATAATGTCGCATAAATCGATCTGCTGTTCGATTAGAACGTCAAGCAATACTGCCGACACTTGGTCTACTAAAATGTTCCGATATTCTACTGGTTCATGCTCAGACATAGCCTCCCCCCTTCCTTCAACAACATTGTGTCATATGTAAATTCATAAGTCAAATAAATTAAAAAATTGATATTACATGACACACGTTGTACAATGTCGTCGAGGTGGTAGAATTGGGTGGTATTCAATTTGGAAGAGAGGTCAAACGGGTTAGAATTCAGGCTGGCATATCTTCTCGGCAACTTTCGAGTAAAGTCGGAAAAGCTTCTGCCTACGTTTCTCAACTGGAACGCGGATTCATTAGGAATCCTGACTATGACACTTGTTGTAAAATTTTAGAACAACTTGGTATAAATGAGGATCAAATTGATATTGTCCTGGAACATTTCGGTATTGTTTCCCCACAAATTTTAGAGCAACAAATTCAGTGGTCAGAGAGACATTCAGAAGAAGAAGAAATGAAGCATAGAACAAACTATTACGAACGCAAAATGGAGAGATTAAAACGTGATGTTCATTCTATCAGCAATGCCCTCTTAGACCTGATTTATCCTCCTGATCTGTACAAAGCCGATCTGGTTATTACCAATATGCGTTCGTTAACAGAGGACGAGGATAACTTTGAATTTCTCTGTGATTTGTTTAGTCATAACTTATCACGCATAGACAGAGTGAAACGTCGAAAAGTGCTACAGTGTATCAAAGAATGTATGGCTGATCCCAATTTTCAAGAGGAGGATGGAGAATGAAAGTTGCATTGTATGTAAGAGTGTCCACGGAAGACCAAGCTGATGAAGGCTTCTCTATTGACGGGCAAATCAAAGCTCTAAGAGATTGGTGTGACCGCAATCACCACGAAGTTGTTGCAGTGTACAAGGATGAAGGGATAAGTGCAAAAAATC
Organism: Alicyclobacillus fodiniaquatilis; assembly: GCF_042678105.1. NCBI lineage: Bacteria > Bacillati > Bacillota > Bacilli > Caryophanales > Alicyclobacillaceae > Alicyclobacillus > Alicyclobacillus fodiniaquatilis. The sequence continues at coordinate 1,486 of NZ_JBHUCX010000038.1, forward strand.
TAAACCGTCAAGGTATCAAGAAACTTTTTGCTGATTGTGAATCATCCCTGTTCGACATAATTGCTGTTTGGGATATCTCCCGACTTTCCAGAGAACTTAGAGATATACTTACAGCAATGCACATCATAATGGATCGAAATAACGTTCGGTTCTTTTCTTTACAAGAAAACAATGACTATTCATCGCCATATGCCCGTATGACCCTTCAGGTAATGGGTTCAGTAGCCGAATTACAAAGAAAGACTCTAATTACGAACGTGAAAATGGGTATGACTCAAAGAGCAAGTGAAGGGTTATGGAACGGAGGTAGATTGCTGGGTTATAAATCTGTGAACAAAAGATTAATTATTATCGAAGAAGAGGCTCAGATTATTCGTCAAATATTCTCCTTATATGTCCAAGGGTATGGGTATAAAGCCATTGCAAATAGATTAAACCATGCTGGCTACAAGACCAAGAACCACTCCGATTTTTCAATCACGTCGATCCGTGAGATCATCACCAACCCTACATATGCAGGCTACATTCGTTTTAACAGTGTTCAGAACTGGAATGAGAAACGTAGACAAGGAAAGGGCGATCCTATCATTGTCAAGGGAGTACACGATCCGATTGTAGATATGGAGACGTGGGGGAAAGTGCAAAATATCTTTAACATAAAGTCTAAAAAGCCAAGTAAGACTTTCACAGGACATTTTCCATTGACCTCTCTTCTACGGTGTCCGCAGTGTGGAAGTGGCATGAGGGGGCACAAGAATAAGTCTAAAAATCAAAATCATTATATCCGTTACTATCAATGTGGGGCTTTCCATAGTAAAGGTTCCGCAGTTTGTTCTTCAAACAGCGTTAGAGCAGATTGGATTGAAGAAGATGTGTATCAAAGGCTTGAAAATGTGTTTCACAATCAAAATTATCTGGCTTCAATTGTTTCGAGAGTAAATCAGAAAATTTCCGAACAAAAGGAACCATTACTGAGCAATCTCAATTACCTCAACGGTCAACTTGCAAATATACAGAAGAACATCAATAAATATTTGACTTTGTTTGAGACAGAAAGTATCGAAGTCGAATCACTTAAAGACCGCCTGCGAACTTTGGAACAAGAAAAAAAAGAAATACTTAAACAGAAGTGTATCGTTGAGGAAGCTCTTGCACAACCAACCGTAAAGGAAATATCTGAAAAGGAAATTAAACAAAGTCTCGCTGTATTTTCTGAGTTACTACCTAAGGCAAAACCAGAACAGCAGAAAGCCTTATTACATTCACTTGTCAAAGAAATAACTGTCACACAAGCTCAAAACATAAAGGATCGGAAAGTTGAAAAGGTGGAGTTGATGTTTGATACCTCATTGAAAGAGGAACGTGTGCTTACTTATGATACGGTTCCCCCCGCATAATCCGAATCCCCCGATACAACTGCTCCAACAGCACCACCCGCGCCAACTGGTGCGGCAACGTCAACGGCCCGAAACTCCACCGCACCCGCGCACGCTTGCGCAAATCCGGATGCACCCCGTTCGATCCGCCGATGACAAACACCAACCGCCCGAATCCCTCCCCAAGCAGCCCCGCGTATGTATCACTCCACACCTCCGACGACATCGCTTTCCCCTGAATGTCCATCAGGACAATCCCGTCGCGCGGGCGCAGCAATTTTTCCATCCTATCCGCCTCGCGGCGCAAGACCAGCAACCGCTCGGCGTCTGACAGCGTCTCTGCCGCTGGTTCATCCGGCACCTCATGTATGTTCAATGTGACATACGCCGAAAGGCGCTTCTCATATTCGCGAAGCGCCTCCACCCAGTACTTTTCCTTTAGCTTGCCAACTGCAATCACTTCAACGTGCATATCTCGCCATCCAAACCTCATTTATTCCACGCGCAAACGTCCAAACAGACGGTTCCGCGCACCGAAATTCAATCGTCATCGTCCGATTGCTGGCGGTTGTCAGTCGTCAATTCCGTCTCCATCGATCCGATTTTGACCTTCAGCGTCAGCAACTTATTGCCACGATACACTTTTAGCGTCGCCGTGTCACCCGGCTTTGTCTTAAACAGGTACGTGCGCAAATCGGCTGTCGTTTTCACCGTATGACCGTTCAATCCAACGATGACATCATTCGCTTGTAAACCGCTCGCTCTCGATTCCTTCGAGGTCACAGCCCGAATCCAAACGCCGTAATCCACCGGCACGTCAGGCCACATCTGTTGCGGCAGTGTGCCCAGGGAATAAGCAGTCACGCCCAAAGCCGGATGTTCAGCATGCCCTGTGCTCATCAGCTGTTTGGCGATGATTTGCACTTCATTCGACGGAATGGCAAAACCCATCCCTTCAAAATTCTGCGCGACAATCTTGCTGCTGTTGATCCCGATGACACTGCCATTGATGTTCACCAACGGTCCGCCACTATTGCCCGGATTAATGGCCGCGTCGGTCTGAATGACCGTCTGATAATCCAAGGTCTGATCCCCACTCTGACCGCCCGGATCCTGTACGGGCATCAACCGTTGTTTCGCGCTGACGATCCCGCTCGTCACCGTGTCCGCAAAATCGAGCCCCATCGGCGTGCCAATGGCGATGGCTGGCTCGCCAGGCTGAATGTTGTCGGAGTTGGCGAACGTCACCGGCTCAATGCCCTTAAATGCGTTTAAAGGCACCTTAATGACCGCCAAATCGGTATATGGGTCTGTGCCCACCACCGTCGCGTTGATATGTTTGCTTGAATTGAGTACAATGTCCACTTTGGCCGCGCCAGCCACCACGTGATTGTTGGTGACCAAATAGCAGTACTTGCCGTCTTTATAAAACATGACGCCTGTCCCGACACCGGTCGCCTCAAGCTTTGATTGCTGTGAAAAGAAATCAGATACCCTGGCGTAATTCTCGACACCCACCACGGCTGGTTCAACGCGTTTGACGGCTTCTGTCACGCCGTCGGTGACGTTGACATTGACGTTGTTTGTCACAGTCGCGAAATCATCATGCCGACTCGATGCGCTGATACTCTTTGCAAGCGTGATCCCGCGATGATTGCTTGTCGATTCTATCGCCAGCGTCGCACCAGAACCCACCAAAGCCGACAACGCAACGACAGCGACCCAGCGCCAGGAGTTCGATGAATGAAAACGGTCTTCTCTCCTACCCCGATAAAACCCCACGTGTTATCGTCCTCCTCAACGTCCTATCCTTCGCAACCCGCAGCATTTTATGTACCCATCCGCCCCCGTTCTTTTGTCTTGGGACGAGTTTGATCTCGGTATTCTCCCCTGATATGAGAGGCTATACACGATTTGAAACAGGTTTTTGAAGGGAATTAAAAGGATATTTGTTAAAGAGGATGGCCGATATTCCGCCTCATTATGCAACACGAGGGCATAGGGAAAGGCATCACACCGTTGCTTTGGTAATCTGCACAAACTCCGTTGGGTTTTGCCGACTCGTACGCTTGAGGCGCACTTGGCCTGCGACATACGGCGCAGCGTCTTCCAGCACCCGTTGAATGGTCAAATCCGCCAAATCCGGTTGATTGTTGTCCGCGCTCAAGTGGGCTAGGTATACATCCACCGCTGACTCCGGCAGGATATCCACCAGCGCATACCCAGCGTCGGTGTTCGACAGGTGACCTTTGTCGCCGAGAATGCGACGTTTGATGTGCCAGGGATAAGGGCCGACACGCAACATGTCCACATCGTGGTTGCTCTCGAAAACATAGGCGTCGCAATTCTGCAACAACGCTTTTTGATGATCTGTGACATAACCTAAATCGGTGACCACTGCCAAGCTCGACTCGTCCGTATCAAAGCGATAAGCGACGGGCTGCTCTGCATCATGGGATATGGCAAACGGCGTCACGCGGACATCGCCAATTTGCAGCGGCTCATCTTCATGAATCACCGTCCAAGGCTGATCGAACGTCTCCGGCTTGAGTTTGTCCCCTAAGCCGTGGTGCGTCCCCTCGGTCATGTACACCATGCTCGAAGCGTGCTTATACACCTGCGCCAAGCCCTTAATATGGTCGTCATGTTCGTGCGTGACCAGTACTGCCGTCAAATCTGCTAAATCTCGATTACACGCCGCATTCATACGCATTCGAATCTGTTTGCCGCTGATCCCTGCATCGAGCAGAATACGCGTCTCGCGATGTTCAATATATAGCGCATTTCCGCTGCTGCCACTTGCAAGGATGCTGAACTGCACGTTTCTTTTCCCCCTACTTGAAATCAAATCGGTGCCTTTGTGTGCGCCATCCGCAATGTCCCGTCTACCTGACCTTATCTTTTATGCTGCTGATGCAAGATGCATCGCGCAAAAAAAGTTAAGGCGCGAATTCCACTTCTCCGGTAAACGCATTGATATAGTAGATTTGGCCTTGTGTGACCACACGCCAAACCGGAAACCAATAATTCGCCTGATTGTCCACTTGGTAGAGCGAGATTTTCCGCGCATAGCCCAAATCGACCTTTAAAATTTTATTGTCCTTGCTATCATCACTCTTGTCCACCGCATTTGCAAGACTATCCAAAGCATCCAAAGCAGAAATCACCGGTTTTGGATCACTTGTCGGGCGAATGTTAAAGATCTCCGTTTGCGAGTAGGACAAAAGCCCGCCTTTATCCGTCGTCACGTATACCGGGGCGTCAAAAATCGGATAGCCGTTGTACGATTGCACATAAACGGCATGTCCAGCCGATGATTCAACGGGATCGACCACGTACTTCTCGCCTTGATAAAAGTAATTTTCAGCGGCGTGTGTCCCTGTGATTTGCTGTGGCGCATTGAAAGAGACCTGCCATGTGCCAGTCGCGACCGAGATGATTTGGCCAGTATCCGTATCCGCTTCGTCCATGGAGGTGGAAATATGGACATTCTTTGCGTCGGGAAAGATATTTTTCACCAGTTGCTTTAAGTTCGGCGACTGGATATCCGCCTGAAATGATGATGAGTCCGGCTGTTTGAGCGGAACGTCTGTGGCCAATGTCAAGCCGTGTTCGGCGAGCAGCGTCTTCGTGTTTGCCAGAATGTCCGTCTGCGATTCCACATAGCCATTCATGACTTGCCGCGACGAGTAGAGTTGCCAACCCAGCAGGATATCCAGCAACAAAAACAACCCGATGAGCCAATTCTTCGCAGTCTCCCAGTTCATGCGATATCACTCCCGGGCATCGGTGTGCCGTCTACAGCATTTATCACAAACGAATCCCCACTGCTATTTGTCACCAGATACACAGGTTGCAACAGCATGCTCGTGGTTCCCTCAGGCGTCGCAGCATATCCGAGGACAATTTTAAAGTTTTGCAGCGGATCGTGCTTGTCCAAACCAGCCATGACCTGCTTCAATTCGTTCACATCGATGATGTTGACCGTGGACTGGTGAATCGGCTGTTGCATCACCCACATCGGCCGCTGGTAATTCTCCACCCGCTCATTCTCAAAATCGATATCATAATCCGCATCTGGCGATAGAATAGGGAAGCCATTCTCATATTGCATAAAGGCGTAGGTGTAGGCATCCGCATCAGAAGTCAACGCCCCAACCGCATCAAAGCCGATGACATTGGATGCGCCCCCGCCATGTTCTTGAATGAAGTCGATCACGGCCAAAAACGGATTTTTGTGAATGGCCAGTTGTTCCCCATTGGGATCTTCGTATTGCAGTGTCTGCTGTTGTTTGTCCCACTGAACGGCGCGTGTGCCGTCGGTCCACAACAGCGTATGCGCATTTTCCTGAATGCGCGTGGTGGCTTGAGGATTGACGAAAAACGTGTGGATGAGCGGTAGCGAATCTGGTTGCCTTACACGATAAGTCGCCGTCTTCATGGTCAAATGCTGCGGCACGTAACTGATAGAACTGCCCTCCCCCACCACATCGTACGGTTCGCGCTTGACATTGCTGTCTGCGTGCTGCAGCAACTGACTCACGTTCAAATCCGTTTTCATGGTCATGATGCTGCTGTCGCCAATCAAAGCAACGCGACAAGCATTGTCATCCGGCAGTTTGTACAACACAATCTCCCTGCCGCTCCAAGCGTTCACCGTTGAACCGAAGTTGGAAAGCCAATTGGTCCCCAGCGAATGGCTGATACTGATGCCAAATTCAAACGTGACGCACATCTCCAATTGTTTGGGTAGAGTTTTCACAGTTTGTGACGCATATGTATGCGCCGTATGCAATTGATTCGACCAATACGTATAATCGCTGGAATCAGGGTTCACGACCGTCTGGCCCTGCGAGGTCGAGATGGTAATGGCGTATGGTCGGACGGCTTTTGCAATGTCCGGCGTCGCGGCAATGGGCAAGGATGGCGCTTGAACAAAGCCAATCTCCTCCCCCTCCTCCAAATTCCCCGACCACAAAAAATAGCTGAGCAAGAGACTGCCAGCGACAAGGACAAACAGCACAATGGTTTTGCTATTGCGAACCCAACGGTACCGATTCATGTCTCTGCCGGCACCTCCTTCGCCCTGTCAAAGGAAACCTGTACGCATGTGCCAACACCGACTTCACTGGTCATCTCGATCTCGCCGCCTAATCTCTGCGCCATCTCCCGCGCCAACGCCAATCCGAGCCCAGTCCCTCCCAACCGCCGACTGCGCCCCTTATCCACGCGATAGAACCGTTCAAATACATGGGGCAGATCTGCCGTTGGAATGCCAATGCCATCATCTTTGACAAGAATGTGCACACGCTGTGGCTCAATTTTCGCAAAAACCGTCACGTGACCATGCGGCGGTGTGTATTTTACGGCGTTGGAAACCAGATTATCCAAAATGCGATTGAGCATGTCCCGATTGCCGAAAATGAATGCTTGCGTTTGCACCGGTTGAACATCCAGTGTCAATTGCTGCCGTTGCGCCTGCAAATAAAACCGCTGTGAGATTTGCTGCAACAAATCTGTGATGGAGATCATCTGATGCGTCGCCTGCACCTGTCCTCTGTCCAAACCGGAAAGTTGCAGCAAATCACGTGTCAAACGCACCATTCTATCGGTCTCTTGCCCGATGACAGCCAAAAAGGATTGCCGGGTTTCCTGTTCGTCCTCACGCAAATCAGACAACGCTTCTAAGTAGGATTTGATACTCGTCAAAGGTGTTCGCAGTTCGTGCGAAACATTGGAGACAAAATCGCGACGCGCCTGGTTCAGCCGCTCCTGTTCGGTGACATCGCGCACCACCGCGACAAAGCCCTCCGACTGCTCCCGCAAGCGAATACTCGTCAAAATGATATGCAACACTGCCCCGCCGACCACACGCACGTCGGCGCAATCGCCATTCTTCGCCTGTTCCAACATTTCCATCAACCCTAAGCGGGAGACCACGGCCACCTGGGCATCCACGCCCTCGACAGCCAAAAGACGCCGCGCGGCGTGGTTCATGAACAGAACAGCGCACGCCGAATCCAGGACGATAACACCCTCGCCCATGGAGGTGATGATGGCGCGCAGACGCTCCTGTTCCCGGCGATTGGCTGCCAACGCCTCATCCAACTCGTCGGCCAAGTGGTTGATGGCCTGCACCAAGTCGCCAAATTCGTCATTGCTGCTGCCTTCCAGGCGCCGTGAGAAGTCGCCGCCTGCCATCACTCGCGCCTGACGCGTCACATCGAGCACAGGACGCGTCAGCGCTCTTGATAGAATGGCGCCCAAAATGATGGTGAGCACCAGTACAAGACCGCTCCCCGTATAAAAAATGGTCGTCACCTGGCGGATGGTTTCGTAGGTCACCTGCACAGGCAACACATATTCGAGAATACCTGCAAATTTCCCCTGTTGCAGCACAGGCACAGCCACAGCGAGCAGATGTTGACGCGTCAGCGGATCGAAACGGACCGCAACCGCATTCTTTTTGTGCAGCAGCGCCTGCGTGGCCACCGAATCTGTGCGTTTTTGACCAACCAGCGCGCCGCCTGCAGATGTGTAAATGACATAGCCGTCTTTGCTCAACATATACACCGTGCCGTTTAAAAACTGCGGTATGGACTGTAAAACCGACGTGATCGATCCGCTGATTTGTTTAGCGCTGTCATCAATTTGCGGCGCGACCAGTGTCGCCATCAGCTCCGCCTGATTTTCGGCCGCCTTGGACTGCGTGTTGATCAACGAATTGGTCAAAGTGCGGACAAAATAGGCGCCAATCAGCTCAACGGCAAACAAGATGAGCAAAGTGTAGACCAGCACCAACTTTACGCGTAAACTGCGCCATATCATGTCAGGAATTCCTCACATAATAGCCCACGCCGCGACGTGTCAGGACATACTGCGGCTGGCTCGGATCCGTCTCCAGTTTCTCGCGCAGTCGACGGATGGTCACGTCAACCGTGCGCTCATCCCCCTCGTAGTCCATTCCCCACACATCTGTGACCAATTGCTCGCGGGTGTACACCTGACCAGGCCGCGATGCAAGGAAGGCGAGCAGTTGAAATTCGCGATGGGTCAATGGGATAGGCCGTCCTGCCTTCGTCGCGGCATAATGCGCCAAATCGACCACCAAATCGTGAATCACCAGCTTGTCTCGACCCTGTTCATCGACACCCTCGTCGAAGTTCACACGCCGCAGGTTCGCTTTCACCCGCGCCAGCAATTCACGTGTGCTAAACGGTTTTGTCACATAGTCGTCCGCGCCAAGTTCGAGGCCGAGCACCTTGTCGACCTCATCATCCCTGGCCGTGAGCATGATCACAGGGACCACGGAGGCTGCTCGTACGGTGCGCAACACGTCAAACCCGTCAAGCCCGGGCAGCATGGCATCCAACAAAATCAGGTCCGGCACATGGGTCCGCCACGATGTCAGCGCCTCGTTCCCGTCATACGCGCACGTCACACGATATTCAGCGCGCTCCAAGGCGAATTTCAGGATATTTGCAATCGGTTCTTCGTCTTCGACGACGAGAATATGTTGCACACCTGCACACCTCCCCCGCTGGACAATTAGCCACGCAGTGTCCAAATAAATTCGGGATGCTCTAAAATAGATTGATACTTGCCTAAATTCATCAACAGCATTTGGTATGGCTGATATGAAGTCGGTATACTCGGATCTTGCGTCGCATAATGACCAATATCAAAAACTGGCGGCCCAAACCACCATGGTTTCACTGTAACGTAACAGACGACTTGTGACGGCAGCCTGTCCATCGCGTACTGCGGGATATCGTAAACAAAGGCAAATCTCGCCCAAAAAGCGATGCACAATCCGATAAAAAGCACAATGACAGCGCGAAACCAAAAACGCAGATTGCGCAAAGATCTGTAAAATCGCAGTTTGCGCAATCGCGCTTTGCGTCGTTTTTGCCGACGTTTGCGCTTTTGGGCAAGTACCTGTTGATGTTCCCTACGCGATAACGGCCGCGGCTCCTGTACCCTCTGATCTTCTCTCATGCTTCCTGATGTGTCATTTCCAGATTGACAAATTTGTTGTAGTTCTTCAGAAAAACCAAATCAATTTTCCCTGTAGGACCATTACGTTGCTTGGCAATGATAATTTCAATGATATTCTGCCGTTCAGATTCCGGATCATAGTAATCATCGCGATAAAGAAAGGCGACTACATCGGCGTCTTGCTCAATCGAACCAGACTCACGAATGTCTGACAACATCGGACGCTTGTCCTGGCGCTGCTCGACCGAACGACTCAGCTGCGCCAAGGCGACAATCGGGACTTCCAATTCACGCGCCAGTTGCTTGAGTGAACGCGATATTTCGGAAATCTCCTGTTGCCGGTTTTCCCCCGAAGAACGACGGCCATGAATCAGCTGTAAATAGTCGATCACGACAAAGCCAAGTCCATGTTCCAGCTTCAGGCGCCGCAACTTGCTGCGCATTTCCGATATGTTGATACCGGGCGAATCGTCGATATAGATCGGCGCGTTGCTGAGCGTACTGACCCCCATGGACAGCTTTGGCCAGTCATCATCATCCAATGAGCCCGTACGCAGTTTGTGTCCATCGATATAAGCTTCTGCGCACAGCATACGCTGCACCAACTGATCCTTCGACATTTCTAAGGAGAAAATGGCGACAGGCAACGCATTGCGGACAGCCACATTTTGCGCGATGTTCAGCGCAAAAGCCGTCTTTCCGACAGACGGACGAGCGGCCACGATGATCAAATCCGACTTCTGGAACCCGCTTGTCATCCGATCCAACTCGCTGTAGCCTGTCGCAACACCCGTGATGCTACCCTCGCTCGCATACAACTGTTCAATTCGCTCGAACGCGGTCTCCAGAACGTCCGCAATATGCGTAAAGTCGCGTGTCTTTTGAAACTGACTGAGTTCGAGAATTCGCTTTTCCGCAGCGGCCAGTACGTCTGTAGCCGATAAATCCTGGCTGTATCCCTCTTCGGCAATATCGGTCGCAGCAGCGATGATCCGCCGCAACAGCGCCTTTTCAAGCACAATCTGCGCGTATTGATTCACGTGCAACGCCGTTGGCATCGCAGCGGCCAAATCAGCTAGATATTCCGCGCCGCCAACCTGATCTAACGCATCATCTCGCGTTCTAAGCGCTGCAGCCACCGTAACCACATCAACCGGTTGGCCTGCTTCGTACACCTCGCGCATGGCTCGATAGATAGATTGATGGGCCGCCCGATAAAAGTCCTCCGGTTCCAGATGTTCTAGCGCATCCCCAACCGCTTCCTCTGAAATGAGCATCGCGCCAATCACAGCTTGTTCTGCTTCTATTTGTTGTGGTGGCATACGTAGTAAGGATTCACCCAAACTCGTTTGCCAACTGGTTTGTTGTTCACTTGCCATCGACAATCGCCTTCCATATGAGGACAGCCTTACTCTGCTTCAACATAAACAAGAACAGTCACCGTAACCTGTGGATGGAGTTTGATTTGCACTTGATGCCCACCAAGAGATTTTATCGGATCATGTAACTGGATTTTTCGTTTATCAATCTGAATGCCCTCTGATTTCATCGCATCGGCAATGTGTTTGGTCGTAATGGCGCCAAACAATTTGCCGCCTTCTCCAGCCTGCGTCTTCACGACAATCTTTCTGTCTTTTAACTGCGCGCCCAAGGCGTTGGCTTCCTCTAACTCCTGCGCCTTGTGCCGCGCTTGTTTGTCTTTCTGCGTCTGCAAGCGCTCCAAGGCGGCAGGCGTCGCTTCCTCGGCCAAATGACGCGGCAAGAGGAAGTTGCGTGCGTAACCCTCGGATACTTCCTTCAGTTCCCCTTGCTTCCCTTGTCCTTTTACATCTTTTAATAAGATCACTTTCATCGGCACGTCCCCCTTATATTTGCATCCTGTAGTCTTATCCTAGACGTGGAATCGGATTTGAGCAAATGCAAAAGCGACCAACCCATGTCGCAAAACCGCCAAACAATCCATTGTTTAGCAATCAACGTCCGAGTGGCCGATAGAAAAATGGCGCTACAACTGGCATGAATCAGATGGTCGTCTATATGCGGTTGTGCAGATGTTCAATGACCTCTTCCAAATCAGCATGACTTACACCATCTGCTTTGGCCATCCTGTAGCCATTGATAATTTCATGATCTATCTGATGTGGAGCGATTCCCATCTGGACCCCCAACAAGTAAGCCAACCCAACAACACTGCCTAAGGTGACTGTCAGTTCTCCCTGATTGCCTGACTGAATACTCCGCAAGACTTCAACAACCTGTTGAACAAGCTCAATTTTATCATGCTCGACGGTCTGTAGTTTACGGGTAAGGTCAACTTGCGATTCAATGTTGGCCACACTTGTTCCCCCTTGACCTATCCGCTTTCAACATAAGGCGTTTTATACATGTTCAGTTCCACGGATATACCCGTATTTCCTTCTGAACGCCATGAAAGAAGCACGATTTGCCACCAAATTGAAAAATGCACTCCAGCTTTGACTGGAGTGCATTTTTAACTCAAACCTCATTCGACTTATTCAGTCGTGTAAGGCATCAAGGCAATCTGACGTGCTCGCTTAATCGCGACAGTCACCTGACGTTGGTGACGTGCACAGTTGCCGGAGATACGCCGCGGTAAGATTTTGCCACGTTCGGTCAAGAATTTATTCAAACGACCGATGTCCTTGTAATCTGCATAGTCAATTTTGTCTACGCAGAACTGGCAAACCTTACGACGCTTCCCCCCACGTCCTTTGCGTGGCATAAGAATCAACTCCTCGTCGTTTTGTGGTAACCCGTTCTACCAAGCGCACTAACATCAAAAAGGCAAGTCATCTTCCGAAATGTCGATGGTTTGACTGTCGTCAGCGAAAGGATCATCTTCAAACGAAGGTGCTGAACCATAATCGGTACGCGGCCGTCCGCCAGTGGAAGGTTGTCCACCGCCAAAGCCGCTGTTTTGCTGTTGCCCTTCTGGACCGCGATCCAAAAAGCGAACCGTTTCAGCAACGACCTCTGCGACACGAACCTTTTGACCCTCACGATTGTCATAACTGCGTATTTGCAAACGACCATCTACAGCTGCAAGCCGCCCTTTATGCAAATACTGCGATACGATTTCCGCCTGTTTCTGCCATACGACAATATTGATAAAGTCGGTCTGGCGCTCGCCACTTTGACCAGACCGCATGCGGTCAACAGCCAACGTAAACGAAGCTACAGCCGTGCCTGAATTTGTATAACGCAACTCAGGATCTTGAGTCAAACGTCCAATTAAAATTACCCGGTTCAGCATGGTTTCCCCTCCGCGAATTACTCACCTACGCGGACTGTCAAATAACGAACGACATTGTCATCAATGCGCATGATCCGTTCGAGCTCTGTCGGCACTTCCGCACCGGCCGTGTATTGTACTAACACGTAATAGCCCTCACGGTTGCCTTCGATCTCGTACGCCAAACGACGTTTGCCAATCTCCTGCAGTTCGTCAATCTGACCGCCTTGTCCAGAGATGAGCGATTGATATTTTTGAACCAATTCGGTTGTCTGTTCAGACTCCAAATTTGAATTTAGAATGTACATCGTTTCGTACTGACGCATACCGTGACACCTCCTTCTGGCCTATGGCCCCATATGGAGCAAGGATGATATGGCGACATTTAGTGCAATGCGCCGAGTATCAATGCTAACATAACAGGCTGACGTACACAACATCTCATTGCAACTTCCAGCAAGTTATTTTAGCAGGTTGTTCAAAATCGTTCATAGAACAAACCTGATTAGACATTGAAACGGAAATGCACAACGTCCCCGTCTGCCACGATATAGTCTTTTCCTTCTAGCCGCACTTTCCCTTGCTCACGAGCTGCTGTATAGCCCCCGGCCTTGACCAAATCCGTATAGGCGACAACTTCCGCCCGAATAAAGCCCCGTTCGAAGTCGCTGTGAATGACACCCGCAGCTTGTGGCGCTTTAGTGCCTTCACGAATCGTCCAAGCTCGCACTTCCGGCTCACCCGCTGTGAAATAGGTTCGCAACCCCAACAGGTCATAAGCGCTGCGAATGAGCTTGTCCAAGCCTGCTTCTGCCAAGCCTAGGTCAGCCAGGAACGCATCTCTGTCTTCCCCTTCCAACTCGGCGATTTCAGCCTCCAGTTGCGCGCTGACCACCACGACTTGCGCATGCTCTTCAGCCGCCCGCTGACGAACGGTTTCCACATATGGATTGCCCGTATTATCAGCAGCTTCATCCTCACCGACATTGGCCGCGTACAGGATGGGCTTCGTCGTCAACAGATGCAAATCGCGCAATACCTGTTCTTCTTCTTCGGACAAGGAGACATATCTTCCCGGTTTGCCATCCGCAAGCGTCGCTGCAATGCGCTCCAGCGCATCCGCTTCGACTTTAAATTTCTTGTCGCCACTCTTCATGTTCTTCTTTGTGCGATCCAGGCGCTTTTGGACGGTTTCCAAATCAGCTAAAATCAGTTCCAGTTCAATTGTCTCAATGTCACGCAGCGGATCGACAGAGCCAGACACATGTGTGATGTCGTCATTTTCAAAACAACGCACCACATGTACGATGGCGTCCACTTCGCGGATATGGCCTAAAAACCGGTTGCCCAATCCCTCACCTTGGCTTGCCCCTTGGACCAGCCCTGCAATGTCCACAAACTCAAATGCCGTTGGGACAATGCGTTTGGGATGGACGATGTCTGCAAGCCCTTGCAGACGTACATCCGGCACTTCTACGACACCGACGTTCGGATCAATCGTGCAGAACGGATAATTTGCTGCTTCTGCCCCAGCTTTTGTGATTGCATTAAATAAAGTGGACTTCCCGACATTGGGCAACCCAACAATTCCAGCCTGTAACGGCATACTGACACCTCACTACGCACCTTGCAAAATAGAGTATAGATGGGACGCAAAACACTGACAATGCCATTTTGTATCGCTCTATCTCATATAGGGAACCAGCGACAGCGTGGATATTTCACATGGACACGCACTTAGGTTTCACGTGAAACATCATCATATTCTGCATAAAAGACCCTGCGCTTTTTCATCTGCAATGCATCGAACGCGCTACATGTTCATACCAGCACAGGCATCCTAGCGACAGACGGGAGCCAATTTATTCGTCATCCGCGACCTGGTTGTCCTCTGCACTGGCCACCAACACCTTGCGCACAAGCCTGTCAAAACGGGCACGTGGAATTAACACGCTATGGCCACACTTTTGGCACTTGATGCGGATATCCATGCCAAGGCGAATCACCTGCCACTGATTCTCGCCACAGGCGTGTGGTTTTTTCATCCGTACGATATCGTTCAATTGATAATCGACGGGCATATTTGACGCCTCCGTCCAATCAGCCACCTTTATATGAATGACTCTGGCGGCCCTGTCATCGCTGAACCCAAACAGAAAGGTGATCTCACCCTTCAAAACCAAACTCAATATTCGATTCTACCTCATTTTGTTGGCTTCTACCATGCTCATGATAACACAGTTTTTGACACCCCCCACGCCTAAAGACGTGGGATTTCAACGCTCACACGTTGGCTTTCCCGCTTCGCAGAGGACTTGCCCGCTCTACGGCTTTTTAGCTTTCGAGCGGATCTTACCGCCTCTCCACAGGGAACACCGCAAGCCCTGCGGCTAAGATATTCTTCGCTGCGTTGATGTCTCGGTCATGTTTGGTTCCACACTTCGGGCAAGTCCAAGTTCGGACTTCTAGTGCCATTTTGTCCATCCGATGGCCGCACCCACCTGTAGAACATCTTTTACTTGACGGATAGAACTTGTCGATTTGCACAAATTTTCTTCCGTACCATTCTTGGGTTCCCATATTTCTTGCCAGTAGAGAGAATCACAGCATCCTTCAAACCCAAGTCCATGCCAACCGCTTGTTCAACAGTTGGCCATGATTCGATTTCTTCAAGCACTTGGAACGACACAAAGTAACGGTTTGCACAATCTTTGCTGATTGTAATCGTTGTAGGGTTTCCCTTGAAGATATACTTATCCCGCTTGCCAAAAGCATTCTTTTCCCCAAAAGACCAACGGATGTTCAATGGTTCCTGCATCTTCGCGAGCGTGAGGTTCTCTCCATCCCACTGAAAGGCATTTGAAGCGTAAGTCGCTGATTTGGACTCCATGCTTCTTATGAAACTTCGGATATTCGGCTCTGCCTTCAAAAAGTTGATAAACGCTCTATCCAGATGACGAAGCGATTGTTGCAAGACTACGGAAGAAACTTCATTCAGCCATATGCTTTCTGTTGCTTTAGGAATGTGAGTTGACCAGAAAGGCTTTGTAGTACAGGCGTTCTCCTTTATCGTGGTAGGCAACGTCTTTCAGATGGAGTCCCCAGTTGTAGACATAACGAACACACCCAAATGTTCTATTCAGGATGTTCGTCTGTTCTTCTGTTGGGTAAAATCTGTACTTGTACGCTCTCATCTTCTCCATACCCACATTTTACGTTGTATATGTTAGCGTGCAAAGCGTATTTTGCCTTCGGCAAACACCTTATCCCACGAATGAATCCGTGGGTTTTACGGCGCAATTCTATAAACCGGCCAATGTCTGCACGATGTGCGTTGCCAGCAACAAAATCATCGATTGGTTGACCGCCATTCCGATATTGTGCAATACAGCGATCCATGACAGGTTAGCGCAGAACCAAACTGTCGAAATGGCGACGACAAACCCACAGGCAAATCCAGCCGTATTGGCGCACACGCGATTCACGATGGAATTCGTCGTCCACTCCTCATCCCAAAATGCTTGCATCAAATATTCGATCACGATAAAAAGCATAAAGATGGCCCAAGTCATCAGCGCCGTCAACAGACCTTGCAACACGTGCAGCGCGATCCACTGTGATTGACTGTAGAAATCTCCAGTCGGTTCAGCAGGCACCACACGCGCCACCAGGCCAACAGGGTGCGTTCCCGCCTGTATTCGATCCGACAGCCATTCGAACGCACTCCCGCTCTCCATAAAACGCTGGGCAAACCAAGGCGAAATCTGCTGGGCGACAAACAACGACGTACATATCGCCGCTACATATAATAGCGCCCGCTCCGCGGAACGGGTACGGACCCACGACCATACCCAAAATATCTCCCCCAGCAACAATACATCTATCAAGTTTTTCTCTCCTTTTTTCTCACTGAAACACGGGACAGGTATAGTTGATGGTACGCAAACGTATACTGGGAATATTCCGCTGTGAGGGGGATATCCCGTTGAAAAATAGCCAAACGGATTTAACTATCATGCCAGCGGGAGGAATACTCGGAAGCGTCGCTTTTGATGAGGACTCCGCGGCGCAGGGGCTGGAAGAAATCATGGATCTAGGTCTTAGCGTCGTACAACAGCCGCAGATACTCGTCGTATGTGTGGGCACCGATAGATCAACAGGGGATGCGTTCGGACCAATCATCGGCTCCCGTCTAGCCACATTGCCGAAGATTCCAGGCGTCGAGGTTCTGGGCACACTGGACGAGCCTGTACATGCCGTCAATTTGGGATATACGTTGGAGAACATCCAAAAACAACACCAAGTGGCGCCATTCATCATTGCAATTGACGCATGTCTTGGCAAATTTGATCACGTCGGGCACATTACAGTGGAACGCGGACCGCTTCGGCCAGGTGCTGGCGTCAAAAAAAGTCTGCCGCACTTTGGGGATCTCACGCTGACGGGGATTGTAAATGTCAGCGGCTTCATGGAGTACTTCGTGCTGCAAAACACACGACTGAGTATTGTCATGAAGATGTGCGAGATTGTCGTTCACGCTTTACACAACAGTCTGTCCAAACACCATATTGGGCAGTCCATGCGCATTGGTATATAAAAAGCGGAGAAAATTCTCCGCTCAAGAGGTTTTGACAGCAACTTTGTCTGCCGTCTTATTTTGGATCACAGCTCGGATTACTGATTGTTCCTCTGCGGTCAACAGATAATCCGAGTCACCGCCTTGCACAGGTTTTCCGTATGTAACAGAATCGTCCCTGCCATATATCGAAGTCAAGACAACACCATCGCCGACATCGTCCAACAGGGCAACAGAGTAGCTCAAATCACTGCCCACTTCAGCAAATGCGTTATAACGGCGCATCGCAGGTGTTGACACTTTTGTTTTTAGCTCAGCTTGTACATCGTGTAGCGACGCTTCTGTTTCCGATACCTTTTGTCGCAATGCCGCCACAGCTTGCGTGGTGCTCGTAAACACATCTTCTAAGTCAGTTGCTGAACCGATGGCTTTCCATTGTTGTAAACGTCGCCTCATCCGTCGATTGGCAGATATCGCTGCAATGGCCAATATCAAACAAACCACGGACAACACGGCTGATCCCAGGGCAATGTAAGACAAATACGGTTGAAGCAGTTGTGAAATCATCGAGCCAAATCGTCCTTTCCAGCCAACAGACCTCTTGATTCGGAGTGTGTCGCAAACCGTTCACGAAGAACAGCTAAAATCCGCTTACGCCAGTCCAGATGAAGCGGATTTGTATGATGATCACAAACTCCACTACAAAAGGGCTGCCCTCCACATGCTCCTAGTATAGCGCCAAATCGGCAGTTGCCCTCTGCCAAATGTTACTGTTCAAAAACTGTTCAATCAAACGTATGAAACAGGTGAGGAATGCTCACCTGCACCAAAGTTTCAATCACTTTACGATTGAACATTGGATAACATCAGTTGCATGATACGTTCCAAATCTTCTTTTGAAAAGTATTCGATCTCGATCTTCCCTCGTTTTTTTCCTTGCTGAATGCGCACCGCAGTGCCCAGGTATTCTTGAAACTGTTGTTCATAGCGACGATAGGAATTGGATGCCTTCACATTGTTCTGTGTTTCACGTGAAACAGTCTTTTTCGGTTGGTAGATCATATTCTCTA
The DNA here is from genome assembly GCF_042678105.1 of Alicyclobacillus fodiniaquatilis. Lineage (NCBI taxonomy): Bacteria > Bacillati > Bacillota > Bacilli > Caryophanales > Alicyclobacillaceae > Alicyclobacillus > Alicyclobacillus fodiniaquatilis. The sequence continues at coordinate 19,759 of NZ_JBHUCX010000038.1, forward strand.
ACTTGCGCACACTCAAATCTTCATCGACAATCTGATTGGCGAGCATCCGCTGCTGCTCTTTGTCCTCGACAGACAACAAAGCGCGTGCATGGCCCATCGACAAGGTCCCATGCGAAACCATTTCACGAATATCGGTAGGTAAGTGGAGCAGACGCATCATATTGGCAATATGACTCCGACTTTGTCCGACGCGTTGGGCCAGTTCATCCTGTGTGAGCTGACACTTCTCAATCAGGTTGGCATACGCCTCGGCAATCTCCATCGGATTTAAATCTTCTCTTTGCAGATTCTCGATCAGCGCGATTTCCATCAACTTTACGTCAGTTAGTTCTCTAACAACGGCAGGCACGACCTGCAGCCCTGCCAAACGCGCGGCGCGGAAACGCCGTTCCCCTGCCACGATATCAAAGCCGCGAATTTCACTTTTACGCACAATCAGCGGCTGTATGATGCCATGTTCCTCAATGGATCGGGCGAGTTCCTGCAATTTGTCCTCATTAAACTCCCGGCGCGGTTGATATGGATTGGGTCGCAAATCCCGCAAATCCACAGAAACAACATAATCATTATCCGAAACATTTAATTGGGGAATTAACGCATCAAGTCCACGGCCAAGACCTCGTTTACTCAAGTCCAATCACTTCCTTGGCTAATTCCATGTAGGATTCTGCCCCTCGTGACTTGGGATCATAATGAATAATTGGGCGTCCATGACTGGGTGCTTCGCTTAGGCGAACATTACGCGGGATAATCGTTTGATAAACTTTGTCACGGAAAAACTTTTTGACATCTTCTATCACTTGAAGACCCAAATTTGTCCGCGCATCCAACATCGTCAACACGACACCTTCTACCTCCAATGAGGTATTCAGATGCTTTTGCACTAAACGGACCGTATTTAATAACTGACTTAACCCTTCCAATGCATAATACTCACACTGAATGGGTATCAGCACGGAATCTGCTGCAGTTAACGCATTGACCGTAAGCAATCCTAGGGATGGTGGACAATCGATCACGACATAGTCGTATTGTGCTCGCATCGTTTGAACCGCACGTCGCAAACGAACTTCGCGCGATATCGTAGGAACCAATTCAATTTCGGCACCAGCTAATTGAATGGTTGCAGGCAACAGTGACAAATTCTCCAGACCGGAGGACATCACTGCTTCCGACATCGACACATCGTTAATAATGACGTCATATACACAATACTTCACGTCTGCTTTGTTGATTCCCACACCAGACGTCGTATTGCCTTGCGGATCTATATCAATTAAGAGCACACGTTGATTTAATGTCGCCAGACATGCACCTAGGTTGACTGCGGTTGTTGTCTTTCCCACGCCACCTTTTTGATTTGCAATGGCGATAACCCGGGCATTAGACACAAACAGTCCTCCTCCTTCGAGCGTGGCGTCCAAAATGACCATTCTCCATTCTACTGCAAAACGGTGGAGAAGTGTCGAAAAACAAATGAATCGTTATGAACTTGCAACATTCTTTTTTACGACATCTAAAAATAAGCGCTGCAGAAAGCTGAATCACATTGGAAAGCACAAACAAATCGCCAATAAAAAGAACATAGAAAGCTTATAGCGCGTCGAAATAAAAAAGCGACCCTTGGCCGCTTATATAAAAAAGTGACAATGGCAATACACACTAAGCTTGTGGCTCAATCTTCTGTTTTGGCACCTTGATGGTAAACTGATAATATTCTTCCTCGTCTGCTTCCTCACAAACCACCGTCAATCCCGTGTTCTCAATCATCTCAAGCGATTGGCGAATGGTGTTCACAGCCAATCGCACATCTTTGGACAGCCCTTTGCGCCTTGGCTTTGCTTGTTTTTGCTGCGCTTGTTCAAGGCCCGAAATTTTCGCCTTGACCCGCTCTTCCATCTGTTTGACATTCCAGCCCTTTTCGATGCATTCCTCAAGCAGTTCAATCTGCATCTCCTCGGACGGGATGGCCAACAACGCGCGTGCATGCCGTTCCGTAATCGCCTTTGTCAACAACGATTGCTGCACAGATTCTGGTAGATTCAATAGACGAATTTTATTTGCAATCGTCGACTGGCCCTTGCCCAACCGTTGCGCCAAACTTTCTTGTGTCAATCCGTGCAACTCCAGCAACTGCTGATAAGCCACAGCTTCCTCAATCGGCGTCAGACCTTCGCGCTGCAAATTTTCGATCAGTGCCGCCGACGCTGTCTGCGCATCATTCATGTCGCGAACGATAGCAGGAATGGTTGTCCACCCTAAATGACAAACCGCGCGCCAACGACGTTCCCCAGCAATCAACTCGTAACTCTTATCTTTCTTCCGAACGACAATTGGCTGGATCACACCGTGCGTATGAATGGTCTTTGCGAGTTCTTCAATCGCCTCTTGATTAAAAACAGTTCGTGGCTGATACGGGTTAGACACAATTTGATCCACGGGGATATCCACGACTTGCGTATTCTGCGGCCCGGAATCTCGCAGATTGATGAACCTTCCCCACGCTTCTTTCATTCTTACCCCTCAATTCTGCACTGAACGGACGATCTCGACACTATCCTCTGATTTTCACCACGAAATGTCCGATTTCCTTCAGCTCGACAAACGTTTTCAAAAATTAACAAAATCCTACCGTGATCGACACGAATTGACATCATCATAAAGGTTTCCGTTGCGGGATGCCAGCTTTGCGCGGATATGTGTGCGGCAACGACGACATCTGCTCAAACGCGACAATCGTGCGCGCCCCCATATCCAAAGGCAGCGTATACGTGTCCACCGCCTGGATTTTGGCATGCAGTTTCTTCGCAGCGCGCATTCCGTCTGCACGCTCATCGTCAAATCCAGGTCCTTTGTAAGAAAATCCGACACCGTGCAATCGCAAAAATGGGCACATCAATTCCATAAGGATGTTCAACCGAGCGACAGCCCGCGAGACAACCACATCAAATTGCCCGCGATATTCAAGATCTCGCGCCAAATCCTCAGACCGCGCATGGACACATCTGACATTCTGCAAGCCAAGCTCTTGCACCACGGCTTCCAAAAAAGTCACCCGTTTTTGCAAAGAATCACAGAGGACAAAGTTCATCCCCTGTTCAACGATGGCCAAAGGCAGGCCTGGAAACCCTGCCCCTGTGCCAATGTCGATGACCTGCCCGCCGCGCTTTGCGGCAGTCGACCACAAAGGAATAGACAATACAGCCAGGCTATCGTAGAAATGTTTGACGTACACCTGTGTCTCGTCTGTGATGCTCGTCAAATTCATTCGCTCATTCCAAGTGAGCAACAGCTGGCGATACTGTTCAAGTTGAGTGAGCTGTCGTTCAGTCAGCGGACGCGGCCATGCGATTTCATCCATTTGCAACTTTCCCTCGCCAAGCTTCCAGATACACGAGCAAAATGGAAATATCAGATGGAGTGACACCTGCGACACGCGAGGCTTGCGCCACCGTGCGCGGCCGGATTTTCGTCAATTTCTCTTTTGCTTCCGTCGCCAATCCAGATATCTGATAAAAATCAAGCTCGGTTGGAATCAATTTGTGTTCTAACCGTTTTTGCCGTTCAATCACTTGTTCCTGTTTTTGAATATACCCCGCATATTTCGTTTGAATCTCAACTTGTTCCACCACATCTGCCGGCAAATTGACACCGCCGGTCGGATCCAATTGTTTCACCTGATCATACGACAGTTCGGGCCGCCGTAACAACTGTTCCAGTGTGACGCCATCCTCAACAGGCTGTGAAGCAAATGACTGCAGACGCTCATTGGCCATCGGCGGTTTTACCCGTGTCCGCTGCAGGCGCTTTAACTCTTCCTCGATGCCGATGCGCTTGCGCATCAAGCGGTCATAGGTCGCTTGCGGCAGCAAGCCAATTTGGAAACCGGTCTCCATCAAACGCAAATCCGCGTTGTCATGGCGCAGCAACAAGCGATATTCAGCGCGAGAAGTGAGCAAGCGATACGGCTCATTCGTGCCTTTGGTGACGAGATCATCAATCATGACAGCAATATAAGCGTCTGATCGCGCCAGGACGACCGGCTCCTCGCCCTGCACTTTGCGCGCAGCGTTGATACCGGCCATAATCCCCTGCCCAGCAGCCTCCTCGTAACCAGAGGTGCCGTTGATCTGCCCTGCTGTGAACAATCCTGCCACGCGCTTTGACTCCAAGCTCGGCCACAATTGCGTCGGCACGATGGCGTCATATTCGATGGCATAGCCTGGCCGCAGCATCTCAGCGCGCTCCAAACCCGGAATACTGTGCAAAACCGCCAACTGCACATCCTCCGGCAGACTGGTCGACAATCCCTGCACATACCACTCAGCCGTGTTTGGCCCTTCCGGTTCCAAGAATATCTGATGGCTAGGACGATCTTTAAAACGAACAACTTTATCCTCAATCGACGGGCAGTATCGCGGTCCTGTCCCTTTGATCTCGCCCGAGAACATCGGCGCTCTATCTAGGTTTTCCATGATGATGGAATGTCCAATTTCGGTTGTATACGTCAACCAACACGGCACTTGCTCCCGCGGCGGCACGTCAGGGTCAAAAGAAAAATGCTGCGGCTCCGGATCCCCTGGTTGGGCCGCGAGCTTGTCAAAATCGATGGTGTTGCGATTGATGCGCGGTGGCGTTCCCGTCTTGAAACGGACGAGATCGAAACCGAGATCTAGCAAACTCTCCGACAGTTTTACAGCTGGCATTTGACCATTGGGTCCACTCTCATAGGAGACTTCACCGATAAAGATGCGACCGCGCAAATAGGTGCCTGTGGTCATCACCACGGCTTTTGCGTGAAAAATTTGGCCGCTCTTGGTCAACACACCTTTCACTTGGCCGTTGTCAGTCAATAACTCTTCGACCATCGCTTGCTTCAAATCCAAGTTTTGTTGCCGCTCAATCATCCATTTCATATTCAAAGCGTAAAATGCCTTGTCCGCCTGTGCCCGCAATGCTTGCACAGCTGGCCCTTTGCCCGTATTGAGCATCCGCATTTGAATATAGGTGGCATCAATATTGCGCGCCATTTGCCCGCCCAAAGCGTCAATCTCCCGCACGACAATGCCTTTGGCTGGTCCGCCAATGGAGGGATTGCACGGCATATAGGCGATTGTGTCAAGATTGATGGTCAACAAAAGCGTCTTGCAGCCCATTCGGGCAGATGCCAACGCAGCTTCACAGCCCGCATGTCCCGCGCCGACCACTATCACATCGTATTCACCCGCAAAAAAATGCATCCACTGTCACCTCACTTATTTCCCAAGGCAAAATTGTGAAAATATCTCATCCAGCAAATCCTCGCCGGTTTCTTCGCCAATCACGAATCCCAATTGTTCATAACCTGATTGCAGCGCAACAGCAATCAAGTCCAGTGTAGCACCTGCACTGGCTGCATTCATAGCTGCCAATAAATCCGTCTTTGCCAAATCTAACAAGTGCTTTTGCCGTGCGTTGGTCATATACGTGCTATCCCGCTCAGTCAGCAAGTTGGTCCGCACCGTCTCAGCAATCTTATCTTCCAGCGCCGTCAAGTTCATATGTTCTTTTGCTGAGATGTGTACGACACCTGCCGCATCCCACTCACGCAACCAATCTTCACAAGCTGGGTGCAACCCTTTGTCCACCTTGTTGACTACAAAAATGCGCCGCACGTCCCCAGTCGACGCGACAATCTCCACATCCTCGTCGGTTGGCGCGAGACTGCCATCCAGCACGACCAAAGCCAACTCCGCATCTCGAATGGTCTGCCGCGACTTATCGACGCCAATTTTCTCTACGACATCCTCCGTCTCCCGAATACCCGCCGTATCCACCAACTTCAAGGGAATACCGTGCACATTCACGTACTCTTCCAGCACATCCCGCGTCGTACCTGGAATATCTGTCACAATGGCTCGATCACTATGCAATATCGCATTCAAAAGCGAGGACTTTCCGACGTTCGGCTTTCCGACAATCGCCGTCGCCACGCCTTCCCGCAATATCCGGCCCATTTCTGCGCTCTCGCGCAATGCATCGATGCGCCCGACCAACTGCGCGCCCGTCTCCATCACCTGCCGACAAGCGACATCCTCCACATCGTGTTCTGGATAGTCAATCGTCACTTCCACGTGCGCCTGCAGATGAATGAGCGCTTTGCGGATGGATCGAACTTCGTCACGGAAACGCCCTTGAACTTGTTGCAACGCAAGCCGTCCAGCAAAGGCCGTTTTTGCGCGAATCAGGTCAATCACCGCTTCTGCCTGCGACAAATCAATACGTCCGTTCAAAAACGCCCGTTTGGTGAACTCGCCTGGTTCCGCCATCCGCGCACCTGCCGCCAACGCCGCCTCTAAAACGGCGCCCACCAATTGAACGCCACCGTGCACCTGCAATTCGACGACATCTTCCGCAGTATAACTTTTGGGCCCTGGCATCCAAAGGACCAGGCCCTCATCTATCTGCTGTCCCGATTTTGGATGGACAATTTGACCATAGAGCACTTGACGCTGACTCGTCAGGGAGACATCTCGTCCACTTGGCGTCTGCACAATTTTAGCCGTGATATTCCCGGCAAGAGGCCCGCTGATCCGCACCACGCCAACGCTCGCTTCACCCAGTGCAGTCGCAATGGCTGCAATGGTGTCAAAGTCCATAATCGTAACCCCATTTCGCGTGAAACAGCGAAACCCTTCTCACTTGGAGGAGGGTTTGCCCGTTTATGCTTCTTTCAAAACTGCACACAACATCAAGTATGGTAGTTGATCCGTCTCGGTACGATCTTCACCTTGCGATATGGATCCTTGCCTTCACTCGACGTGGTGATATCCAAACGACTCTGAAGTAAAGTATGAATGAACTTTCGTTCTGCCGACGACATGGCGTCAAGTGAAACCGGACGACCGGTACGAACTGCCCTGTCAGCAGCCTGTTCGGCGACACGGCGCAAGCTTTCACGGCGGCGTGCACGATATGTCCCAGCGTCCACAGTAAATTTGACAAATCCGTCATGCTCTCGATTGGCGACAATATTGACCAGATACTGCAGTGAATCCAACGTCACGCCGTGGCGACCGATCACAATGGGCAACACCTCGTCCGCGCACTCAATACTCACGACATATTCCGTGCCTTCTGCATGATCCCGCTCAACTGAAACAGTCGCTGGCGCATCCATCCGCTTTAAAACACCTTCAGTGAAATCCCTGGCCATTTCTACAGGTGTCTGGGCAATGGACACTTCCACCTCAGCATCCTTGCCACCGATAAAGCCAAATAAGCCTTTTACTGGTTCCGAAATGACCCGCACTTGTGCTTGCGATCTCGCCACACCCAATTTGACAAGCGCAGATGTGACCGCTTCTTCAACAGTTCGTCCCGTCACTACGACTCGCTTCATCTAGCCTTCTCCTTCAGCCGCTGAAACTTATTCGCCGCTGCGACCGCTTGGCGGCTGATCCTCTGATTGATCAACTTTTTTCTTGTTGCTCGAGTTTCTTGTGTTACTTGCGTTGCCTGTATGATTACTCCGGGCTTTTGCACCATCACTTTTCTTTACTGGTTTGCCTGTCTTTTGTGACGCCGAATTTTGCGTTGGCTTTTTCCCTTTGCTCGCTTGACCCGAAGAGGCCACAGACGACCTGGTTGCCGATTTGCCGCCAGCCGATTTTGAACCTTGTCCAGCAGGCGCCGGACGCGGTTTTACGTTTACAGTTGCAGCGGCCGCATTGCCAACAGCTGGTGCCGCGCTCGTTCGCATAAACACATACGTCTGTAAAGCTGTAAACAGATTTGTGTAAATCCAGTACAGAACCAACCCTGCCGGAAACCGTATACCGATGAACAAAATGAAGATAGGCATAATGTACAAAATCATTTTTTGCTGTTGTTGTTGCGGGTTGTTTTTCATCATGACCCAAGATGACAACAGCGTGGTCAGCGCAGCTACAACGGGGAGAATATAGTGGGGGTCTTTTTCACCCAACTGGAAAATCCCCAAAAAAGTACTATGGTGAAGGTTGGCGTTGCCCAAAATGGCGCCATACAGCGCCCACAGCACAGGCAGTTGAATCAATGTCGGCAGACATCCAGTGACAGGATTGGTCCCTGCCTCCTGATAAAGCCGCATGGTTTCCTGTTGAATTTTCTGATTATCACCTTTATATTTGGTGCGGATCTTTTGAATTTCCGGCTGCATGGCCATCATTCTTCTTTGATAGCGCATCTGCCGAATAAACAGAGGCAAAATGATCAAACGAACGATCACGGTCACAATCAAGATTGCGAAACCGTAACTATTTCCGAAGAGATGCGCAAAAAAGTCAATGACATCAGAAATAAAATGAAGAACACTGCCCCACGGCCCATGCGGCCAAACCCCTGGCTTGGACGGATACATACCACACCCGGTCAATGAGACGACGAGTACAGCACTTAGGATCCATGTCCACCTGCGTTGTGTACGTTTTGCCTCCAAAACTGCAATCCCCCTACTGTGCTTGCGGCACCTCATCTACACCACCGGGATGCCAGGGCCCGCATTTTGCCAACCGCTTTATTGCTAACCAACTACCTTTAAATACACCAAAGCGCGATACTGCTTGCAGGGCATACTCCGAGCAAGTCGGAACAAAGCGACAGCTTGGCGCCCTGACTGACGATATATATATTTGATAAAAGCGGATCAACGCTATCAGCACTTTGCGCACAGATACCATCTCCTCGTCCAATCATACCACGATTCTCGCCTTAGAGATGAGTTTCATCACATCCTGCATCAGCTCATGATAATCGGCTTCTGCCGCATCCTTGCGACACACCACCACAATATCCAAGGACTTGTCCTTTAATTCAGGCAAAAGAGATTGAAACCCTGCGCGCAACATCCGCTTGACACGATTGCGAACGACTGCGTTGCCCACTTTCTTGCTAATTGAAAAACCGACGCGAACTATACTTTGTCGATTGTCGCAATAATACAATACCAATCGATGTGTCGCAAACGATTTTCCGCGTCGAAAAACACGCCGGAAATCACGATTTTCCTTCAATCGGTATTGATTTTGCACAACAACTCGTCCCTTCCTGCCCCACACTCGGTTTTTTGTTTTCTTTTCGCACCTTTTTTGAACTTAATGAAAAACAACAAAATTCATCAAAAAAGGCCACGAATCGTGGCCTTAAGCTGATAAAACTTTACGTCCCCTATGCCGGCGTGCTGCAAGAACCCGACGACCATTTTTTGTCGCCATGCGTTTGCGAAACCCGTGGTTCTTTTTCCGTTTCCGTACATTCGGTTGATAGGTCGGTTTCATCAGGACACCTCCCTTTTAGACAGACACGACGCATGATACAGCAAGGGCCCAGTTTTGTCAATCCACCACCGTCATCCACAATCCACATGTGGATAGCTTCCGACAAAATTCGATCAAATTCGTTGTGGATAACATTTATCCACATGGTTAGACACATTTCCACATATGGATAAATGCCAAACTGACTAAGATGTCTCTCTTGTGGATATTTCATTTCGACATTGCTCGACTCGTTGATTTTCTGGTAATATAATCGCTACAATCATCCACAGTAGCTGTGAGTTATAAATTGTATCCACAGATTTATCCACAACTTGTGGATAACATTACCCACATATCCTGCACATGTGAATTATCCACATATATTTTTCCACAATGGGGGTAAGGCGTCTGAAATAATAGGCGTTCCTGCAAACTTTTTTATTTTTTATCGAACGTCTTTACGCTTTTAATTTTAGGAGGGCCAGCAGTTTATGAGCGCGCGAACCGATGTGAAGTACTTCGATGACCTTTGGAAACAAGTGTTGGTCATGATGAAGGAGCGCCTATCCGGTCCCACCTTCGAAACTTGGTTCGATGGTACAAAGATCCTCAAGTACGATGCGGCGAATAACAGCCTATTCATCTATACGCCGACACCATTCGTCAAAGAATGGATTGAGGGGCACTATACGACCACCATCCAAAATATGATCATTGCCATGACCGAACAGGAGTACCGACTTCAATTCGTCACTGATTGGTCGGAAGAAAAGCAGGAAACGGTCAAATCTGTACGCCCGGCAACGCAACCAACTGGGGGAAACACAGCAGGCAATACGGCGGCAGGAGATGAACAAGAGGACGAAGTGCAGTCCCAGGGACTGATACCGCGCTACACGTTTGAGACGTTTGTCATCGGCTCAAGCAACCGCTTTGCGCACGCAGCGTGTCTGGCCGTGGCTGAGCGGCCCGCGCAGGGCTACAACCCGTTGTTTATTTACGGCGGCGTCGGGCTGGGCAAGACGCACTTGATGCATGCAATTGGCCATTTTGTCCGCACGTACGACGCAAATGCAAAAGTGTCGTACTTGTCTTCGGAGCGCTTTACCAATGAGTTCATCAAGTCCATTCGCGACAACCAAACCGAAGCGTTTCGCAATCGCTATCGTTCCATCGACATTTTGTTGATTGATGACATTCAATTTCTGGCCAACAAGGAACAAACACAGGAAGAGTTCTTCCACACGTTCAACAGTTTGCACGAAGCCGGCAAGCAAATTGTCATCAGCAGCGACCGCCCCCCGCGCGAGATCCCAACGCTGGAGGACCGGTTGAGATCCCGCTTTGAGTGGGGGCTCATCACAGATATTCAACCGCCGGATCTGGAGACGAGAATTGCCATTTTGCAACGGAAGGCGCGTTCAGATGGACTAGAAATCACCGAGGATGTCCTGGCGTACATCGCCAACCAGGTCGATTCCAACATTCGCGAGTTAGAAGGGGCGCTCATTCGCGTCGTGGCTTACTCCTCACTCGTCAACGAAGATGTCTCGCCAGAATTGGCGCAAGTCGCCCTAAAGGACATTATCTCACCTGAACGGCCGCGAACCATTCAAGTGACCCAGGTCCAAAAAGTAATTGGCGATCACTTTGGGTTGAAAATGGAGGACCTAAAAGGCAAAAAACGCACAAGAAACATTGCATTCCCACGTCAGATTGCAATGTTTTTAACGCGCGAGTTGACGGATATGTCCTTGCCCAGGATTGGCGATGCGTTCGGCGGTCGAGATCACACCACCGTTTTGCATGCCTGTGACAGAGTTGCAGAAGTGGCTGCGAAAGATGAGGAATTGAAAGCGACATTAGAACGCCTGTCACAGGCAATTCGCACTTTCACGTAATTATCCACATGTGGATAAGAAACTCCGGCCATACATGACGACTTGTCCACAAGTTTATAAACAAGCTAGAAATTCATAGATTCACGAGAATCGTAGGTTATCCACATATTCACCGTGCCTACTATGATGATTACTATGTTTATCTAGATCCTAGATCCTCATTCTATATAATTAGAGTGGGATGTTTCGTTTCTGGAATTGAGATAGCAGTGGAAGGGGTACGCTCTGATTATGCGGTTTTCCATTCAAAAAACGGCGCTCGTACAAGCCGTCCAAATTGTGTCGAAAGCGGTCGCTGTACGCACTACCAAACAGGTTCTTTCCGGTATTTTGCTGGAAGTGCGCGATGCGGAAATCGTTGTTACTGCTTATGATATGGAATTGGGTATTCAAACCCGCATTACAGCGACAGATGACAATCAACTGAAAATTGAACAACCGGGCTCCATCGTGCTGCCAGCTCGATATTTTTCTGAAGTCATTCGCAAATTGCCTGACACCATCATTACTATGCATGTAGCAAACAACTATATGACAGAAATTTCGACTGCCTCTGTTCAATTCCATTTACATGGAATCGATGCAGAGGAATTTCCCAAACTACCTTCATTTGTCGGCGTTGATAAATTGCAGTTGCAATCCGATGTATTGGCCAATCTAATTCGCACGACTGCTTTTGCGACTGCAAATACGGAAGTACGCCCCGTTTTGACAGGCATCGATATAAAATGCCAAGATAATCAATTGGTGTTCATTGCGACAGACGGATTGCGATTGGCCACGCATCATGTCGAATTGAGCGACGCCCCCACTTGGGAAGCAGTCATACCCGGCAAATCTCTGCTCGAATTGACAAAAATTTTGCCAAGTGGAGATGCTGGTGTAGATCTCTATCTCACCAAGAGCCACAGTCTCTTTATTACCGGGGACACCCGCTTTTACACCAGATTGATTGACGGTACATATCCTGATACGTCAAGGATTATTCCCAGCAGTCACAAAACAGAACTGCGGGTTGCGGGCGACGAAATGCTCGGCGCAATTGACAGAGCTGCTCTCATTGCGCGCGATAGGGACAATCACATGGTGAGAATTGAAGTAGAGGACAAAGTGATGACAGTCTCTTCAAATTCACCGGAGATTGGGAATGTGTCGGAGACCGTCGGGATCGAACAAAAAGATGGCGAGAACGTGCAGATCGCTTTTAACGGTCGCTATGTGCTTGACGCTTTGCGGGCGCTTGACGCAACTTCGTTGACCATTCGCTTCAATGGCGCCACACAAGCATTTGTCATCGAGAAAACGGGTGACAAATCAGTATTGCAATTGATTTCGCCTGTGCTTTGGAGGTAATGATGGAAATCCGCTTTAGAGGGGCGCACATTACCGTTGGACAACTGTTGAAAAAACTTGATATCGTGTCTTCTGGCGGCGAAGTTAAACTATTTCTCGAAGATCAGCCGATTGTCGTCAATGGACAGTCTGAATCTCGCAGAGGCAGGAAACTTGTCGCGGGGGACAAAGTGCGTATTGGCAAACAAACTTACGTGTTGAAAGGCGAGCCGAATGCATCTGACTGAACTGAATCTCAGTCACTTTCGCAACTATACGGAACAAACCATTCAGTTGTCGCCGCAAGTGAATCTATTTTGCGGCGACAATGGCCAAGGCAAGACCAACGCGCTCGAAGCCATTGGCCTGCTCGCCATCGGGAAATCACATCGGACCAGCCGTGACAAAGATCTGATTGCGTGGTCAGCGGATACGGCGGTCGTGGATGGCGTGGTAGAAGCGCAACATGGTCCGCGAAAGCTGCGTTTGGAATTGGGCGCAAGCGGCCGCAAAGCGTTTGTCAACCGGGTGCAACAGACCAAAATGACCGATTTTGTCGGTCATTTTCAAGTTGTCCTATTTGCGCCGGAAGATCTCCAATTGGTCAAGGGCGGGCCGAAGGAGCGCCGGCGCTTTATCGACGTGGAGTTGGGTCAAACGCAGCCGCTCTATTTGCATCACCTGGCAAACTATGGCCGGGCTTTGCAACAACGGAACAAACTTTTGAAAACAGGTGTCTTCGATGAGGTGTATATGGCGGCGTTTGATGAGCAACTGGCGTTGTCCGGGGCACATGTTGTCCAACGCCGTTTGCAATTTATCGCCAAGATGAAACCTGTGGCTCGACAGGTCTATGTGGACATTTCCGACGGTCGCGAGACATTCGACTTTCAATACACCTCCACCATTCCGAGGGTGGATCAAGACACGCCGCTTGCACAAATTGCGGAACAATTTTCACGTGCACTTTCGGATAGACGCCAGACGGATATCCGCATGGGCTATACCACCGTGGGACCGCACCGGGATGACTTGCAACTGCTTTTAAACGGACAGGATGTGCAGAGCTTTGCCAGCCAGGGTCAACAGCGGACCATTGCCCTGTCGCTGCGATTGGCCGAGATCGACTTTATTTATCGGGAGATTGGCGAGTATCCTGTTCTGTTGCTCGATGATGTGCTGTCAGAACTCGATGATACACGTCAGCGCAATTTGGTTTTGTCGATGAGCAAAAAGGTACAAACCATCATCACGACGACCACTTTGTTTCATCTCGAGGAGGAACTGAAGGGGGCAGCCCGACTGTTTCACGTCGCATCTGGTATAATAACCGAGGATAATGTCTGAAACGGCGTGAAATGGGCGATCCTGTGGCCAATACAGCAAGTTGAACGTGAACATCGCGCAGACACCGAAGCGCGCGAATGTGGAGGGAAACTAGTTGTCAGAACAAGTTTATGATGAATCACAAATACAAGTCCTTGAAGGCTTAGAGGCTGTGCGCAAGCGTCCAGGCATGTACATTGGGTCAACCAGTGTCAAAGGGCTGCATCACCTTGTCTGGGAAATTGTCGACAATGCGGTCGACGAGGCGCTCGCTGGACGATGCACGCGCATCGTCGTACAAGTGCACGAGGATAACAGCGTCACAGTCGTGGATAACGGCGCGGGTTTCCCGGTCGGCATACACGCGAAAACAGGTCGGCCGGCGGTTGAGACGGCTTTGACTGTGTTGCACGCGGGGGGGAAATTCGGCGGATCGGGCTACAAGGTTTCCGGTGGCTTGCACGGTGTGGGCGCGTCGGTTGTGAACGCGTTGTCCGAGTGGATGAAGGTCGAGGTGCACCGCGACGGGCATATTTATGTGCAGGAGTATGAACGGGGACAGCCGCTCTATGACCTGAAAGTGATTGGCGACAGCAACAAGACGGGAACAAGCGTCAGTTTCCGACCAGATCCGCAGATTTTCACGGAGACGACGGTGTTTCAGGCTGACGTGTTGCAGGGGCGTCTGCGCGAGTTGGCGTTCCTCAATGCAGGTTTGGCCATCATCTTGGAAGATCAGCGCGAAGGCGGCAAGACACATGAGTATCATTACTCTGGCGGCGTCAAGGAATTTGTCCTTTATTTAAACCATTCGAAGGACGCCCTGTTTCCAGATCCAGTCTTTGTGTCGGGGATAAAAGACGAGGTCACAGCTGAAATTGCACTGCAATACAACGATGGCTATGCTTCGACACTGTATTCGTTCGCCAATAATATCAACACACACGAAGGCGGTACGCACGAGTCCGGATTTAAGAGTGCGCTGACGCGGGTCATCAACGATTACGGTCGGAAGAACGGTCTGATTAAAGGCAACGAAAACAATTTGACAGGCGATGACGTCCGTGAAGGTCTCGCTGCGGTCATCAGCGTCAAAGTCCCCGAACCGCAATTCGAGGGGCAAACCAAGACGAAGCTCGGGAACAGTGAAGTTCGCGGCATTGTCGAAAGTTTATTCGGCGAGAAGCTGCAGATATTTTTGGACGAAAACCCCGGCGTGGCTCGGCGGATCGTCGATAAATGCGTGACTGCCGCGCGTGCGCGTGAAGCAGCGCGTAAAGCGAGGGAACTGACGCGGCGCAAGAGCGCGTTGGAAGTGACGAGTTTGCCCGGGAAATTAACTGACTGTGTTTCGAAAGACCCTGAGATATCCGAATTGTACCTGGTTGAGGGCGATTCAGCAGGCGGTTCTGCCAAGGGTGGTCGAGATCCACAACGTCAGGCCATCTTGCCGTTGCGCGGGAAAATTCTCAATGTCGAGAAAGCCCGTTTAGATAAAATTTTGTCGAATGAGGAAATTCGTGCGATCATCACCGCCTGCGGTACAGGGATTGGCAACGAGTTTGACCTGTCCAAAGCGCGTTATCATAAAGTAGTCATCATGACGGATGCGGATCACGATGGCAGCCACATTCGCATTTTGCTTTTGACGCTGTTTTATCGATTTATGCGTCCATTGATTGATGCTGGGTACATCTATCTTGCACAACCGCCGCTCTACAAGATTCAAAAAGGGAAGAGCATTCGCTATGCGTATTCAGATGCTGAACTTGAGCGGGTCTTGAATGAAATTGGCCGTGCGGGGATTGGATTGCAGCGTTATAAAGGTCTCGGTGAGATGAACCCGGAACAATTGTGGGAAACCACGATGGATCCGGATTCGCGGACCATGTTGCAAGTCACCATGGAAGATGCGATAGATGCGGATATGATTTTTAGCACCTTGATGGGCGACAAGGTTGAACCACGCCGTGATTTTATTGCGGAAAATGCGCTCTATGTACGCAATTTGGATGTCTAATGCCAATTTCATTGAGGAGTGAGGCTATTTGGCTGAGGACCAAAAGAGTGTAATCCCGATTGATATCGGTCAAGAATTGCGAAATTCGTTCATGGATTACGCGATGAGCATCATCGTAGCACGTGCCATTCCGGATGTGCGAGATGGGTTAAAACCAGTGCACCGGCGGATTTTGTACGCGATGTACGATGCCGGTATGACATCGGATAAACCTTATAAAAAATCAGCTCGTATCGTCGGTGATGTCCTCGGTAAGTTTCATCCACATGGGGATTCATCTGTCTACGAGGCGCTGGTTCGTTTGGCGCAGGACTTTTCCACGCGCTATCCACTTGTGGACGGCCATGGGAACTTTGGTTCTATCGACGGCGACTCGGCTGCTGCCATGCGGTATACCGAATCGCGGATGTCGGGCATCGCGACAGAACTGCTGCGTGACATCAACAAGGAAACGGTAGATTTTATCCCAAACTATGATGAGAACGAACAGGAGCCGACGGTTTTACCATCGCGGTATCCGAATTTGTTGGTCAATGGTTCGCAAGGGATTGCTATCGGCATGGCGACCAATATCCCGCCGCACAACTTGCGCGAGATCATTGATGGGGTCATCAAAGTGATTGACAATCCAGATGTGGATGTCAACGAGTTGATGCAAGTCGTCAAGGGTCCAGACTTTCCGACAGGTTCCTTGATTCTCGGCCGTGACGGCATACGCAAAGCGTACGAAACAGGCCGTGGTTCCATCACCGTGCGCGCTGTCAGCCACTTTGAAGAGATGGCAGGCGGCAAGACGCGCATTGTCGTCACCCAGATTCCGTATCAGCAGAACAAGGCGCGCATTGTCGAAAAAATCGCTGAGTTGGCTCGCGACAAAAAAGTAGACGGCATCACTGATTTGCGCGACGAGACGGATCGCAAAGGGATACGCGTGGTCGTTGAATTGCGCCGCGACGTGCGTCCACAGGTCGTTTTGAACAACTTGTTTAAACATACGGGGCTACAGACGAGCTTTGGCGTGATCATGCTGGCCATCGTCAATGGTGAGCCGAAGGTGCTGTCGCTCAAGGACGCGCTGTATCATTACCTGGAACATCAACGGGTCGTCGTGCGCCGTCGTACGCAGTATGATTTGAATCGGGCGGAAGCGCGGGCGCACATTTTAGAGGGTTTGCGCATCGCGTTGGACCATTTGGACGAAGTCATCGCCCTGATTCGCGGTTCACAGACTGTCGACATTGCCCGCGAAGGATTAATGACGCGGTTTGCGCTGTCCGAAGAGCAGGCGCAGGCGATTCTGGATATGCGCTTGCAACGTTTGACTGGTTTGGAACGCGACAAAATTGAGGCCGAATATGCGGAGTTGCAAAAACGAATTCAGGAGTTGCGCGCCATTTTGGCAGATGAACAACTGCTGTTGAACGTCATTCGTGAAGAATTGCTGGAAATCCGCAACAAGTACGGTGACGAGCGGCGGACAAAGATCATTGCGGCAGAAGGGGAAATCAACGAGGCAGATTTGATTCCCGTGCATGATGTCGTGATCGCAATCACTCATCGGGGATATATCAAGCGGATTCCACTGTCGACGTATCACAGCCAGCGCCGCGGCGGACGCGGAATGTCGCTGATGGGCACACGCGATGAGGATTTTGTCGATCAGCTGTATGTGACGTCGACACACGACTATTTGCTCTTCTTTACGAATCGTGGTCGGATGTACGCCATCAAGGGCTATGATGTGCCGGAGTTCAGCCGTCAAGCGCGGGGGATCCCCATCATCAATCTGCTGAACATCGAGCAGAATGAGAAAATCACGGCCGTCATTCCCGTGCAGTCTATGGATCCGGAGGAGATTTCCGGTGTGCACTTGTTCTTCGCCACGCGCCAGGGTATCGTCAAAAAGACAGCTTTGAGCGACTATTCGAATATTCGCAAGAATGGTCTTATCGCCATTCATCTGCGCGATGATGACGAAGTCGTAGGGGTCAAGCTGACGGACGGCGCCAAGGAGATCATGATGGTCACGCGTCAAGGCCTGGCCATACGTTTTCCAGAGTCGGACGTTCGCAATATGGGACGCGCAGCCACCGGGGTCAAAGGCATTCAATTGAGCGGCGACGATCAAGTGATTGCCATGGATGTAGCCGAGGATGATCACGACGTGCTCGCAGTCACCAGTCGCGGTTACGGCAAGCGTACGCCTGTGAAGGAATATCGTGCGCAAACACGCGGCGGCAAAGGCATCAAGACCATGAACTGCACCAAGAAGAACGGGCAAGTGATTGAAATGCGTATGGTCACAGCAGAGGACGATATGATGATCATCACTCAATCTGGTGTCGCCATCCGCATTCACGTGAAGGATATTTCGACACAGAGTCGAAACACGCAAGGCGTACGGTTGATTAACGTAGATGAAGGCCAAGAGGTCGCTACAGTTGGTCGTGTCGTTGCTGTCGATGGCGACGATGATGAGGATATACTGGATGAGTAATGTTATTTTTTGATACGCTATCCGTGGGAGGATATCGTCTATGAACGATCTTTTAGATTTTGTGATTCACACGGGCGCCATGTTTTTTGCGTTTTTCATATTCGTGGGGCTGGCGGTGCTGGTTGTCAATGCGCTCGTGCGGGAGTAGTTCGGTCATTCTCTAAAGCGTCAAAAGGACTGCTGGTCCAAAGCACATAAAGCCGCAAGGGTTGCCTTTGCGGCTTTTGTGTTTGTAATGCTGTTATCTATCGGACTTTGCAGTTGATTGACAAGGGATTCTAGAGGCAGCGGCAGAGCGATTTGGATTGGTTTGATCACGCTTGATTGCTCATTTAACCAACCATTATCACGATGTTGGATTCATAAATTTAAGTTTGTTGAAATTCATGTTTGACATCTAGGTACAGGGGTGATATATTAGTCGATGTCGCTTCGAGCGCTTCTCTTTCGATTCCGACCGATATATCCCGTCACATCAACGTTTTCTTCACTTGGTCTCCAAGTTTCGAAAACCTAAATGGTTGACAACGAACCTCGCTTCGTGATATATTGCTTGAGCTGCTTCGACAGAAGCTGCATTGAATTGGTACCTTGAAAACTAAACACACAGCCACGCCTTGAGCGATTCAACGTGGGCA
>NZ_JBHUCX010000039.1:0-8568 GCF_042678105.1 Alicyclobacillus fodiniaquatilis
GACAGATACTCAGTCAGTTAATCATATACTTTCCAGACCGAGTGGAGAACTATATCCGCTAGTTTTATCGAACGGAGTTTACACAAAATTATTGACAGACCCATTTGAATCTCTATTCGGTGACATCTACGTCATTTGCCCATTGCTGCTCACGCCCACAGTTGGCGTGTGGTCGACTATCCCGTATGTGTGTATACCGCAGAAACGTCACAGTGAGTGACCCAACTGCTTCATTATGGTTTATAATCGGAAATAACCGCATACGTGTTTGGAATTGCGAAGAGCGCACATTTCTTATGTCTATTGTTATGTGAACAAATGGACCGTGTATATCGTATGACGTGCGCGGTGCAGGCGAAAAAGGCGCGGTAGTGAAAACTTGTAAAGCCTTGTGGCATCTAGTGTTTGAGGAGATTCGGATCGGAATCGGCAGACGCGCACGTTTGAGGGGCGTGTGGGGAGACCCGTGCGGGTTCAAGTCCCGCCCTCGACACCATAATTGGGCGAAAAGCCTTGCTGAATAAGGGATTTCACAGCATTCGCTGTGGAGTCCCTTCTGGCGTTTTAAAGTATAAAATCCTGGATCTGCACAGAGGCATGTGAGTCGATGCTATCCAAGAATTGTACTTGGAAGCAACAGACGCGCACTTTTCAAAAGTTGGGGAAGTTAAGTTTAATACGAACGTAGGATGATCTAGTAATTTAATGAAGGAATTAATTTTTGAATATTGAAATATATAATTGCTTAATGGTACAAATATAGGTAGTAGGAAATTAGATTTGTGTGCCAATCAGCGAAGCCAATCTCAAGCCGATGGGAATGAACGAGTAATCATATACGCAGAAACAAATTGGAAAGGAGATTGCAGCATGAGTGGACCCATACATGTTGGACTGATTGGATACGGGTATGCAGGCAAGACATTTCACGCGCCGATCATCACTTCTGTTCCAGGGTTACAGTTGACAAAAGTGGTTGAACGTCGAGGGAGAGAGTCTCAAAAGAGATATCCGTGGGTTGAGGTAGTCACAGACGTTCGCCATTTGTATGATGACGAACAAATCGACCTGATCGTCGTCACCACCCCAAGCACAAACCATGTAGAGTTTGTAAGGGATGCCCTATTGGCTGGAAAGCACGTCGTGGTGGAAAAGCCGTTTACGGTCTCCTCAGCCGATGCGGACGATTTGATTAAGCTTGCCGCAAGCCGCGGGAAAGTGCTAAGTGTATTCCACAATCGCCGTTGGGACGCGGACTTCCGGACAATACAAAAAATCGTTCACGAAGGTTTAATCGGCAGCGTGGTAGAATGCGAATTTCATTGGGACAATTTTAGGCCAGAAGTTCATGGAGGTTGGAGGGAATCTGATGTTCCTGGAGCTGGAGTCCTGTATGATTTAGGCGTCCATTTCCTCGATCAGGCCGTCTGCCTTTTCGGTGTGCCTGACACGATCACTGCAGATGTCCGCAAAAGTAGACCGAATGCCCGGAATCACGACTATTTTGATATTGTACTAGGGTACAACGGGAAGAAAGTGATTCTAAAGTCTTCAAGATATGTTAGAGAGATTGGTCCTAGGTATACCCTCCACGGGACACTGGGCTCCTTTGTGAAATACGGCATAGATCCACAAGAAGAGGCCCTGATTAGAGGGGAGACGCCGATAACCTCGCGTGCGTGGGGCTCCGAACCACGAGCGCGTTGGGGGACCATAAATACTTCTGTTGGGTCGCTTCATGTCACTGGGCTGCTTGAGACCATGCCAGGAGCGTATCAGGATTACTACCAAAATATTTGTGATCATATCTCTGGGAAGGCAGAACTAGCGGTGACCGCAGATGAAGCACGTACCGCTATCCGTCTCATTGAACTAGCTTTACAAAGTCACGAAGAGCAGCGGACCCTGCCATTTTCGTAATCTTGCCACATGGCATGGGTAGTGTCGCATCGCTGCGCGGTGCTGCTGTGGAATTTGGAGAGACCTTGTCAATCCTGGCAAGGTCTCTTGTTTGTTAACGCCAATACATTCCCATGGAATTAAAAAGCCGCCCCGAAATGGAGCGGCGACAAAATGATCAATTCGTCGGTGTGACTGTAACACTACTACTACTATTGCTATTGCTGCTACTGGTCGTGCTGCTTGTGGTGGATTTTTCAAGTGAAATGACTTCTTTGGTGTAATGAATCGCAGACGCCTGCAGTTTCAAAATTGCATTTTGCAGAGACTTCAATGCACCGTTGTATGCGTTTGAATTGGTGTTGATTGCCGTAATTTTGCGATCCGCTTGAAGCAATTGCTTTTCAATTCCAGCACGATCCTTGATTGCTTTTTCAAGTGATTGCTTGTCATTGGATTGGTTGCCGCATTTACCAACCAGTTTCCATGCTACATTGGACTTTTTAAGGATTTGCTCCCGCTTTAAATCGATTTTCTTTACGTTGTCACCAAGTGTATGTAATTGCGGAATCGACGACTTGGCGCTAGCAAGTGCTTGTTCAGCAGAATATAAAGCTGACACTTCTGTGTTGATGCTGTTTACAGTGGAAAGTAAATCGGTAACGGTCGTATTTGTCGAAGAAGATGAAACTTGATCCAGCAAAGACTGTTCCGTGTTCGAATTCGCTTGGTATTGGCTATCAAACGATGTCGTTGCGGCGAATGCAGATGTAAGCCCTAGTGTCGCAACAGTTGCAGATGCTGTAAAACCTACGATAACTTTTCCCATCAATTTTTTCACGGTTAGTCCTCCTATTGGATGTTTGTTGCGCCATAGTAATTCGACGTGGATCGACGGCTTATGAGGGTACTCCTATCGACGCATTTAGCGACTGTGCCATCTCCAAAGATTTGATATAATTGGTATTGGCCCTCAAGAGAACGCATTGTGACTATCGGCGTTTTATATTCAGAATCATTTGTATATTAATTGCCGACCGAGTATATGGTGTGGTTCGAACTCCTTGGGTTTCCAAAGAAGGCCAAATGCAGGCATGGAGGTTTGATCTTGAGCTACTTAGATTTCGAAAAACCAATCGGGGAACTCAAAGCAAAAATAGATGATCTGAAAAAGTTTATGCAAAGTAGCGGGTTAGACCTATCGGAGGAACTTATCAAGCTAGAAGATAAATTAGAAGCGCTAACCAGTGAGGTATATGGCAATCTCACCCCGTGGCAACGTATCCAATTGGCGCGTCAGGCTGCCCGGCCGACCACATTGGATTACATACAGGGTGTGTGTTCAGAGTTTGTTGAAATGTACGGAGATAGAGCAACAGGCGATGACCCAGCTATGGTCGGTGGTGTCGGTCTGATTGATGGGCATTACCCAGTTACAATCGTAGGACATCAGAAGGGGAAAAACACAAAGGAGAACATTTATAGAAGATTCGGTATGGCTCGTGGAGAAGGGTATCGAAAAGCCTTGCGATTGATGAAACAGGCTGAAAAATTTCATCGCCCCGTTGTGTGTTTCATTGATACACAAGGAGCAGATCCGATGAGTGACTCAGTAAGCCAAGCCATCGCGAGCAATTTAAGGGAGATGTCAGGCTTGCGGACTTCGACAATGTGCTTTGTCACGGGGGAGGGTGCCAGTGGTGGCGCTATCGGATTAGGGATTACGGATCGTGTATTTATTTTGGAAAACGCTTGGTATTCAGTGATTTCCCCCGAATCAGCGAGTTCGATCCTATACCGGGATAATACACAAAAAGAACGCGCCGCAGAGGAACTTCGCATGTCTGCATCCACCGTTTTGGAACTGGGGATTGCTGACGGGATAATACTAGAGCCAGATGGCGGCGCACACAATGATCCGACGCATATGGTCGCAACGGTGAAAGACAAAATCATCGAAACGCTTGAAGAACTCCTATCGATACCGATGCCAGAACTGATTCAGAAAAGGCAGGAGAAATATAGAAGTATAGGCGAGTTTATTGGAGGTTAAACATGCTTATATCTGAAATTTCTTTAGAAGAGTTGAATCGAGATCAAATAACCCATCTCTTGTACGGTAAGGAGAACGAATTGGACAATGGCACCGTAAAGGGCGATTGCATCTTTGTGTTTGGCGGAACATATATGGAGCGCACAGAGAGGGCCGTTGATTTATTTAATCACGGTAGAGCACCTTATGTTTTATTTACTGGCGGGGATAAATATGGCCAACATCGCGTGCCGGAAGCAGTGGTTCTGCGGGATAAAGCACTTGCGTTGGGTGTGCCAGAAGCTTGCACACTGATTGAAATCGCTTCCAACAATACGCTCGAAAATATCATTTGCTCGCTCTTGGTGTTGGAACGCCAATTTGGGTTGCATAAACTAAAACGCTTGCTTCTAGTAAGTTCACCGGGACATATGCGTAGATGTATCTTGATGTGCAGAACCTTTTTGCCACCTTGGGTTGAACTTGTGTGGTGTCCGGATAATCGAGCATTAGGACGACGTGACAACTGGTGGGAAAATCCAGAATGGGAGCGTAGAGTCATGGATGAGGCGTTCAAGGTGGTGAACGGAGTCAAGGAAAAATACTTTATTGATGCGGATGTCGATATATAAAGGCAATCAGTAGATAGCACCATTGGAGAATGGGGGCAAGCATGGATACTTTGGACATCAAAAGTCTCTTGCGGGCATCTTACGACGGTCAGGCAAATGAAAGGGATAACTTCTCTAAAGCGAATTGGAAGGTTAGAGAGCGGGATTTATTTCTATCACATTTGAGAGAACGTCACTTGAAAAATTTATTGGAGATTGGTGCAGGAACGGGGCAGGACAGCCTATTTTTCATAGACAATGGCATAGAAGCCACAGCTACCGACATGTCAGGAGAAATGGTGCGTCTTTGTCGTGAGAAAAATCTTTCTGCATACCAAATGGACTTTTACAATTTGGAATTTCCTACCGAAAGTTTTGATGCTGTGTGGTCACTAAATTGTTTACTGCACGTTCCTAAGCGGGATTTGCCCTCGGTACTTGAAGGGATTCGCGATGTACTCAAGCCAGGTGGTCTGTTCTATTTAGGCGTATATGGCGGTGAGGATTCAGAAGGTGTATGGGAAGGAGATAGTTCCGTTCCGAAGCGATTTTTTTCATTTCACACCGATCAATCCATTCAGTATGTTGTTAGTAAATATTTTGAAATCATTTATTTTAAGACAGTGGATTATGGGCACGAGTCGCTTCACTTCCAGTCAATGATTCTTGTATGAAGGCTGTTTGTGAACAAGTCGCCTTGATTGAGCTCGTTGGTTAGCAATGATGAAAATTTGTGAGGTTTGAGGATGAGAATAAGGTTAGTTTAGGAGCTGATGCCATATGCAACGTATCGCGAATGGAGTATGGAAAGTCCGCTATGGAGAACCAGAGCAGCACACCCCGGTTACGTTAGGCCAAAAAGGGATACAGTACGATGCACTTGAACAATTACAATGCGAAGGTAAATCTCCTATAGCAAATACGGATATATCAGTCCGAATGACATCACGTGGCACAGTGGTTGAATTGCCGTTAAGGCATGATGAAGAGATTTATGGATTTGGTTTACAATTTTATCGTCTAAAGCAAACCGGAAGAAAACGTGTGATAAGAGTGAATAGTGATCCCATAGCAGATACAGGGGATAGTCATGCGCCGGTTCCGTTTTATATATCTACGGCTGGCTATGGTGTTTTCATCGACACATCTAGATATGCGACATTTTATTGTGGAACCAATTTGCCTAAAGGTGCATCACGACGGAAGACGTCGAGTGAAGGTGAGTTAGGAACGTCTGAAAAGGAGTTATACGGTCACCAAGCGGCACAGGGGGATCTCAGCATACTGGTTGATGTACCCAGTGCAAAGGGCATTGATATTTATCTGTTCGAAGGCCCTACAATCAAAACGGCGATTCAACGCTATAATCTATTTTCTGGTGGCGGGTGCCTTCCACCACTTTGGGGCCTGGGGATGTGGTATCGCTTTTATACAGCAGCAAATGAAAGCGATACCGAACGATTGGCTACGATGTTTCGCGAGGAGCGTATGCCTGTAGACGTATTGGGATTTGAACCTGGATGGCACAGCCAAGCATATTCATGCTCTTTTTCATGGAACAAGGAGGGGTTTCCCAACCATGAGAAGTTGATCAATCGTTTAAACGAAATGAATTATCACGTGAATCTATGGGAGCACGTATTCACACATCCTTCATCTGAAATGTATGAAGAACTACTGCCATATTCAGCAGATTTTGAGGTGTGGAAGGGCCTGGTTCCAGACTTCGCGACGAAGGAAAGCAGCGAAATATTTTCGAGTTACCACTTACACAACTTTGTGGAGAACGGGATTTCAGGATTCAAATTAGACGAATGCGATAGTTCGGATTATGTGCAGTCTAATTGGTCTTTTCCCGATGTTGCAAGTTTTCCTTCGGGATTAGATGGAGAGCAGATGCATAATCAACTTGGGTTATTGTATCAATCCACGATGCAATCGACATTTGACACTGCTGGAATCCGCACTTTTTCACAGGTCCGTTCGTCTGGGGCGCTCGCAGCGTCTTACCCATTTGTCCTCTACAGCGATTTATATCAACATGATGTTTTCATACGTGGACTTGTCAACAGCGGATTTGCAGGATTGCTTTGGTCACCTGAAGTGCGTAGTGCAAGTTCTGTTGAGGACTTCATCCGTCGAATTCAGACAACCGTTTTTTCTCCCATGGCCGTATTGAATTGTTGGACATTCCCGAATCCACCATGGATGCAAGTGGATCGCGATAAAAACCGGAAGGGTGAATTCTTTGACAACTATGAGGAGGTTCAGGAGGCTTGTCGCCATCTCTTTGAACTTCGCATGTCTCTCATCCCTTATCTGTATGCGAGCTTTGCTCAATATCATCAAAGAGGGATTCCGCCATTTCGGGCGCTTGTTATGGACTATCCTGATGATGCGAACACCTATGAGATTGATGATTCTTACATGATGGGAGATTCTATCTTGGTGGCGCCTTTGATTGCGGGGCAGACGGAACGCAAGGTTTACCTACCGCGTGGAACGTGGAAAGACTTTTGGACAAACGAGACTTATGCTGGGGAAACATGGTATGACATTGCCGCAGATTTGGATCACATTCCTGTATTCGTCAAGGATAACACTTTGCTTTCGATTGCCACTCCCCTACAATGTGTGGCCGATGATGCTGTATTTGAAATTGTTGTACGAATTTACGGGGATTCACCAAAGGATTTTGTTTTATACGAAGACGATGGGCGCACATTGTCCTATCGTGATGGGGTAAGCAACTCGGTGACTTTGTCATGGTCGCCGGATCATGGCGGTTCTGTGACGCGAGTGGGCGATTATTCGGGTGTGAAATATAAGGTTGTGGATTGGGTGAAACAGCGAACAGATCTGTCTAACTGAACTGTAGAGAATCTCACAAACCGTACTCTGAAATGGGGTGATATAGATTTGTCTATGGTAGAGTTCATTCCCCGGTTGCAACAGATGAGCATGTTTGTTGAAGCGTGTGCGAAGGCACAAAATAGGGATCGGAAAAACTTGTTTAAGTCATTTTTAGCTTTAACCGATGATGAAGTGAATACGCTATTATTCAACGGACTGGTTTCATTGGAATCACCTCTTCATCATATTTTTTCGATCCTGCAACAAATTGAGACTCAAAGGGTAGAGCAATTCATACGAGAAACCCTCGCTGACTTGAAGTGTAGTTATGCGTCAGGGAAAAAACTGTCGATTGAGTTGTATCCAATGGATGAAAACGATCGATTTGGTAGGGAGCAGCTGGGGGGTGTCTCCGCCTGGACTAGTTGGGAGGGAGACACCATTCATTTTGTGGTGTATCCATCCAAAGATACTATCCATACTTTAAAATCAACTGTGGTTCATGAATACCACCATCACTATCGGATTAGTGCGTTAAATAATGGACATTCGAATGTGACTTTGCTGGAGAAAATCATTCGTGAGGGCTTGGCGGAGCATTTTGTAGCGGAAATCCTCGGTACAGACTTTCATGGACCATGGGTGGGCGCGCTAACAGAAGAAGATGCTAGAATGTATTGGACAACATTGTATTCTAAACACGCTCAAGCGTACGGGGATAAGACGGATTTATTTGTCTTTGGCGGAGGAAGCTCGGGTGTCCCGTTCTGGGCGGGTTATTCGATGGGATATTACTTGGTCAAATGGTATCGGCAGTTACATCCAGACGCATCGGTAATGGCACTGACGGCACAGAATAGTGAGGAATTTATTCCGTGTCCATCAGATGTCTGAAAGATTGCGCTTAAGAAGATGAAGCTGCCCATTCCGGTTGGATCGAAATATCTGATTTATTTAATTTGTTTATCAGATGCGCCGTAAAAGCCCTTGCTTTAGCTATGGGGATATAAGGCGCTCGCCGTTAGGCGAAATGTCTTTTAACGATCAACTAAACGTTAGATGAAATAGTGGTATCTAACTTGTTTTGGTAAGATGTTCTTGGGTGATCGCAATGAGTAGAGACGTCGAATTGAATCGAAATGTCACATTTGACTGCAAGTACCATGTTGTGTT
>NZ_JBHUCX010000039.1:8578-8766 GCF_042678105.1 Alicyclobacillus fodiniaquatilis
TCCGGAGAAAGGTGCTTGTAGAGCCCGTTGAATCACGTTTGAAGCAATTGTTAATACAGAAGGCGACAGAAATCGAGGTGATCATATGAGGAAAGCGTACAAGTTCAGGCTCTATCCAACGAAGGAACAACAGGGTCGAATTCAGTTCACGGTAGAACGTTGTAGGCTTCTGTATAATCGCCTTCTTG
>NZ_JBHUCX010000040.1:0-1026 GCF_042678105.1 Alicyclobacillus fodiniaquatilis
AGCGACGTACGAGCGGACACACAAACCTGCAGCCTAAGCAAACGAAATGGGATTTTCATACATTCTCGGTTTGGTGTGTCCACCATATTGACTTAATACCACAATTAAACTTGGATAATAGTATTGTTCGGCATCAAACGACCATTGAAAAGCAAGACTATGAACGATTAAATGGGCATAAAGGTTTATGCCTTTGGTTTACTGGAATTTCAGGAGCGGGTAAATCAACAATCGCAAACGCAGTTGAGGAAAGACTACATACTATAGGGATACACACATATCTACCTGATGGGGATAATGTCCGTAAAGGATTAAATGGAGATCTAGGTTTTAGTAACGTGGATCGTAAGGAAAATATTTGACGAGTAGGGCAAGTTGCTAGTGCCCATTCAGACAACATCGTTTGACAAAAAGAAAGGGATATTCAACCAATGAGCGAATGATTATTATGGGTGATAATCATGTGTATATATGTGCGGGAATTGACGGCGGAAGAAGGCAATAAATTGGTTCGTATTGCTCGTAAAGGCTCGGACTCAGTGGAAGTTCGACGTGCGCTCGTTGTGCTGGCATCTGCACAGAAGATGAAAGTGCCGGAAATCTCTGACCTGCACCATCTGTCAAAGGAGCATATTCGGCACATCATTCAGGTATTCGATGAGGATGGGTTCAAATCGCTCAAACCACGTTACGGCGGTGGCAGACCCCGTACTTTCACGGACGAACAACGTGCAGATATCATCGAACTGGCCCAGATTCCACCAAAAGTGTTGGGGTTACCGTTTACGCAGTGGTCGTTGTCTAAGCTTAAAGAAACGAGCTGAACAAAAAGGAATCGTCAAGTCCATCAGCATTGAAACCATTCGCGTCATTCTGGATGAAGTGGACATCACATTGGTATTAAGTCAATATGGTGGACACGCCAAACCGAGAATGTATGAAAATCCCATTTCGTTTGCTTAGGCTGCAGGTTTGTGTGTCCGCTCGTACGTCGCTTGGTATTGGGCTGGTGTTTTGTAATTAATA
>NZ_JBHUCX010000041.1:0-3700 GCF_042678105.1 Alicyclobacillus fodiniaquatilis
GACAGATACTCAGTCAGTTAATCATATACTTTCCAGACCGAGTGGAGAACTATATCCGCTAGTTTTATCGAACGGAGTTTACACAAAATTATTGACAGACCCCAATATTTCTCCACCAAGTGAAATCAGATCACGCTGGTCCAATCCGAAATTCGGTTCTATCTCTACGCTAAATGCTAACTTTGAACCGAATGTATCATGGGCGGAAATGAAATTTTCCGTCTCCGCAGCCACTTTATATAGAGTTATGTTTTGATACGTAAGCTCCCATTCTACTCGCATCTTAAAGTCCTATTCCTTTCATTCAGAAATTTAATTGTTGTTAAAGCCTATCGGTATGTCTCAAGTAGGCTTACGGTTGAAAACACTCCTTGTCCACGAGAAGCTTCATGGATAAATTTCTCGAATCTTCCCAGTACGGAAACAAACCTCTCTTGATCTCCGTCGAACAGAGCTTTCAATGGTGTCCACTTGGTTCCCAATGCATGACCTTCGGTCAACCAACTTTCGATCATGCGCTGAGATTTACCTTGCCAGTAATATCTGCCGAGAGGTGCCCAATCCCATCCGGAAGAGGTACGACTATCTATCATCATAAGCCCGCAGATAAATTCGTAGAGCGTAAAGGCTTTTTCGTACTCCGTCTCTGTTGGCGTGTACCAATCAAGGAGGGGGTAAAGTTCCTCGTACATCCAATTACTTAATGGCGTATATTCATTTGCTCTAGGGCGAGGTACTAACTCCAATGAGTGCTCAAAAACACTGTAGGGGTGAACATCTGTAATAAGTGGACGTTGGTTTTCGTGAATATCGAATATTTTTGATTCAGTGAGAGTCAGTAGTGTTTCATAATCATCGGCAGCTACACTGGATACTCCTACAGCATACATACAGTACAGTGTCGGGAGGAGTTTTAGGTCAAGCAAAATTGTTTTTCCGCTACTTCGAGGTATGTCGACCAACCGAGAAAATGCTTGTCTGATTAACTTTCTATTTAACGCATCACCGTAACATGCTAGGGTAGAAAGCACGCCGGCGAGTGGTTTGATGTTTGAGACATAGCCCTTTAATTGCTCACTGAACTCTTGTACTACGTCCGCACTGTCGTTTGGCCTCGTCAGAATAAACTCCCGACACGAAATTGTATCTTGACGAACCATGTCCTGTAGCTCAATAGAAGCGTTTGTCGAAATCAGCTTTTTTACTTGGCCAACCTTTGAAATTTCTTTGCTTGTAAGTGGCTGAGTAGCACTGTTTGATTGCGTTTTGTCGGTATCGGATGGCTTCTCATTAGAAACTAAAGTACGTACGAAGGTATGGAGTGTCCGTGTAAGTAACTCCTCAAAGTCTTCAAGTGATGAGTATTCTCCAATCAGGCCCGCCTTCTTGAATAATTCCTTCTGTTGTAGGAGCTTCTGATATTGTGGCCAGTCGACCTTATTCGGCGCTACTTCTTTAGATGAAAAAAACAACGCTACTGGCTTTCCTTGCTGACGAAATTCCTCTATTTCCTCGAGCGTTCCAGATTCGGCGACTCCAGTATGAGTGCCCAGGCGAGTCCAGAAGGCACCGATGAGAATGTCACAATTACCGACCAGTTGCTTGTTAATGATTTGTTGAGGGTGATCGCCCAGTTCCGGCACAGAATGGGTTTCCCATTTTACCGGGAGCAGAACTACATTCTGCTCTGCCGAATGAGATGCATTCCACTCGTAGATTACCTTTGGGACTATAGCTCTTTCCTCGGTTACGTCACTTGGAGAAGCAACCAAGACCCGATACACAGTTGCCGTATATGCCATTCCGATAATGTCCTCCTAATTTTCTACGTGGTTGTTGTACAGCAAAGTAATCAGCCCTTCAGGGGCACTTAGCACTAAACCTGCTGCACTGTCGCAGAAATCTCCTCAACCAGCGTATCTGCGTCAGACCAAAATTGAACGAGCGAGTTGCGGTCTGCCATGTTGACTCGATATTCGAGAAGGCCGGCGATCTTGGACATCCAACCATCGACCTGCTGTGCTAGACCTTCAAAGGCCGTACCTTCGATTTTTACACGTAAATCCAGCAAAAGTTGTTCATAGTCTTTGAAAATCCGTCTCGCCTTGGAGGGATGCGAGTACGGATCCGTAGACCGCAAGTTCCTCCATATAATCTGTTGCCGCCTCAAATTTTGTTTGTTTTCACGTAACTCATCATTTGTATTCTGCTGGTCTTTGGCCTGCATCGTAGGCGCCAGCAGAGTTTGTACGAACCCGTGGAGTGTTCGGTTCACCAGTTCCTCATACTCTTCAAGGGTGGAATATTCACCAATCAATCCGGCTTGTTTAAATCTTCCTTTATACTCGGTGAGTTTCCGGTATTGATCCCAATCGACCCTATCAGGTTGAACTACCTGTGACGAAAAGAACAAGGCCACGGGTTTGCCCTGTTGAGCGAACTCTTGAATCTCTTCAAGTGTTCCGGAATCTGCAACCCCTGTATGAGTGCCGAGCCTTGTCCAGAAAGTGCCGATGAGGATATCACAGCTATGCACCAATTGCTTATTGATAATCGCTTGCGGCCTGCCTCCCATTTCCGGCACGGCATGCGTTTCCCACTTGACAGGTAAGAGTACAACGTTTGTGCTAACAGAATAGGATGCATTCCATTTGTAAATTAGTTCAGGGATAAGCTTTCTCTCCGCATCTACATCCCCAGGAGACGCAATCAGAATTCGGTAAACGATTGCATTGTATGCCACAATATTCCCCCATGATTCTCCTATAGATAAATCAATTGTATATTATAAGCAGATTGTAAAGCTAGGTTTGTCTAGTTCAGGGACTAATTCAACTACACAGCGTTACGACAAGAAGGGGGGAGCACATTTTCTATGCGACAAGTTCGTTTTCATGTTCATGGGGAGCCACGCTCATCTTTTGGTCGAAACCAGTGGAGGATAGCGCTAGAGAAAAACATATGTCTGTTAGGAGAGCCCACCTCTCAACCTACTGGTGTCGACATGAAGTTTCGTGTTTCTCGTTTGATGACCTCCGGGCCGGACGTGGATAATTTGGCTTATACGGTTTTAGCATCTCTGAGATCATGTCGCTGGTTTGGAGGTAGGCTGACAAACGTACAATTTTGGTCAGCATCACGTATTGTTCAACAGAGCCCAGGTGTTGATGTGACACTAACTGATGTTCCCAGCGCACGACCAGGAGATATAAGTAATGCTGTATTCCGGGGGATATATCGTGGAAGGGTGCCTAGTAACAGTGTGGACACAAACTTTGTGAATTGGGTACGTTCAACGGCGAAGAATTTCCCTACTGGGGTAAGTACCGCAAGGGTAGATGTTCGGTTTGGGAGCCAGACGTTGAATATTGGCGAAATACCAGACGGTCCCGTTAAACATATCTTGGATTGTCTACATCCGATTCTCGGTGGGAAAGAAGGCAGTCCCAATGATATGGGCATTGAACAAGTCACTGTCATGAAAGGGACTGACGACCTCGCCAATGATGAAATTGGGATTACAATTTGGGGTGGGAAAAACCTTATTTCGTAACGGTTGAGTTATACGGTTCTTGAGCACTCAGGTATACAGATAAGAACTGATATGAACGAGGCCGTCAACCGCCACTCGTTTTTTTCTTGTCAAGAGACCATGGAGTTAAATGCCTGGCCCGAAGGCAAGGTTCGTCGACGGTTGGCA
>NZ_JBHUCX010000042.1:0-6729 GCF_042678105.1 Alicyclobacillus fodiniaquatilis
TTTGAAATCTGCATCGTATTGTTTTGTCATCGTAGACACCTCGAATCAATTTACTTATTTTCACATTCTCGATTCGTTGTGTCCACACTTTTAACCTAACACCAGAGTGAGTACGCAGGCCGGGTTTCAGATAGAATATTGCGAAATCTTATTTTTGGGGGGTACCTTGCGCTGCGTTAGAGACACCCTCCCACGCTTCCCAAGTCGCTAGGCGACCAGCATAAACGTCACGCACTCTAGGCAGGACATCGGTGCCTATCGCGAATCGCAGCGGCGGCTCCTCTGCATCTACGATCTTGAGGATAGCTTCTGCTGTCGCTTGCGGATCACCGCGTTCTGCGCTCGATAGACCTTGGAAAATTCGCTTGCGAAGAGCAGCATAGGCGTCCATTTCCGTTGCTACCTTTAAAGACGCAGGCGTTCCAAAGTCGGTCGCATAGGCACCCGGCTCGAGCAGTGTCACCTTGATCCCATGGCTTGTGACCTCATGAGCGAGGCTTTCGTGGAGCGCTTCGACCGCCCATTTGGAGGCAGAATAGAAGCCGATGAGCGGCATCGCTACAATTCCAAGGAGGCTTGAGACGCCAAGTATATGTCCGCTACCCTGTTGCCGTAGCAGTGGCAGAGCAGCTTGGATGACCCTTAGCATGCCAAAGTAGTTCGTGTCAAACAGAGCGCGTATGTCGGCCTCGCTAGCCTCTTCGACCATGCCGACTAGGGAGTACCCTGCATTGTTTAGTACGACATCCAGCCTACCGAAATGCGCGTGAGCCTGCTGTACGACATTCCGCACCTGATAGGTATCAGTTACGTCGAGCTCCATGGGAAGAACGGAGTCTCCAAAACGTTCTTTCAGGTCGACGATGTTTCCCAAATTCCGGGCGGTCGCCGCTACCTTGTCGCCACGCGTAAGAGCAGCTTCCGCCCAAATACGTCCAAAACCGCGAGAAGTCCCCGTAATAAACCAGACTTTTTTATCCATAAGGTATACTCCTTTGTATGGGATACCTGTATTAAATCACACACATACGGAACTGTACAGTTCCGAAACGTAATAGTTCCGTAATGATAAGGGGTTTGAATTCATGAGTGAAACCAAAAGGGTAAAGTCCACTAGCTCCAAACTATCTAAAGACGTAGAGGAAAAGCCAACGCGCCCGTTAGGCCGCAAGCGAGATCACACGCGGGATGCTGAAATCCTCGAGGCGACAATCGACATCCTCGCCGAAGCAGGTTTCGATAGTATGACAATAGACATGGTCGCGGCTCGAGCGAAGGCCGGTAAGGCTACCATATACCGCCGCTGGTCTTCCAAGGCAGAGTTAGCCCGAGAAGCCTTAGCCTGGATGAACCGAAACCATCTTGAGCTCGAGCGCTTGCCCGACACAGGAACCTTGCGCGGCGATCTACTTGCACTTTTGAAGCCTCAATCCTTCGAGGAAGAAGAGCGAAAACTTCGAGTCATCGCGGGTCTAGGCTCCTTTTTCTCTCACCCGGTATTTGCTGAAGCGGGGAAAACCGGGATTTTTGAGTCGTGGGTTGCCGTGAACCGGGAACTGATGCACCGAGCCGTCGCCCGCGGAGAAATTCCCGCAAACGCAAACATTGAGATGGCTTGCCAAGTTATTGCTTCAATGGCTGCTGTCCGTGGACTCATCCAGCGCAAGCCGTTCGACAAGCGTTTCTTCACTCCGCTAATCGACGGCATTCTGCTGCCTGCTCTCAAAAACCCGCAAACAGATCCAAATGTTATAGACCGATGATTTTATGGCCAGACTCTTCGCACCCTTGCCCTTGAGCGACAAAACAACGGGTAGACCACACCGAATATTATGCATTCGTAACCGTACCAAACTCTTCAGTTATTGCACCCTTATGCGCAATAAGCCATCTTGACTTAATCAACCTTAACTGCACATAAAACGGAGTACCTTTGATCCTCCGTTGGTAATGTTGCGCTTTGCTCTGTTCGTCTGCAATAGCCGTGGCTAATTGTGGCAGTTTATAGGTGCTCGTCCCAAAACTAATCTTACGACTTTACTGATATTGCATAGTGACAACGCCGGAATATTGAGACAGATTATTAGTGTTAACGTTTAATACACTCATTTCGCTCGAACTCTCACCGGAAGCTTCAATAAAACGATCGACTTTATCAAACATGAGCGTACCAACGAACGATAGTGCCTTCGTACGGTAATGCATCGGTATCGTCACCGTAGGATGGAGTTGGTTCATCACTTGGACAGCATCAACTCCATTTAAAGTCGCTTTACCGCCGACCGGAATCATCAGAATGTCTACTTCGCCAATATCTCTGATTTGATCCTCTGCCAATAGGTGACCTAAATCCCCGCAATGGACAATGGTCAACCCATCCACCACAAAGCGAAATACAATATTGTTTCCTCGTTTCTTGCCGTTTACCTTGTCATGATAGGTCTTAAATCCCCTGATGAATACATGATCATGACTGTATTCCTTCGGCTCATTTACCAGCATGTAGTTGCCAGAGGCTACATGAATTTTATTGTGATCTCCGTGATTATGTGTCACAGCAACAATATCCGCTGCGATCGGTTTTGGCATCTTATAACCGAGTAATTTATCATACGGATCGATGAGAATGCGCGTACCAAATTCGGATGTCAATAAGAATGCCGATTGACCAAACCACTTAATTTGCATAACAACGCCACCTTCTTAATTATTTTTGTATGCGATGTTGCATAGCTACCCGTTATTCATAAATGAGCAATTGTCGCCTCTTTGTTAACTACTTTGAGCGCGGTCAGCAATAGTCATTATAGTGCTGTGACGCTAACCGCGATCACAATAATCACAATGTGATGCAGACCGCTATCTGAAATTTGTTCTTGGGTTTTACACTCCTATCGCATTCAGTTATAATAAGTGAGGAATTCCCCGCTTATCATAAACAGGGAATTCCTCACTTGTCAACGAGTTTCACAAACTTGATATTGGGAATGGATATCGTGAAGAGTATAGGAGAAACAAAGGGTCGAACAGAACGCCGCGATGCGGCTGAAAATCGTAAACGAATAATAGATGCGGCAACTAAGCTTTTTGAACAACATGGTGTTGAGCATGTCAGCATAAACCAAATTGCGATGGAAGCCCAAATTGGTTCGGCAACTCTTTACCGCCGTTATAAAAACAAAAGTGATTTATGTCTGGATTTAATTAAGGACAAGATCGCTCTGCTCTTTGAGGACATTGAAGTGTACTTAAAAGAGAATCAGACTGCTCCACCCCGTGAGCGCTTAAAAGGGATAATCAGTCTTTTTATGAGCTTTCGCGATAAAAAGCTTCAGTTGCTGGCAGGTGTTGAAGAGGGCGCCCTAGCGGGTAGTCATTTCCTGTTCAGTTTGCACGAAATCATCGTGCAACTATTTGACGAGATGAAAACAGAGGAACAGACCCAACCCAACACTGTGTTTAAGGTTGATATGCTATTTGCGGCTTTAAGAAGTGATTCATATGTGTTTCAAAGAGATGTCCGTGGGTATTCGTCTGAATCGTTTTTGGAGCAAATTTGCTTGACATTTTTTCCGGAGAAATAGCGTACGCCTGTCCATGTACATGGAGCCATTCACTGAATTCACAATACAAGGGCTGCGAGCTGCCGTTTTCTAAATTGATTTATGACGTTCACGCTCAATAACCCTGTCCATCTTGCGCTAACCTGTCCTTTAATGTCACATGAATGGCAGAGAAAAACTTGGATAAATATACATTATAGGTTCAATGTTAAATATACATCGTCCATCTGGTCTTGAGTGATCCCAATATACCTAAGCGTCACAGATGGAGCAGAGTGATTTAGCAGCTTCTGGATTAAGGTGATGTCCTGGCCCTGTTTGTACGCGTGATATGCAAATGTTTTGCGCAGCGTGTGCGTTCCGATACGTTCTTTTATCCGAACCGCTTTAGCGGCCTTATTTAGGGCCTTCCAGGCCTGCACCCTCTGTATAGGACAATTGCCCTTGCGAGAAACGAAAAGCGGATCAGAACGTAAATATGGGGATCGTTTTTCTAAGTACTCCTCGATTGACTTTCTTGCGCTGGAGCTGATTGGAAAAGTTTTTGCTTTTCCTGTTTTCTTTTCCCGAATTGTAATTCGATCCAGCACTTTGCCTCGTTCGTTCAGCACGTCTTCGATGTTCAACCTCAAAAGATCACTCACGCGCAGCCCGCTGTTGATCCCCAACACGAACAGACAGTAATTCCGTAAATTACTTCCTCGAAGCATCAATTTCATGGCTTCAATTTTCTTTTTGTCGCGAATCGGTTCCACGAATTCCACTTAGAAACACATCCATATATTTAGGATAATTATGTTTCATTGTAGCCTAAGTCCGAAAAATGGTACAGTACAAAAAATACCGAAATCCCTTGTGCCACATGGGATTTCGGCGTTTGTAGAAAGAAACACAATATCCTTGTGTTTCTTTCAGGGGTTGTATGTAGAGAAGGTAAATCGGCATTCTGACGCAAAGTTATATTGCTAGTGCACACACCATCATTGAGGCGTGTTGTGTCACAACGGACAGGTTAACGACATAAGCAGTTCCTTCTAAATGCTGTGGGCATGGGGGACAGTGGACAGACAGACACCTCACAGAAATAAAGCACTGAATATTTGAACAAAGAGCAGGAACCCACAGAGGAATAACGTAACTAGAGAGACAATACTTTAATGTACTCGTATTTGACATTCATCATTTCGTATCGTTTGTTTCACTAGTCTCGAGTACCAATGGATCATTCTTAAGATGTGAGGTGCAAATAGATGGATAATCATTCTACGGAAAACTCGGAAGATACGGTAATCGACAATGCTGGCGGCGGTTTGCGTGGATTGCGGGCACAACCATCGGCACAACTGTTCGAGGCTGTGCGTGATTCTTATGGGATAAACGGTTTGGAAGATAGCATTGACCTTGGTGGGTCATCAAGCCTAAATTTGCTCGTTACGGATGCACACAACCGATATGTAGTTCGAGTATACCGTCCATATGTCACTGAAGCCAGGCTTGCAGATGTCCAGCTCGCGCGTAATGAGGTTAGAGCAAATGGCGTGCCAACATCTGAATTAATACGAACACTGGACGGGCAGCAATGGATCATATTTGACCACCGTCTCGTTGAGGTTGAGCGATATGTAGAGAGTGATTTAGTCATGGACTCATGGGAGTTGCTATTGGCAGGTCTTCCCCTGCTAGGTAGAATTCATACGATTCTACGAGGCATGCAGTTTAGTATAGACGGAAAGAATCCACTCTTCGCTAATTACATTGCTCCAGAAAAGGCGCTTGCTACGACATTGCAAGGCACTCAACGCATACGAGGGTGGCCCCCGTCATCGTACAACCAGAGGCTTGCGGACGCTGCAGACGAACTAGCCCACCTGGTCTCCGATCATGAAAAAGAGTTTATTACGATGCTTCCACGGCAGGTCGTACATGGAGACTACTGGGATAACAATGTGTTTTTCCGAGATGGTCGCATCGTGCTTGTCACCGATTTCGACTTCATGGGCGAGCGTACCCGTATTGATGATCTTGCACTAATTCTGTACTACTGCTGTATTGGCGGCAATTACGGCGATAGTGCTGCCGTCACTGATGAGCTGTTGCGAAAGCTACGAAACCTGATTGACGCATACAATGAAGGTTTGGATGAACGCTTGTCAATGGAGGAACGGTTAGCACTTCCGTTAGCTATCGCTCGTCAACCATTGTCCGGGATCGGTGGATGGGTCGCCTTACTGGATGATGAGAGGGCTGCGAAGCGGCACGCCCAGGGAATGCTTGGCGAGGTTGAATGGGCGTTAGACATCCCACGCAATCTCGACCGATGGCGGGCAGCGTTCGCCTAATTCACGAGCACATAGTACACCACGCCTCCTTGGGATGACATGCATGAGGATATACATAGTCAATTGTTCTGAAATAGTAGGTGAGGTGAAGTACTTATGAAAGGAGAATTGGGTTGAATCGAATAGATGTCGTAATACGCTCCCTGGGTCAAGCTGAATTATCCTTGATTAAGGATGTGTTTTCGAATGAAAATTACTGGCATGATTCACGTTATGAACAGCAAGTTAACGGTGAAGCCGAGTATCTTTTCGCTTGGTTGGACGGAAGTCCGATAGGACATTTATTACTTCTTTGGAATGGAACCTCGGATGAGCCAGTTGCATCAGATTTGAAAAATTGCCCTCATATCCAAAATTTGTGCGTTCTCGAAAAACATAGACGTAAAGGAGTAGGAACCACATTAATGGAGTGTGCCGAAACGCTCGCCAAAGAACGTGGTTTTACTCGTATAGGTCTTAGCGTTGGGACGGAAAATCTGACAGCTAAAAAGCTTTATGAACGATTAGGATATGTGGAACAAACATCTTTTGGCATAATCATTGCTTCATGGATCGTAGTGAACGAGGATGGTCAATCTGAAGAAAATAGTGCATCGATTGTATATATGGTGAAAGCGATGAGCTGACGAGGGGGTAACAGGAATATTATGCGAGGGAAAAAGGATTTACATCTGTGTTTTCTGTTCTTAAGGATGGGTGTTCCTTACTGCGCATAAGAGGGCGTTAGTCATAATGAACGAGGCCGGCCCCATTTCGTAAGCACGTGGGTTACACTGAATTTGGGATAACCAGTGCAGAGCCACAATACGAAAAGGAGCCGGTTATAG
>NZ_JBHUCX010000043.1:0-51584 GCF_042678105.1 Alicyclobacillus fodiniaquatilis
AGCGAAGATGTGGTTCTCGACAAACTCATCTTAGCCATACGGGGAGCACCTTTTCAATTATTCACACCAGTTTATGAGGACACAATCGTCGAAATCCGGGATAAAGCGAAATGCGCAATCTGATCTAGTAGAAAACCCGCCGATACTTAAAACATTTTTTCAATATGTAGTTCAGGCACGAGAAATGGCGTTAGAGACTGGTCTAAAGCCAAACGTTGAGGAAATGATGCGGGCATTTAAAACAATTTATGGAGGAGAAGTGACAGACGATATGCGTCCAAGTGAGTTAAAAGCGGTGTAGTTATTGGACAGAAGTAACTGGACACGAAAACGCGTTAGATGAATTTCACTTAGCGACTTCCTCTATCGAGGTGGTCGTTTTGTTTAATTCAACATGTTCCATGTAATGGGACCTTGTTCAAGAGCTTTTCGTACCAGTTCGTAATCTTGTTCGCGATAGATTTCCATGGCTTTGGAAATGATCTCGGGTGCCCTTTTGTTTGCATTTCCAAATATACTCATGTGTTCATTACAATCATTAGCTTCTGATAAAACTCCTACACGGGTCCATTTAGCAATTCAGAGATTAGACGAACGGGATACAAATACTTACAAAATACCATTGTATTTGTCTTTGGTCCCCAAACTTGCCCATTCCCCAGCCGGTAACATACTCAGGGTCCTCATCTTCTTGTTTTTTGAGCCAGGTCGCAGCCCAGGTAGGCATATCTTCAATTCTCGCAGGACGCTTGGGATCGATATGTACGATCTTCCCTGGATTGTAATCTACTTTATGAAGCATGATAGCCTCTTCAATTGGACTTAACGAAACCTTAACTACCTTCTTATCCAATAAACAAGCCATCGCTATTTGTTCTGTATGCCCCGTGAAGTTCCCCCAACGCTCTCCCCGGATTATTCTTTCTAACGGTTCATATGACCCTACGCAATCAATTAAGTCGTTTCTGAGACATTCAACAAAATCGGTTTGTCAGTGAAAATGCACTTCTTATCCAATTCAATCCCCCATTTCAAGTTAATAGTAGAATGGCCAACTATTTAACGATCCATACAAACGTAACAAGCTTTCGTACACGACTAAGATGTCCGGAATCCGTCCGGTCTGCACTTATAAATTGACGTTTAATTAAAGTAAAGGAATTTGTGCGAATTTCGGGAGGATCACAATGAATAACCAACGCAAACTAGTACTCGGGGCAAGTGCGGCCATCGCGCTTGTTGCTGGCATGATGACAGTATCTTTCGTGCACGCAACAAAGCATTCATCTGCAATATTGCCAATGGAAGCAACGGGACCAACGACAAAAACAATCTCTCAACATGTCGAAGTGAAAGGTCTAGCGGGAGGTCTCTTGCAACCGGCAAATGCTCAACTTGTAAATGAGGTTATGAAGGCTACTGTTCACGCAAATGGCGATAAAACAGTAGCAATCCCAACCGATAAACCAATCATGTTTTTTGCTTACTGGTGCTCCCATTGTCACGATGCAATCTCACAGCTTGAACAATTGGGATATGCAGATAAGGTCAATTTTGTAAGTACCCAGATGCAGTTAAAACCTACTGCAGATGAATTTAATCAAGGGCAACAATTAACGTCTCAGTCGTTCACAAAGCTAGGGATTAAAGAGCCAACCAATATGTACTACTCATTGCCAAGCGATCCGTTTAATTCAGTACTGACAAATCAACCAGTGCCATTCTTACTGGTGCACACAAAACAGGGATGGTACACCTTCTCCGGAGCTCCAAGTGACCAAAACGTATGGAAGACGGTCTTACAGTACGCCGCTTACTAGTCGGTATAACAAGGCCGCGAAAACAAAATTTTTAATAGGATTAGGAGGGGATTATATGAAGAGATTGAAGCGAATCGTGCCTGGTGTGACTGCGCTTCTTCTCTGCTGTGGTCTAAGTGTTACAACTCCGGCCTATGCGGACACTTTGTTTGATGAACAAAGTCAGCTTGGACAACTCCATAATGAGGAAGGATTGAACCAGCAGGACATTACACAGGCCACGCAACAGGCACGAAAAATACAGGCAAAGATGGGGTCGTATCAGAAGTTAATCGACTCCATCAATCAGCAGATAACTGTTAACAAGCACCAGACACATTCTACGCAAGTGAGACTGAGTCAAATCAATGCTCAACTGAGTGCTATGCAAAAACAACTCTCTGTCGCTCAGAATGAGTTAGACGCACTCGTTCGAGCGCTTTATGAAGACGGTACGGTTTCCTACCTAGCGGTACTGTTTCAAGCGACTAGTTTTTCGGATTTACTCTCTAGGGCGTATGACATGACCTTGATTATCGAATATCAGCAAAACTTGGCACATCAAATTGTATCTTTGAACGCAAACGTGATAACGGAGTCCAAACAGCAAACAAAGGTTTATCAGGAATTAATCAGTAAGAGAGATCAACTACAGTCCTTAGAAAACGTGGACTTAAACCTACAAGCGACACAAAAAAAGTTTTTGGATCAGACGACCTCACGGATACAAGCAGATAAGCTAAAACAACGGGTCCTTACAACACAAATGCAGTTAACACAGTCGCAGATACAACAAATCTTGGCGCAGATATACCAACAACAAAGGGCAATAGATACTACGGTGCCAGTGATACCTGAGGAGGACTTGGATTATCAAAACATTTCACCTGAGGCACTGTACCAATACGTCCAAGCACACAACTCTACGTTCTCATTGCAAGATATTGAAACCATTTGCCAGGCAGGAAAGACTTACGACGTAAATCCAGTCCTATTGGTGGCAATCACAGGTCAAGAACAATCCTTTGTACCACCAGGACCAGATGCGAATTTGATTAGGAACAATCCCTTCAACGTGTATTACAGCTGGCAAGTTTACAATACGAACTTGGCTGACGCAGCGAACATCGCTGCCGATACATTGCGTCACAAATTATCAACACCACCACCGCAGGGTGAAAATCCAATTATTTGGGCGAACGACCCGAGGAATCCTTGGGGTATTTACGCTAAAGACCGAAATTGGGCTTATGGTGTCTTAAACATATATGACGATATCACTTCTGCAGTGGGGTAACCGACGTTCTGAAATGCCAGACCTAACTATATTAGTGCCGAAAGAAGACTCTCCTTTACACGAACCGTTACCCCATCAATCCGGGTCCTCTGTCCAAGTGCAAAGATGTAGTAGTCGTCGTTTGCATATTCCATTCTAGTGGGGACCCAATGACTGTCGGAATCATCCTCCTCGTTTACTAGCACGTCCAGTACATCACCTGACGTAAAGAACACGTCTGTATCCTCAATAATGTAACGTCCATCCGAACGTTTTAGAAGGCGACCCTGTGCAGCCACTGGTCTTTTCATCCACTGGATAGATTTAATCACGGAAAACAACTTATCCTCAATTGACTGCATCTCTTGATACAGAGTTAAAGCCTCTATATTGCCCTCGGGCTTGGTCATATCGGCTATAGACCGCTGTATGTGTTCCAAGGATGGTTTCAATTTATTCAAGACTAGCAACGCTTCTTCAGTATTCATGGTGCACCAACTTTCAAACAATGTATTTCAATTGTGAATTGCGTCTGAAAATTTAGCAATACCAACTTACCCATTCGTCAAAAGTGACGAATCAAATGCATGACCCATATATAATACCTGGATTAGACCTCGTGGGGTATTGACCACGGAATGGGTATGGCCGAATCGTTCCACGACGATCATAACCACGACTCTTTCAACGGTGGGGGAATGGGGGATTTCTAAATGAATATGACACCGAAGGCAACCTCAAAGGGTTGCTTTTTTTGTTTCTACGGGTTCAGTTCCATTTGAATAGAATCATTGATGTTTTAACTTCATTTTTCCCATACCATCACTCCCAGATAAATCTCTTCGAAAGATTTAGGTGTCTCAACTCAAAACCCTACTAATCCAAGGTAAAACTGGACAACCTGTAACATCAGCATTTTGCGGGGGGAATCCAAGTGGTAGGACATTCAGGCGTAATTGCAGTTTATCTTGTAACGATCATTGTGGCTGCCGTTGGAGTTTTTCACTTTATACTAGCAACAAAATCAGCCTTCTTTAAAAAGAATGATAGCATCAGGAACAAATTGCGTAGTCAGGTCAGCCATTTTATCATCTTGATATGGTGCGTTGAACTTACTAGTCGATTGGGGCATAACAACGTAGTGATCAGACTTTCAAATCTTCCGCCAGTCGGCTTATTAGGTGTACTGGCCATAATGTGTTTGCCATCTGTCATCGTACCAATACTTATAAAACGACTGATACCAGCTCGAAATTTAAGTACAACAAAGTAACTATACAATCTAGCAATACGATGGGGATATGGAATTCAAGAGACAGTAGAGTAAGGGACACCGTTCGACATAACTTTTCTTTCTTGTATCTTATACTGTCCCATATAGAGGATGGGAGACTGGACGAAACTTGGCGAATAGATAAGAGTAGAAAGGTGGGAGGACAGTTTGTCCATCGTACTCACCGTTATTGTTTTAATCGTAATGTTTTCACTTATCGTAGGTGTACATGAGTTTGGACACCTTTTGTTTGCACGTTTGTTTAGGGTTCCAGTTTATCAGTATTCAATCGGTATGGGTCCAGTGATAAAGAAGTGGAGACGTGGAGAAACGCACTTTGCACTTCGCTGGCTTCTAATTGGTGGTTTCGTTCATTTGGCAGG
The DNA here is from genome assembly GCF_042678105.1 of Alicyclobacillus fodiniaquatilis. Lineage (NCBI taxonomy): Bacteria > Bacillati > Bacillota > Bacilli > Caryophanales > Alicyclobacillaceae > Alicyclobacillus > Alicyclobacillus fodiniaquatilis. The sequence goes on from NZ_JBHUCX010000043.1 coordinate 4,732, forward strand.
AACTATACCCTTATTCATGAAGGGAAAACCGGTATTTGCTGCTATCGAGAATGGGCGGTGTATTCGCTTCGTTGGGCGTAAAGGTAGCATTCGAAGGGTCTGGGCTGGGGAGATCGTTAAAGTGGTTCCTGCCGTAATCCTTCCTGACGCGATTCGTGACAAGAACGGCAAAGTGTACATATTCAGGTCAGACGCGAAGATGGTCATTGGGGATAGCTTTTATCCATTAGAGAAGACGGGCAACAGATTAATAGATAAACCTGTATGGCAGCAAGTTATTGTTTTTGTGGCAGGTGCAACATTTAACTTCATATTGGCATACATCCTAATCGTGATAATCGCATTTTTTACTCAGACGAGAGGTATTGGTTACGACTTTTTGGTTAGTCTCAAAATCGTTATAGAAATTCTTAAAGCGACATTGGTAGCCGTATGTCACATCATTACGCCACATGGTATAAACAAACAGCTAGGTGGCACTGTGTATTTGATTGGAGAGGTCCACCAACAGATAAGGGCTGGTTTGCCAAATACTCTTGAAATGTTGACTATATTTACTGCTTTTATGAGCTTGAGTATAGGACTTATGAATTTGTTGCCAGTTCCGCCTTTGGATGGGTTCCTTGTTATTCGTGTAAGCGTTGACAGAATTACAGGATGGTCGTATGTGGTTTTAAACTCATTGACGATGCTCGGTACTTTGGCTTTGCTGACATTGTCCGTTGTGGTGAATGCTAGAACTTTGCTCGAAATGATTCATTAAAGTCACTCACTACTCCGAAAATGATATTGATTTTTCCTAAACGGATTACTGTGTCTTTGGTAAGGTGGATATAGAAACCAGTTCGTCTAGGAGGCAGTCCGATGACATTTCAACCAACAACATTCATGATTGATGGAGTAGAGGGTACTTTCGCTGGATTTAGCGATGGCGACACGTGGAACGGTTTTGCTTGTCCTTACTTTCCGAAGGAGCAAGCAGACAAGTTCGTACTAGCATATAACGAAGATGCTGACACAACGGACTGCACCTCCGGTTTTGAAGAGGAACGTGACCTCTACTGGTTCGAGACGGTCGGTGGTGAACCGTACTCAAGGGAGGAGTTCGAAGGTATGGACATTGAGGTCGATGGTGAAAAGGTGCACGTATACCCGATTGGTGCGTCGGCCTGGATTTGGGCGGAGAATCGGTAACCTCTTTTATTCAGGGCTATAACTGCAGTTGTCACAATTGTCACAATTGTCACTCGTTTGTAACATCAAAGGCCTGACATGGCACAAACATTGCTATGTCAGGCTTGTTTAATTTTCTCTATAACGTTTAGTGAAATTCCGCATAATCTGCTTTAGTCTCCAACAACCACATTTCTCAACGGTTTTCTGTCATTAGTGATAGATTCGCACCCTATAAAATACGTAAGACAATTTGACACTAGTATTTCGAACATTGTTCACAGACATATGCCATCGGGTGATTGGAAATCAGCATCAAATGGTGTACCTTTACCGATGGGATTCTGTGGTACAGAGTAGATAAAATTAGATATGCGATGGGACAGTGCGATTGCCTGTCTTTTTTGCGTGTTAAAGGGACTAAGCCACGAGCTGCTAAATACACCCGTGGCCAACCGTTTATAGTAGAGACTGAATTGGATTATAAGTTAAGTCGTCCCCATCATCGTCGTCGACTATTAGGTTTTGCGAGGATACAGCAATGGGTAATGCAAACTCGCCATGTATTTCACTGTCAAGCCATCGTTTAACGGCAGCGCTAAAATTTGGGTAAGTCTTTGCATGTTCGTAGAGTCGCTTCTGATAAGGGTCAAGGAGATTGAAACTGACACCAAGGTTTATGATCTCGCATCGATTACTGCGCTTTTGTGGTTTCAAGAACCTCATTCCCCAATCGATAAAAAGCAGTCGCATTCGCGTAAAGAGGATCTTCGTGGACAGAAATATCCGTCGTGTATTGCTTGAAATGCTCTATTAGTTCATTAGCCTTCCCACCAATTAAAATCAAGGGAAATAGGGTATTAAGGCGTTTCGTTAAATCAGCTATGACTTTACGTGCAAATAGGGGCATGGACAAATCTTGGACGGTCTCAATGCCGTAGTCCAGACTGCCACTTAACTTATCAATCCACCGTCTTCCATTCATTGTGGCGTAGTTCACTGTTCGTGAACCTACGTCAATAACGTGAAATTTACCGGATTTCCTCATGGCCCAACCTGGAGTCGCACATTCCGCTGCCACTTCAACCCTGACAATCTGAAATGACTTTTCTTCGTGATTAATCGTAATACGGTGTGTACCTGATAAAAGGTCTTTAATACGTGCCTTTTCTTGCGAGGTATGATTGGCGATTGGCTCTCCTACGACTAAAAACACTTGCGCATTGTTCGGAAGAACTCGATGCAGAGCTGAGAGAATAAACAACTTCGTGTCATTGTGAACCTTCGAGTTCAACATCATCTGAGCCCCCGAGATAGACTCTTCGGCAATGGCACCAATAAAGTATTTCTCTCCTTCATGTTCGACCACCATATCGGTAAGACCCATTTCTCTCTCCAACCGTAATTCACGGTACTCTCCTAAAATCGATGGGAAGTAGTCACGTACCCCTTCTGTGAATGTTTTTGTTCCACTACGTCCAGTATCTACGGCACACAAATACAGCATACAAACCCTCCCTAGCATGTTCAAACTCTTGCTAGTTTTAGTTGTATGAGTCCATCAAATCAGATATGTCATAAACTCACGAATTTACATTAGACAACAAAATTACATTATATCCCATATGCGGTCGGGCGAAGTTCCAAGTTTTCTAGCAATGGCGTTACGAGTGGCGCGGGAACCTCCAGACCTACCATTCACGATAAGACTCAATCCGCTTCGACTAATCCCTATTTCATCCGCAAATTCTTGGATTGTGTAATAACCCTTTCGAAGCATCAACCGATACAGGTCAATTTTCAATTCAGCAGTACGCTTCTTCATCAATTTGACCTCCTGAAACTACTCGTAGAAACAGGATGACCAAATTGTAGAAGACCTAAACATTTCAGTATTTCCAAAGATGTCCCCAATGTGTCCGTCATGCCCAAACTTTCGGGTGTTGAATGATATTAAGAGCTCCTTTCAGACTGAAAGGAATACACGACAATATAGGATGTGAAACTTTGAGTGATAATGAAATCAACAAGTAAGCAACTATATCCGTAAAGACTTTTCAGCGGAGTTAGAAACTTTCACTCAAATGCTAAGACGATTCACAGCAATAGTTTAAGCGAAAAAGAAACAGTTCGGATAAAAGTGAGGTAGGTAGCCGTGGAAACTATGGTGATTGCAATCTATAAGTCCAAGGCACCCGTCCAAATTGGCTACAGCATCCTTTATAAAGATGGTTGGGACCAACAAGTATTTAAACAGCTGTGTGAACCAGAGAGACCAAAACTTTATTGTACCTGTAGTCCATTAGGGCGAGTACCTATGCACGTGAAACGAAGACCAAAAGGTATTGGTCGGTATTTCATTGCTATTGATCCGAATGCTGCCATTCAGCATTCTTTGAATTGTCCACTTTATCACTTGAAAGAAGACTCGGACCTTCCTCGCTTACCACCATATTACGAAACCGGTGTGGACAGGGAAACCAAGAATGGAAATGAGTTCATCCATGTAAATATCCGAGTTTTTGCTTCACAGACAAATACGAATGAAACAGACATTAAATCCAATGCTCCGAGCATTAATCAACTACGACAAATTGAATCATCAGAGTTTCGATTTGGAAGAACTAAGTTAGAAGTAGCTTTCGGAGGCTTGTTTCGTGAATGGTACATCCTTGGGTTGGGTTTTGCGCAGCGAACAATGAGTCCGAAGCCAAGTCGCGAACAATTACTTCGTGGTATGTGGAAGGTACTCATTAACAAACAGATCACGGTTGAAGATGGGCCATTCGATAAGATTGCTATCGTCCCTTTTTCCAAAGTCAAATGGCGGTTAGAGGGACAACCTAGGGTAATCGTTGGTTATGTCATCAGTCCCCCTGTGGAGTTCGATAATTCGACCGTAAAGGTTCGAGTACGGGGTATTGATACGGAAATAGATGTCCTGGTTCGTAATAGGCACCTTCCTAACTACAGGCTTGATGGTCGGCTTTGCGCTCTGAGAGTCGTTTGTCAGAATCAAGAGTACTGGTCGATTAACCATGTGCAAGGTTTATTGATTTATCCAGATGGGGCTGTTTGGTTGGATAGTTCTTATGAGTGGCAAGCTTACGAATTTCTTCTCAAACAACGAGGGCTGGCGATTGTAAAGCCTTTAATGCCGAGTCCGGAATGGTACGACTTCAAGCCAGACTTTGTTCTAACCAATACAAAACCTCAGACCGTTATCGAAGTTTGGGGGATGCCCGATGTATTTCTTCACTACCATGAACAAAAAAAGCGGAAAAAGAAGGTTTATCAATACGCGCAGAGCCTCGGGAAACTGCAACTCATTGAATGGAATGTACAGGATCCAATGGGCTTCGAGATTTTTAGCAAACAAATTAAGGACATGAAAAAGTCATAGTCATAACCGAATGCAAGGGGAAGGAGAAAGATGGAGCAGCAACGGAAAATATGGTCAAAAGAATTAATTATTCAAGCAATCCGAGATCGACATACCAAAGGCGAGTCTGTTGTGAGTGGGAAGGTCTATCTATCAGATGAGAGACTTCATAAAGCGGCAAGAAGAAAGTTTGGTTCATGGAATGAAGCGTTGATTGCGGCAGGCTTGGATACGTTCGTCACATTTGAGTATCCGAAAAAGTGGACACATGAAACCGTTAGACGAGCGATACAGCAGTTGCATAGTGAAGGGAAGTCTTTAAAACCACGTGATGTGGAAATCGAACACGGTGGACTGTACAAAGCAGGTAGGAGACGGTTCGGGAGCTGGAGAGAAGCACTTCTAGCTTCAGGTGTTGAAGTAGACAACAAATTGTGTAGATCTTGGACACACTGGACACCTGAAATAATTATACAAGAAATCAGAGAACGTCACTCTAATGGTTCATCGATCAACTCTTATGATGTTTACCGAACCGAAAGACGTCTTTATGTTGCGTCTCAAAAACTATTCGGTTCATGGAATGAAGCATTAAAGGCATCAGGTTTTCGCGAGTTTATTAAAGAGCGACAGAGAAATTGGACGAATAAAAAGGTCATTAATGATATTCAAGATAGACATAGTAAGTAGTTGTCACTATCACCGACCGCTGTTGAGTTAGACAGCTCCATGCTATTCAAAGTAGCTATTGCAAGTGGTAATTGGAGTGAAGCTCTTAGAGCATCGGGCGTTGATCCTGCTGTGCATATGAGTCTTTGGTAGTATTGGAGCAAAACCGCGTGATTAGACGCTTCAGACAGGAAATCGAAAAATCGCCGAGGTTACTGCAGGGAAGTTCAGCAATGGTAGAACAAGAAGCCTTGTATCAAGCAGCGATTCACCACTTTGGAAGTTGGGGAAACTTAATAAAACACGTGAGGAGTGTTTAAGTTGGTCAGGTATTCCTGGCCTTTTTTGTTGCCTAAAAGTTGTCCTCCATTTGTCCAGCCGCTTGATACAGATCGTTTTACACTGAAATTCAGAAGCAGCAAGATATTGGGGAGATTGTATAGATGAAAATTATGAGTAGACCGTGGGTTGTTGTTGTTTGTGCAAGTTTGTTACACTTCGCCTTTATTTTTCTAGGACTCAAATCTCCTCTGGTAGATTCAAGAGTTTATCTGCATTTCACAAACACTTGGTTCGACCATTTTATTCAATGGGATAGCCAGTGGTACGCTACAATCGGCAAGTATGGCTACAAATTCCCGTTGCCGGTACAAAAAACATTTGTTCCTGCCGGTAATACATATCCTTTTTCTCCAGAGTTACGTGCAACAGTTTTCTTTCCGCTTGTTCCAATCATCGTTCATTTCTTGGGGCCAATCGGGACTATGTTATTGACCAACATGATATTCGTTTTAACCATTCCCATAATGTACACATTGTTTCGGAAAGTAATGAATCATGAAAAGGCGCTATGGGGTATTGTGCTCTACTCAGTCAATCCTGCGTTGATATATGAGTCTGTTTTATATACAGAAAGTTACCTGATTTTCTTTTCTTTACTTGTCCTTTACGGAATAAGTAAGGGTACTAAAGCAGGACTAATTATGGCTTATGTAGCGGGATTTTTGTCAGTTTTAGCACATGAAACCGGGTTATTCATGGCGATTTTTTCCATACGTTATTTGCGAACAAAGGAATATTGGAAAGCTTTAATGTTTATCGGTTCAGTTATAGCAGGGTGGGCTGTTTATTTAGGGTATCTCTTAATCAAATTCGGGCAACCATTCATTGTCTTTAGTGCAGAACGCTCGTGGGGACGTGTATGGAAATTCCCCGGCGCTTCATTCATAGATGATTGGACCTTAAGAAAGACACATCACAATGTTTATATAGACTTGTTCTGTATGACACTTCTCAGCGTTATTGCAATCTCCTATATATATTCAACCATCAAAACAGATCACGGCTTTAAACCAACAGAAAACATAAGTGTAATTTCATTTGAAACTGGTGCGTGGGTACTTGTAAACCTGTTAATTTGCTTAACCACTTATCTGAATGGTAATCCACTAGCATCAGCAACGAGGCTCATAAGCGTGCTATGGCCGATGTATAGCTTTGTTTGGTTAAAGGGAACTCAAAGGCAGCAACTTGTTTGGAATATATCGTGTCTATTCACGTTTAGTTTTGTTGGTTATTTAGGAGTCAGCTTTTACACACATGGGTACTTCTTCGAATGAGGTAAGTGGGAGGCAGAATGTGGAGACCTATTTAACAAAACAGTACGCGGTATCTGCCCAAAATGTGTTCGTGAAGAAGAAGAAGTCTAACAACAAGTACGTGCATACTTGAGGGAGAACAAGAATGCCACAATTTCAGAAGTCGTTGAAGCGTTGTAAGTAGATATTGAAATCATTGTATCTCTTCTCAAAGATGGAAGGCTCATATTTGTGGATGCTTCTAACTTTGCTATCGAATGTTCACGTTGCGGGTCGCCTACCAACGAGGGTAGGTTCTGTGCCAAATGTCGTGATGTTATGGCTTTCACACTGGCTCGAACGACAGATGAAATGAAGTCGAAAAGAGAATCCGTGAGTAAACCTGGTACAGGTTTTTATTCAAAGAAATAAGGAGGGTAACGATGAGTTGTTCTAAGTGTATCCATTATTTCAATGGGGAAGAAGGAGAGCATGTATGCGGACAGTCGATGATCGTGTCCAATCTAAAAAGCTTTCCATTTACTCGCGTTCCATCTCAGTGCAAATCAGTATTTGATGTAAATCCAATGGCACTTCCTACCGCTGACCGTTACTGGTCGCTGTTGTCAAATTTGTGCGGAAATGCCTGTGACAGATGCGATGTTGAATCCCAACCAGAGGGGCGTAATGGATGTTCAACTGAGACATGTGATGCTTTCCGGTACCTCATTGGACGAACCGACTTAACAGACGATGAATTAACAGCTCCAAGGATTAGAGAGATACTTCAAAACATGCGTCTCATGTATAAGACTAATGAAGCAGGAAAACAAGAGTTTAAGATGGCCCAATGGGAAACTTGTTCCTTGTGCCAAGGTAAAGATTCCATCCTTCCGAATGGAGACTACTTCGATATTTGTCACAAGTGTCTAGGAAAAGGGGAAACAAAGGTGGGAACGAACGAAAATGTAGTGTACTTCTCCAAAAAAGTCAAGGCAATTTGAAACGTGTCCAACCTATGTCCGTTCTGTTGAGCCATGAGACCCTACAATAGTTGTAGGGTGAGTTTTTATAATCTGCAAAGTTACGGGGGATATATATGGGTCGTCGCCTCAAATTAGAGGTTAATAAATCAATACAAGAAGTACAACGTTCGTCAGAGTCAATCATTCGTGAATGGGCAGAGGTTTATGAATGGACTTTCCGTCAAGCAATCGGGTTCCTGGCGAAGCGAACCAACAAGATGACCATGCTAGAATTGATAGGACTTGAAAATATTTCATCCAAAGAAGTCGCGAATCTTACTGATTTTATTGAGCAAAAGGCAATCGAATTCGGCATTAAGTCAGTGCGCATAAATGTCCACAAACGTCGTGCCAGCTAATATTCATCAAATCCTCAATAGGGGGCTTTATGATGCCGATTTACGCTAATCGCGGTATGGCTTTGGAAGAAATGATTACTTTTACAAACGAAGTGTACGCTGTGAAGAATTGGGCCGATGTTGAAAAAAAGCCAACACCAGTAAAGATTTTGAAAGTCTCTGCCGGTGGCCGAGTTGATGGAGTCATCCAAAAAAGTACGATTGATTTTTACGGAACATTTCGTGGACGTTCCATAAGAATTGAAGCCAAATCAACCAAAGATACTAAGAAATTCCCGTTGGAAAACACTGACGAAGAACAGATTAATTATCTAAGAAAATCACTTAAACATGGAGCATTGACATTTCTTATTATCGAGTTTTCCAAGCTGGGTGAGGTCTATTATGTGCCTGCTCAACTTCTTATAGATGTGTGGGATAAATCTTGCGTTGGCGGTCCGAAATCCATTCCCTATTCAGCATTCCACTTAGAGTGTGATCTGATTAAACCCACAAGAGGCGTTCCATTGGATTATCTCGCTATCGTAGAGAAACATCTCAACACTAAGTCAGCGTAAGGAGTAAGGGTTCAATGCATCGGTCGTCATACTACAAATACATTAGTCCATCAGAAGTTAAGGTGACTGCGAGAAAGAATCGTCACATTGTCTCCAGAGTCATTAACATAAAGATAGGCAACACATATGTAGTGCACCACTCAATGACAGTAATACGATTGGAGATAGAAGGGCGGGGCGCAATTGTATCGTTAGGTACCTTAAGGGACCATTTGCTACGGTTCAGTTCTTAGACACTTCGAACCTGAAAAAGATACCACTTGATGATTTATCTGAACCTAGTCAGGAACATCAGGTATCGATAATTTGACAACGCCCGTGCATCAATGGAGGGAAATCTAACATGAAAAACAAACACCGGTCTATTGTAAACTCTGCTGGTCGACGAATTGGATACCTTGTCAGTGATAAACATATTATCTGTGCCGCGGAAGATTACCAGGAAGTGCGTTTAGTTGTAAAGGCAGAACCTCTAAAGCGTCCCAAAGAAACACAATTATCATTTGACTTTGATTCTCTTAACAAAGGACAAGAGATTTGATTGTATTCTAAAATCTGTCCTTGAAACGTCCGACTTAATGTCAATTCATGTCGTAACATGGAATCAGATACACCAGTCAGTAGATAACTAGGAGGTTTTCGGTTGTCAAAAGAGACGTATATCAATGCAATTCAACAAGCGGGCGAAGCCGAAGAAGTAAAGCTTTCAAAAAAGGCTGCCGAAGCGATTTGGAAGCAAGTCCAAAGTACCATCGTCTCTGAACTTCGAGCTGATCAAGAAGTTCCCATCGATGGTCTCGGTAAATTGATTCCAGATACAAGGGCTGCGCGTATCGGCCGTAATCCTCAAACTGGCGAAACCATTCAGATCAAAGCATCCCGCGTCGTCAAAGTGAAACTTGGCTCGAAGTGGAAGCAATCACAGTAACAATAGCTATCCCTAGTAGGCAGTCTCCATTCATCCTGGAGATTGCCTTTTTCACTTTTAATTAAAGTATTATGTGATTAAGAGGACCCGATAGAAGGAGGAATTCAAATTGGCAACCACTTATACGCCAGAAAACTCGATGGACGTGTTAATCCCAGTAAAATTCCTGAATTGATCACTATTCCCACCACAGAAAACCCATTTGAATGCTACTTCGAACAAAACTTTGAGACATCCGATTATCAGGTAGGTCATGGGTCAGATTATAATTTTGCTTACTTGAATGATGGTGAATCAATAGGTTTAGACCAAAACATGCCTATTGGCGTAAATCCATTGTTTAGTCGAGTATTCGGTCCCATTGTCTGGGGATACCCCAAAAAATCGATGACAGAAGATGACGTCAAAAAGATAATAGAAAGTCAGAATAACTCTAGAAATTTCCTTGGTCTATCGCCACTCTCGCTCAATTTTGAGGATAAACGTTTGTTTTTTGTTTAAGGATAGACAGCCATATGCTGGGGATTTAGTGGATGTTGAATCTCTCATTGTGGAATACCCACACATTGAGCGGAAACTGACAGCTGAAGACCAAGAGAAATACATCGTTGAAGACTTTGAAACACTCTCCGTAGCAGTTTCACAAATCATTAAATCCGGCTACGGTGGCTACATGGTAAACTTTGCTCGGGTAAGTGGTTGGAATCCTGTTGTTGAAGGATTTAAGAATTCCGCTGCCCTAGAGAGTATGCAAACTTTGTTTTAAAACAATTTGAGGAACAGAAACAATGGGCTAGTGAGGGGATTTTAGACGGAACCTACTCCAAAGAGGAAGCCTCATATAATCTCTCTACAATTGCGTCGATCGTGGGACCGATAAGAAACGAGTTAAACGCGCTTGATTCCAGTTCTGTTACGTCCAATTAACATTAAAATGAGGCACTTCTGTAGGATTACTATAGAGGTGTTTTTATTTTGTGAAATTGTTCCTGTTTTCCCAAACGAGAAGGCGAAAATCATTGTACCATAATGATGATTTCGTCAGTTCCGAAGGGAAGGGGGAGCAGTTAGGTGAAGGACAAGAGAGTGATGGGTTTCTATATGCAAGAAATCCACGGACACCTTCAACAGGCGCGTATCAACCAAAACCGCGAAAATTGGGAAGGTATCATACGCCATCGGACTGTGACAAATCAAGATCCTAGCAAGAGGATACAGGAGCGAGTTGTACGAGCAGAAACTGGCTTGCTATCCCTACAGAAAGTCATCACGAACTTATTAGATTTGGTTCAAGAACTGAGTAAAGAAATGGATCCATTTTCTTCGGAATACTCCGAAGTGGAGGAACGTATAGAACGTAGCCGTGAGGTCTGTAAGTCAGTATTGAAGAATACTGTACCGAGCGTAGGCGAATTTGATTCGCCATCATTAGGGGTGAACGAAGTTGAGCGTAAAGATAACGGAATTTGAAAATGTGTCCATCGGGGAACCGCTACGAAAGTGGTTACCAAGAACAGCAGATCTAGACGCGACGGAGACTCTTATCGAGCAACTAAATATCCACCCGCTTGTTGCGAGAGTTCTTACGACTCGTAGTTGTTCCCGGGTAGATACAGCTCGAGAATTTTTAAGTCCCGATCGGTCATCTCTTTATAGTCCAAGTTTAATGCACGATTTGGACAAAGCAGTAAAACGTATTCGTAAAGCTATTGATACTGAGGAGAAGATCGTTGTCATTGGTGACTACGATGTAGATGGTGTGACCTCTACTACTCTTCTTATCAGAACTTTACGTAGCTTGAAAGCACAGGTGGATTACATTATCCCTTCTCGTGTTGAGGATGGATATGGGATTAACGTAAAGATGGTCCAGGCTTGTTTTGAAAAGTCCGTAGGGCTCATTATCACAGTTGACAATGGGGTTGCTGCCGTTGAACCGGCGCGGGTGGCAAGACAACTAGGAATTGATCTCATTGTGACAGATCACCATCACCTCCCGGACGAGTTACCAAAGGCGTTTGCAATCGTCCATCCTTGCTATCCTCGGGCTTTTTATCCTACCGCCACTCTATGCGGTTGCGGTGTAGCGTTTAAGCTGGCACAGGCGCTTCTGGGTCGGTTTCCTGAGGAGCATCTAGAACTGGTCGCGATGGGAACACTGGCCGACCAGATGAGCTTGTTGGGTGAAAATCGCCTATTGGTTCAATTGGGTCTACAACAACTTACGCTCTCACCCAGTCTTGGGGTATTCGCACTTCTGTACGTATCTGGCTTAGAGAATAAACGGATTACAGCGAATCACATACATTTCCAGGTTGCACCCCGCATCAATGCGGTAGGAAGAATGGCACATGCAGCTAGAGTGGTTGAGTTATTTTTGACCGAAGATCCCGAACTAGCTATGACCATAGCGAACGAGATGTCGACTCAAAATCGATTCCGTCAAACCATTCAAGAAAGAGTTGAGCAGGAAGCCTTACAACAGATTGCTGATCACCCAGAGTGGCTCGAAGGGAACACTCTTGTGGTGGCCTTAGAAGGGGCTCATGAAGGTGTCATTGGAATTGTGGCAGGGAATCTTACAGAACGCTTCTACAAGCCCACATTGTGCCTCAGTATAGATGGAGATATGGCGAAAGGTTCTGGACGCAGTATTGACGGATTTGACCTGTATGAGGCTTTGAGGGACGTACAGGAACGCTCGTATATCTTTGCTAAGTACGGAGGGCATTCAGCCGCGGCAGGGTTCAGCCTTCACGCTAAAGATATTGAACGGTTACGCGAAGGGTTTGCTTACGCAGCTCGTAGGAAATGGACAGACGATATTCTTCCGCCGCACATTTACTGTGATGCTCCACTCAGGTTGAATGAAATGTCGTTCAAGCTTAGTGACGATTTAAAGCGGTTAGAGCCATATGGACAAGCAAATCCACAACCAGTCTTTTTTGTGAAGAATGTAGTTGTCGGCCGTGTAGAAACAATGGGTACTGAAGGTAAACATCTTAAATTGTGGGTAGAGGATGATTCGGGTCGAGGGCAAGAGGTAGTCGCCTTTAATCGAGGTCATGAAATTGACCATTGGGAAGAGGGGACTCGTCATCACTTGGTGGTAAAAGTAGAAGAGAACATCTGGCAAACCAGCAGGAAGGTTCAGTTGCACCTAGTGGATCACCGCACAGCTCAAAATGTGTGAAATAGTAACCTGAGTTTACTTCTACACATGTCCCAGAAGTAAACGCTCTTGGATTATGTATGAAAATACGGTGTTCAAGTTTTCGCATTATGGTGCAATCAGGCGGCATAGTTAGAGAAGGCTATACCAAAAACAAAGGATTTGGAACAAGTGTATTGAACTGATAATACAGATGAAACACAATTGTGCCAGGCTTCAGTGGTCAGTTTGGAGGAGCTTGAGCTCGCTGCCTATTTTCAGACCTGCGCGTCCGATTGAACCTTGATTTTCTTTATGTTAAAAGGATAATTGAAGAATTAGCTGCGACCTATAAGGTGAAGTGAACGATACGGAAGCATATTTCGAGAAGAGGTTGCCGCTTTGAGGTGTTATCAGTAAAAAACATCCCAATACTAGCCTTCGATTACGGTAAATCAATAGTTTGCAATAACAATACACAGTGGGTAGGGAGAGCCGAAAGTGACAAACGTCTTTCTTGATACGCAAATCTACATCAACAAGAACTTTTCCTTCCAGACAGGCCAATTGAAGGCGCTTGCTGAAGCCGCGCTCGACGGCCGCATTACGATTTATATAACAGACGTTGTAAAGAAGGAAGTCGAAGCAAACATCCATAAGGCCATATATGAGTCTGTGCGAAAAGGAACGAAACACATTCGAACGGATCTCAAAGTTCTCCGAAACTTAGCGGAATATCAATCCATCTTCGTAATTAAGGATAGGCTCGATGAGATATACGCTGACCTTTTAGGACTATTTCATGAGTTTCTCGCGACCGCGGCGGTCGAAACGGTCAACGTCGATGATGTGAAACCATCGGATGTTTTTGAGCGATATTTCAACGGCGACACGCCGTTCAGCGCAAGGAAAAAGGATGAGTTCCCAGACGCTTTTTCCCTATTGGCCATCGAACACAAGTCTATTGATGTTGGCGAGACATTTCATGTGGTAAGCGGCGATACCGACGCAAAGCATTTCTGCGAAGACCGTGAGGGTCTCCTTCACCACAAATCTCTCGACGAACTCTTCGACTTCTTTAACCAGAACGACGAGTACAACCACGGTCTAATCGTTTCCACATTCCAACATCACACTTCGAGGGTTGTCGATCTCCTCACGGAAGAGTTTCCGATGCAGGTGTTTGACCTCTTGGGTGAAGAAGGCGACGTCGAACACGTCACTGTTCGTCATATTGAGCTCCTAGACGACCCACTTGTCTTGAAGTACGACCGCCACGAGAATGGGAAGGTGACGGCTACAATTGCAATTGACACTTCCGTGGACTACACAGCGGAGTTTTCGTTTCAAGACTATGCAAATGGAGTCTGGGATTCTGAGGACAAAAGATACGTTTTTGTTGAGACTGTGCATAGCGAACGCGAATTAGACGGAGAGGATGTTACCGCGGGACTAGAACTGGAATTTCACGAAAACGACCCAGACCATGTGGACATCCAGTTGGTCTCCATCAACAACTCCGAGCCGATTATGGTTCAGTCATTCGAGCCGGAGTGGTGAGCTGACAAAAAGAATATTGGCGCGTCCGGCAGGACTAGAACCTGCGAATTCAGGTTTAGGAAACCTGGGCCTTATCCGCTTGGCTACGGACGCTCATATTTTGATTTTACACTAGAACTGGTATATCGAGTTTAAATATCCCTCTACGCGTAAATACTGATATCATCACTATCACGTTTAGGGGGATTTTCATATGAAGTGCTTTTTGTGTAACAAGAAGAACACTGCATCTAAAACAGGTCTTTGTGACCGGTGCAGAAAATTTAGCAAGAATGTCGGTAAGGAACTTAAAAATTTAAGAGCCAAAGCCTAAAAAGTATACTCACCGCCATTCACCCTCTGTGGGATAACCCTGCGACTTGAGGGCACCTCATATACATCTTGAATATGATTTATGATTTCAGCAGTATTTAAAGCCATGCTAATGATTGTCTCTGCAAGATGAGTCTTTTTTAGTCCACACGCTATCGCCAATCTTTCAAGTTTGTAATGATCGCACTCTCTCAACGGTGGATTGACCCTGATTTTTTTATCGCTGCGTACTTTGCGTGTCCGTTCCGTACTCACTTTACCCAACCTCCCAAAGATTTTACTCATTTACAGATTTACGTTGAATAGGGGACAAGTATGCCTATAAACCTAGAAAATGTCCCTCAAATCTGCTAACTGGCTTTTCAATCTCTGATAGTGTGAGGATAACCCACAAACATCGGAGGAATTCCAATGTCAAATGTACCGCGTCTTACGAAATGCCCATTGTGTCAGGCAGAAGGGACCACCGAGGATTCCTTATCCGAGCTTCAAGTCACTGCTCTCAACGTCCAGGTCAATAATGAAGGTATGGTCGTGATTATTTGTAAGGGATGTGAACAGTCATTCGTGCGCCGGCCGTTGAAAGTTTCATGGGCGCCGAAGTTGAGGGGTGTTCAATAAAGGTGGGACAACTCTTCATGGGATATTCGATGAACGAGGTAGCCAAGAAATTCTACGATCACAGAGTTTATAGCTAGTCTAAGGAATAGATAATGGCATGGAGTACAATAGCATATCTTTTGTTTTATCCTGTGCAGTCTGTGTAAAAAAAGGGGACTTACGCGAACCGTGGAATTGACGGTAAACGTACAAGTCCCTTTCAAATCACTTCACATCAAGGCTATTTTGTAAAGGTCGTTTTGTTTGAACATGATGGGAGCATCTGAAGTTCCGCCTATCTTGGTATAACCGTTTTCTCAAACGACTGTTAATAACGTTTCAAGTACAAGTCATTAAAGTCATTGCCACAGACCATAACAAGGATCACATTAGCTTTCTCAATGGACAACCACTTGTTAATCACACCAATCGTACATTCCTCGTAACCCATTCCACGAAATTCATCATTCATCGCGGGCTCAGAAATGTACCCAATGACACCGTTTGAAGCATTACCGTAAAAGAAGAACTCCTGATGTGATGCTAATTCAGGGATATTTCTGGCTAATTTCAGTAACCAAACTTTGTAATTGGTCAATTTCTGATCTGCTTTTAGTTTGAAAACTTTGCATCATTTTCAATAAAGAGGAGAGATTATTTTGGGCATAAGCTGCTTCTTGGAGTAATTGTGCATCATTCATACCCTGTGTATTAATGGGGATCTCACATTTAAGTAATGCAACTTGTACAGGTGTAAAATTAACTCCGGTAGCTGCTTGTAATCCAATAAGAATACCGATTGAACGCTCAATTGATAAATCCATCAAAGAACCGTTTTTCACTAATTCTGTGATATTAGCGCTATTCAACTTTGTTGATTGACTTTTCGCATTTCCCACATTATTCAAGAGTCTTGAATAGCCGGTCTGAATATCTGCATAATGCTGGTTTTGTTTGCGATCGATAAATTGAATTATGTTTACAACTAGCGATATAACACATATTGAAGTTATTACAAAAGAGAATTTACGCATTGGACCCTCCTGTTTGAAGGATTCTACTTGTTATAAACATATTGCATTTAGGGGAATAAAAATACAAGACGCCCGTCGTGAAGAACAACAAGGCGTCTTATATTGAATGTAGTATAGTCGTTTAGCTGACAATATCAACAGGGAAGTTTGTCGTGTTGTAAAGCCAGAAATAGTCTGTATTATCGCCATAGGACTGATTTTCAATACTGATACATTGCTCTGACTTTTCTTCTTGAGTCCCAAGTGTAGCATTTTCACCAGCATAGAGATTCACAGATGCAATAATTCCGTTTGCCTTACTGTCTGAGGAATAAATGTTATCCTGGGCAAAGTCATTATTAGGATAGAATTGATCGATCCACCAATTAGTACCATTCGCTGTGTAGGTATTTTTTGTAGTGTTGCTTGTGTAAGACAACCCAACACCGGCATATGAAAGACTGAAAGTATAGGAAGAAGTACTGCTATGTGGTGGGTTCGGGTACACTTCAGTTTCATAAACTTGGTTGTTCGGATCATACGTATTACCAAACCATTGTCCTTCGACTACATAGTAGTAATCGTAGTAAGATCCGGATGTATAGTTATCATACGTGCTGTCATCCAACCAATCGCGGAATGTATACAATTGACTTGAGTTTCGCGCTAGTGTTTTGGGCCCAATTACTTCTTGGAATGTTCCTCCAGAACCAGTGCTGTATTGCGCGTCAACATTTGGATTACTTGTTGATGACATTGGTTGAACACTTGATTGCAAACTTACTTGACTTTTGAACTGCTTGTATTTTTGTTGTCCGGTTGAAAACGACGCTCCAGTTGTCGACTCCACAAATACTGTTTGATTGAATTCAGCAGACATGTACTTTTGGTCACTTGTGATGTTAAAAAGGAGAGTCGTTTGTTGCCCGTTGACAGAGATATCGGTATTTCCTTGATAGGTTCCATTAGAGTCTGCAGTAGCTGTTCCTGAGAATGAATATTGTCCACCTGAGTAACTCAAGGTACCGCTAACGTCGATTTCTCCGGATGATGTTCCAGGAGTGATCGTAAGACTAGCTGTACTATTTGAGATAAAGTTGTATTGTCCATCATGTACATAACCACTCATTTGTATTGCATTAGATTTTTGGGCACTTGCTAGAACAGTGTTGTGCACTGGCATAGGTTTGACATTAGTTTGTGCCATAGCAACAGGAGTGAATAATGCTAATGTTGCCAATAAGGATAACGATCCAGCAATTTTTCTCATATAACAACCTCCCATAAACTCCATATCTTCAAGAAACAAATGATGTCGTTGCACTTACACCTGTTCCGAAGTTAGTAACATCCACCCCGGGTCCGATAGTGTCATTTGGATTACATACTCCGATAGTTGTTATAGCTAATACTGCTACTATTGAAAAAAGTAGTGGAAGTTTACGCATATCATTCCTCCTCTTAGGAATAGGATATACCTCGACAATAATTAACTGTGGGAAAATCATTCACATTGTGAATGAGAAAAAAAGAAGGAAAACTATATGTCCGCGTCAATACAACGTTTATTGAACTAGATTCACTTGTTTCAGACGTTTTAAGTCGATGACTTTCTTGAGTTGCAATTTAAAATCTGGAGAAATATTTGGGTCAACTAGTTGAATAGTTTCCTCAAACTTGGCACCAAATAAAGCTTTGATGGATAAGATACAATCCATTGCAGCCTGTTGTTGATTCATTTTGAGATATGAGTACGTCTTCCAAGCAAAGAGTCGACCCGCAGTGTTTTGATCCTCACTTAAGAAGTGAATTCCTCTGTCGCTCCAATCGAGTGATAATTCATAATTGTGTTGATAAAAATTTAAGCGCGCAAACTCTTCACAAATCTTTGATAAGCCTATGGAGTCATTCTGAGTTTCGCAGAAGGTATAACACTCAACCAACATTGATTGGGCTTCTTGAATATGAAACTCATCCAATAGAAGGACAGCAGTGTTTACTCTGGCATTGTTGAATCGAACCATGTCGTTATTTTTATGGAATAATTCCGCTGCTTTTTTTGTGTGAAACATCGCTTCTGATAAATGCCCTAAATTTCTTGATGAAATACCCAAACCCTGGTAAGAACGGCCGAGATTTGTATCTTGGGATTGTGCTTGATTAATAGCTTCTGTAAAAGCTAAATGTGCTTCTCCAAAGTTTTTTAACTCCAATAATGCACTACCCAGATTAACCAAGGTACGAAATCTTATTGCCTGGGGAGGAAACATACCAATTAGACGTCGGTATTCAGAGACTGCTTGTTGATACATACCGTAACGAAAGTATGTATTCCCAACGCACAACATAACCTGCCAATATTCGTCGGAGAACATATCTTGTGATGCACCTAAATTGACAGTCTCAAACAATGCTTGTTGAAAGTCTGAGGTAGGATGGTTTGACGCTTTGTACCAAACAAGAATGACTTCACACATTTTCTCCAGTGAATTTAGTTTTCGAGATACTTTCCAAGCATCTTTAGTGATCTCTTCGTCATGTGTTGTACGAGCCATATTAAGAAGCAGATCACAACTTTGTGACAAACCTAAGTAGTTATATTCGTCGGGCATTATGGCGTTAACAGGAACACTTAATCTTTCCGCAAGCAGTTTTATAGTGGTTAGAGGGGGGGTTATCTTGCCGTTCTCGATTTGGCTTAAATAAGATCGGTCAAAGAACCCATTTACAAGTTGTTCTTGTGTAAGGTGTTTTGATAATCTTAGTTGCTTAATCCTACGACCAAGTTCCATGTTGATCGCTCCCTGCCCCATGTTATATATAGTGTTCTTTTCAGACTTACCTATATTTTACCATGAATAAATACTACTAAAAGAGTTTTGGATACCATGATCCAGAACACGTTCACTTGATGATAAATGTATTTCCTATTGATATTGAAGAAATGATTGGAAACGTGTCCGCGCAATGTCCGACTCAATGCATCTATTCGTGAGAAACTGGAATAGAGCGTCATGAAAAGGCGGGGATTTAATGCCTAGTTTGGCAGACTTAAATGAACAGCAGAGAAAAGCAGCATTACATATTCAGGGCCCTTGTGTTGTAGTTGCCGGAGCCGGTAGTGGAAAAACTGCAATGCTAGTTACACGTGTTCAACACTTACTTAGATTGCAAATACCACCAAACCAAATTCTATGCTGCACATTTACTAAAGACGCGGCCAAGGAAATGCAAAGTCGAATTAAGGCTGATTCCGGTGACAAAGCTAAAGGAGTTAAGATTTGCACCATCCATTCGCTGGCATACCAGTTGATCATGCCACGTCTCGGTAAGGATTGGAAAATTCAAACGAGCACATCTTGGATTATAGAATTGATTTTGAGCGGACCCAGTGATAGCAATCCTTACGGGGTAAAGAGCAGTCTGTCTGCGAAAGACGCAGATCAAGCAATAAGCAAGGCAAAAAATTCGTTGAAAACTCCATTCGACTTGGATGACATGATGGTAGCTGACATTTACGAGGCTTATGAGAAGTTTAAGAAAGATAAGAAAATACTTGATTTCGACGACCTTCTTGTTAAAACAGTCCATGCTCTCAGAATGGACACGCAGTTTAGAGAAAAGTGGCAAAATCAGTGGAAGTTTATTCTAGTGGACGAATTTCAGGATACGAACCTAGTTCAATGGGAGATTTTGTCCCTCCTAGCAAAAGCACACCAAAATTTGTTTGTGGTAGGAGACGACTGGCAGTCACTATATAGTTGGAGAGGAGCTATGCCTTCTCTTATCCTGGATTTTGGTAAATACTATCCGAACGCCAAAACGATTATTCTTGAACGAAATTATCGTTCGCGTGACCCAATTATTCAAGCATCCAATCTCATCATTAGCATGAACGAAGGTCAGTTCAAGAAACAGGTAGTGGCAAATCGTCCTGGTGGAGATCCCATCAAGATTATAGGTGTGGAAGACGAAGTGGACCAAGCAAAACGTGTAGCTGACATTATTGAAGCAATGCGGCTTGCAGATCCAGATCTCGAATGGAAGAGTTTTGCTATTCTATATCGTACTCACGAACAATCCCGTTCCTTTGAGGAAATTTTCACCGAACGGGACTTACCATACGTCATGGCAGGAGAGTCGCACTTCTACGAAATGCCCAAGATAAAAACAATCCTAACTTACATGCGTATTGTTAATTCGCTATCGAAAGACGAGGCACCTGAAGTTCAGTGGGTTACAGACATCATCAATCGGCCCAAGCGAAATATCAAACCTGACGATATTAACAGAGTATTGGTCGAGGGGTTAAGTGTACTTACTCAATACCCCGTGTACGATCCAATTTTGGACACTTTGGACAAATTAATGGACTGCGAACAACCTGCGGAACTCATCGTTCGACTGGATGAAATACATCCAGAATTAATGAAACGTGAACCGGGTGACATGTGGTACAGTTCGTTTTTACGAGCAGCTTCCAAACATGACAACATCGAGTCGTTTTTATCTTTCTGCGATTACGTCATAGAAAAATCGAAGGAACCAAAAGATGATGCGATTGTAATGAAGACTGTCCACGGTTCTAAAGGTGAGCAATATCCAGTTGTCTTTTTAGTGGATATGGTCGAAGGTGTAATGCCTTATCAGAAATCAGTTGATGAAGGCAACATCGAGGAGGAAACCAGAATCGCGTATGTGGCAGCAACAAGAGCACAGGATCGCTTGTACTTTATTGTTCCTAAAATGATGGGCGATAAAGTGTGTATTCCTTCCAGATACGTAACGAGACTTTTAGAAGAAAGGAAGAAAAAGTAGATATGTCTAAGTCGGCGAGAATCCTTGAATCTTTACAAGCAAAAATAATTGAAGAGGTACAAGAACGTATCGAAAAGCGAAAGTGGAATGAAGCTATTGAACAACAATACTCAACCACCGTAGATTTCCTCTATCGTAGGTTCCAACGACTTCTGCAACCGGTCATGGTGAAACTCGAAGGGTTTGATGAAAAGGATGTTGTATTAGAGGTCTTTAACGTCAAGCAAGAGGGAACTCAACTCGAAATTACACTGATGGGCAATGAGATGGTTGTCCATCCTGCAGGTCATGAACAAAACAAAGAGGAACCATGGACATTGTACGTTAACTCAAACAACAAAACGATTGAAAGACTGTTTATCGCGAGGGATGAGGAAGGTTTCTACTGGCAAATCCTTCGGGGGAATTATGCCGAACGGGTTCTTGATGAACACATTTGGGAACTAATTGAGAAAGGGTTAATGGAGGCGAATTAATAAATGGGGGCAGTAGATTCCCACGCTTTTGCAAACTTGTTTAAGGCCATGAGCAATCCTATATTCATCGGTATTGCTGCCACTTTCCTGTTTCTACTGCTCTCAACAATGTGGCGTGTAGCCAAGGTATTATGGATAGCTTCGGCAATAGGCGTTGTGTCGTATGCAATCGCTAGAATCTACAAGGCATTGCAACCGAAGTTTGGTGGTAAGAAAGATACTATCACAATGCCTTCGATAGATAAGAATGGTCACCAAGTCGCAGTTCCTGTATTTCACGCAACGGGAATCAACGGTGGTGCGATGGTCATTGGCATAGTCATAGCTCTAATCGCAGTAATTTTACACTTCGGTATTAAGCAGGCAGGATATTCCTGGGGCTATGTACTTCGTCGGGTTTTGGACTATGTCATCAGTCCGGTCAGTGGAAGAGCGAAAGATAAACAATATACCCATCCACCCGTTGTGATTGGAACGGGAATTGGTGAAGCTGAACCGGGTCTTCCTGGAGCCAATGCAAAAGCAGGAAAGAAAATCCACATTCAATCTGCAGATCGTTTTCTAAACATGGGTATTATTGGTCCAATTGGGTCTGGTAAAACTTTCATGACGATGAAACCTCAAATCTATCAAGATATTGAGGGAATCTCGCAAGGAGTCATGGGAAACATAGTTTGGATTTCTCCCCAACCTGAACCGTCCGTAGAAAGCTATGCAGAGAAACTTGGCCTGACAGTACGGAGAATTCACATCATCGACGGACAGATGAACGGAAAAGGGACGAACATTCGGTTTAATCCTCTATCCGGCTCGAACATTGACGATATCGTCAACAACGTCAACGTCGTTCTAAATGAGCAATCTGGGACAGGGAGTAAGGGAGACCCGTTTTTCGAAACAATGGCGGCACAAGCAACTACGGACAGTCTCCAACTGTACAAATACCTACACGGAATAGATGCTACAACAGGTGAAAGGCAAGAAATAGATTTTATCGGTTGGTATGACGATTATCTTGTTAAGATGGATGAACTATTTTATGAGTCGCAGAGGGTTATTGCTGTTTCAAGAGGACTTCAATCGCCGGATCCAAGAGTAAAAGAAATAGCTGCGAATATTTGGCCGCAAATCACCGAGCATGAAAAGGTAATGTTAATCCGTGCTGCAAATAGTATTATCAACGAGTTTGGAGGTAATGTAGAAGGTAAAAGTGCCGAAAGCTATAAAAACATTATCCGCGGACTACGTGGTAAAGTTCGTGTCCTTATCAGTTCCCAGTTCGTACAAGAACTTCTTGGTAAGCAAATGGATAAAACAGCGGATAGACCTAACTTCGACTTCGAATCGTGGATTGATCCGGTTGAGTGGATGAAACAACCTGATGAGACAATGGAGGGGTTTAAAAAGAACGCACCAGCTCGTAAGAAGGGTGAACTTTTGTCTGTAATCACTGGTCAAACAGAGACGGGTAAATTGGTCGGTAGAATGGTATTGGTATTTTTACAGCAAGGCGTACTCAACCGCCCTGGAAAGGATAACGATAAACCAGGGGTGTACACCTACGTAGACGAGTATCCGTCATATGCTACGAAATCCATCAACGAAATTCGTACACAGGGGAGAAAACACTGTCACAGTATGGTGGCTGCTATGCAATCCCGTGCGCAGCTAGAAGCGGTTGCACAAGGTTACTTAGAAACATTCGAAGGTTCTTGTCGTCATTGGGTTTACTTATCTAACCTTGGTGCAGATGACGCTAAGAGCGTTGCGGAGCTGGCCGGCGAAGTGAAACGTGAGAAAATCACTCGGCAGGACAAGCAAATTCGATTTGGAGGACTCGGCAAGGATGACGGTCGGCCAATATCTTCAAAAACTCGTCAGGAAGAATTGGTCCCTAGATTCTCACAAAACTTCATTCGTTATGATTTAAAAGAAGATGAAGTGATTTATGTCGGTGTAGAGAATAGAAAAGGGCAAAACCCACTTCGGATGCGCATTGTTCAACCGAAGGAGAACCAAAAGCTAATCAAGCTAGTTAACTCTCCTCAACAGCCGACGAAGGTTAAGCCTACAAAACCAAAGAAAACTCGTAAAACTGAGGTTTATCCGAGTAGGGAACAATTGGCGAGAGCTATGAAACCCATCCTTACGTTCCGGGGAAACACCCTGTATTGGTACCACTGGGGTGTTTCAGTAAAAAGGGATGGTGATCCTAGACCCATCGATGACTTCATGGAAAAAGAAGCTATAGTCGTTGAGCCCCTCCGCTTACTAGAACCGTCATGGGACGACATTATGCCAAAGAGCGCAAAAATCAGGGAGACAATGAACAAAGCACCGAAACCAAACAAAACTTCTGACGAATCTGGTGATGCTGAGACAAAACAGAACGAACCGGAAGAGGTAATTGTTTCAGAAACATCTTCAAATGATACCGAGTTCTCGAACAAACAGGTCAAGGCAAAAACGACTGAAAGTAATGCAAAACCTGATTCAATTTCTCGAAAGAAAATCAACTTGCTCAGCAAGAATCAACCGCAACCGCAACCGAAAGAGCAAGCATCCCCCCAGTGTCCTTCCTGCCGTGGAAAAATGGCAAGACGTCGAAATGGTAAGGGTGAGTATTGGGGATGTGTATCTGACCAGTGTAGAGGTCGAAGAGACATTGAACAGGACCCTGCATGATATGCAAACAAGGCTCGGCATTTTACGCCGAGTCTTTTTCATATTTAAATTTGCTCTGATTCTGCCTCATTCAACATTAAAAATACATCTACACTGAATAACAAATGAAAATTTACAAGGGGGGATTCTAGCAACGATAGGATGTCCGATATATGTCCGTTGTTACCAAGCTGTGTCATCCATAATTGATATAGAGACGTAGAAAGGAATGATATCGGCTTGGTCATCCACATGCAACCGGAACCTGATTTGTACTACAGACACGCAAAACAAGAAAATCTCATTCTGGTGGGTCCCGAACAGAATACCTATAAGAATTCCTGGTTACGACAACAAATCAGTATCTTTCAAATGCTTAAATGGAGATTTTTAATCTTAGACCTTTCCGCAGAGATGGGTCAACCACACTTGCTAGGTGAGGAATGGACAAGCATCGAGCGTCGGGCTATCGAGAATATCAGAAACCCAATTGTTCGTATCGTATCTGTTTCTCGCTTAATCGATACCCTTGACGAAATCAGCATGGTAATGGAGATGTCCAAAACACCTTTCGTCGTACTGATTCACATGGGTAATCATGTGTTGAATAAAGACAACGCGAAATGTATCGAGGAAAAAATACGAAGGCTACTCTCTTATAAGACTGGAGTGTGGCTAGTGGCTCCATCACTAGAGACATTCTCTTTATCACTTACTGCTAGGTTTTTTCAAACACACGTCGTTCTCAACCAATTCGATGTGGATGATGACTTGTTTAAGAGTTGGAACAAGGCAGTTAAATTAGACCCCA
Source organism: Alicyclobacillus fodiniaquatilis (assembly GCF_042678105.1). Taxonomy (NCBI): domain Bacteria; kingdom Bacillati; phylum Bacillota; class Bacilli; order Caryophanales; family Alicyclobacillaceae; genus Alicyclobacillus; species Alicyclobacillus fodiniaquatilis. The sequence goes on from NZ_JBHUCX010000043.1 coordinate 29,807, forward strand.
TCGAAAATGACCTCGATGAAACAGAAGCCATATTTGTATTCAACGGTCGAAGTGAAGGGGCCAAAGGGCAAGTTTTCGTGAGTAGTATTGATGAATAGGAGTGTAAAAATGAACAACCTTTATGACTTAACGGGTATCGACGAGTTCACCTCAATATTCGCCCAGAGTTACGAGGAACGAAAAGGGAAGTCAATTAGCTTACTTGAAGGACCGTTGTTATTCAATAAACAACCTTCAGAGATGTTTGGAGAGTGGATTATTACAAGCGACGAACAGTTTCCAACTGAAGACGACGCGGAAATCATCCAATTTTTGATGAACATCACCAAACAGGGTGTACGAGTAATTTATTTCGCGTCCCCGAGAGGAACAAACGAATTTGAACAACAAGCCAAAGGGTTAGGAATTAAGATTCTCCTTTTCGGAGAAGAAGGTGCAGCTGTCGAAGATATGGTCGACTTCGTTCATGAAGTTCTGGAGGTCGAGTTTCAAGAAGTTGGACAGAGCAAAGTCGAAGTTGAGACTGTGACCCAAGTAGATAAAGAGGCAGTAATAGTCTCGTCACCTGTTTTTGAATCAGCAGTTAGCGAGCAACAAGCAGTTACGAGTAAGCCGACTATTCGTGTACGAGTAGTGGAGCCACAACAAATGCAAAACGCGGATTCGAAACTACCAAGGGCAATTATTATATCGGGTGCACCTGGAGTAGGAACTACTTTTATTGGGATTCAACTGGCAACTTATTTGTCGCAATCAAATCACGTTAATTACATCGAAGCAGGTGTTCGCCCTGTACTTCCCACGTGGTTTAACAAAGATGGTGAGTGCGGAGCTGCGCTTTTATCTGAGCAACCGTCTTACAAGAGTAACTTCCGAGTAGGTAATAACGTGTCTGTCTACTCCATTGACACATTCTCTGATTCGGGAGAAGTGATTCTTCCCAACATCGCAAGAAACATTCAAGGTTGGTCTGACACCTCATTAATCGACATGGGGTTACAGGATTACGATGAGTCGTCCGGTTACAAATGGAGTTTGAATGACTTGAGAATTCTTGTCACAAATGCTGATTACCACCGTTGCCGGTGGCTCGAAGGTGTTCCTGCAGACGTGGTTGTTATCAACCAAGCACCAAAACGATTGCCTATTGACCCACAAGAATTCCAAGAGTTCTGGCCGGGAGCACAACTGGTATTCGTACCTTTCGTAGACGAGCAATTTGGTTCTATTATCCAAGGAAGTCCTGCATGGCTTCGTCAAGAAAACTTGCGAGAAAGCATCAAACAACTGTCGGAGATTGTTGAACAAGGGGGCGTAAATCTTGATCCTGCTGCTGGATGGAAGTGACAGATTCCCTCGTCGTATGGGGAAACTTAGTCGTTGGGAAGTGCGAGGAGCTTTTTCTCCGCATGAAGTGATTGGATTACATCCGGATCTTTTACTGGTTGACGATGCGATGGGAGTTGCAGCAATTAACGAACTTGCACCTTTGATGAACACCGTCGTGCTAACGGATAAAGTAACGATTGCTCTACGGCGTAGCTGTCCAGACGTAATTGACATCATCACAGATGACCAACTAGGTGATTTCGTAGAGGAACGAATTCCTCCTTCAAGATGGCTAGAATCAACGGATGTTATTGCTGACGAAGTATCTGCTACTTCTGTTCTGCCACTGCCTACACAATCAGGAACATCGGTGCCGCCTACATCACCGAATGTCGTGATTCCTGAAATAGGTAGACCACAGCTATTTACTGGCAGCTCTACTCAGAGAGCAAAAATCATCGGATACGCACCTTTGCGAACTACTTCCGGTGGAGTCGGTAAAACGACGATTGCGTTTAACACGGCGGCTTACTATGCAAGCATGGGTAGAAAGGCCCTTGTTGTAGACCTCGACCCAACTGGTGTTATGGGTGATTTAGCAGGAGCAGAAGGTAACATGAATACTTTGCACTGGGAAAACTTGATGCAACAAAAAGTAGGTGCGATGACAGATAAGGAAATTTATGAGGCGACAGAAAAAGTGCGGAAGTACAATTTTCAACTGATTGCTTCACCAAATGAGGAAAAACAGGACACACTCGACCCCGAAGTTTTGAGTTTCATATTTGAACGAGTTTCACATGCTTTTGACGTCATCATTTTGGACATCCCTGCTTTTATGACTCCCGGGGTGGCTGCAGCACTTAGGGCATGTGATCTGGTCAATCTGATTGGTCGACGTGCAAGACCACATTATAGACGTTACAAGCAGGGATTTGACGTTTATAAGAGTCCTTTCGCTCTTGGCTTGAGACAAGAGAACATTCGTTTAATCCTCAATTTCGAACGGAACATGAAGAATGTTGACATTGAACTCGAGGAAGTAGGTAAGCAGCTAAACGCTCAACTGTCTGCAATCCTACCTTTTGATGACAAAGTACTCGAAGCTGAGGACAACGGTGACGCAGTAATTCTGGAAGAACCAAATTCTCCGTTTTCTAGAGGTCTGCGGAATGTGATTGAACCGTTGTCATCAGCAAATCTGCCGGTTGCTGTAGGACCTGCAGGCCCACCGAGAAAAGAAAGCTTCTGGGTACGATTGGGACTTATTAAACCGAAGAAGAAGGTGAGCGGTTAATGAGTAAGAGTAAGGCAAAAATGTACCGAATCGCCGGCATCCTTTCGGCTGTGATTGCCGCGGGCCTCGGTGCCACGTATCTCTATCATGCAGGTAAAACAGAGATGGTTGTTGTAGCAGCGACAACCATCGAACCTAATACTTACGTTACTGCAAGTGATTTCACGACCAAGCCAGTGCATGTTGCTGATGTTCTTCCGGACACTGCACCTGCCAGTGCTGAATCGGTAATGCTCAACCACCGGATCAATGTTGAAGTCTTACCGGGCGAACAAATCGAAAGCAGTATGTTTGGAACAGACACATCACTCCAACAGACCGTAAACGACTCTAATGATCCAAACATTGTGACCTTTTACATGCCTTATAAGGCAGGAACGACCACTCAAACTGTTCAACCAAACACGATCGTAGAAATGATGGCGCCAGGGCCTAACAGTACGCTGATTGACGATCACTATGTAAAAGTTTTGAGCAACTCAGGCTACGTTCCTTATGTTGGCGCAAGTTCGACAAAGGGTACTAGTTCGAGCCCTGTTTTGTGCTTGCAAATGGATCGTACAAAATACCAGGCTATGTACAACTCAATCATAAGTGGTAACGTGCAAATCCTCTTGATTCCACAATCTACAGTGAATGATTCAGTTGATACAAGCGCTAGCGTAGGCTCAAATGCCTCGCAATCCGTAACGAATTCACAGGAAAACAGTAATATGCAAAACAGTAGTTCTGATAACTCAACTACAAATATGGGGCAGAGTGATAACGCACAGGTTCAAACAAACTCAACAACCCCACCAGTTCAGCAAGCGCAAACGTCCCCTTCCCCTAGTAAGCCCCTAAAGGGAGGTACCGGCGGTGGCAAATGATGTAGAAACGGGTCAATCAAATTCGTTTTGGGATCAAATCAACAAAAATAAGGCATCAGAAATTGACACGAAGCTGAAAAATCGCGGTCAGATACGGATGGTTTATAACAGGGACAATCCGAAAGAACAATCCGTAGGTCGTGACGATGAATTTCAGAAACAAAAGGATGCGCTTCGTGAAGCAGTTCATCGGGACATTGACTTCATGTTAAGTTCCCCGACCGAAGATGCGATGAAAGCACGACTCATGAAGTTGGTTCAAGAAGGTGATGTCGAGAGATATAACGTCGATATTAAAGATGCAGTTGAGTCTTTGGTAATCGACCTGTACCACTGGGGTCCCTTGGAGGCGTTGAGAGTAAATCTCGACGTTACCGATATCCAAGTCTACGGTGACTACGGAATTCGATATTTTCAAAGTGGGGAACGCAAATGGTTTACAGACCCGTTTGGTAGAAAAGTACGGTTCCAATCTATCGATGCACTGAATGAATTCGTTGAGAAAAAGTTAGGCGAGAATATGCAGTTCAACTTGGCTGCACCTTCAATAGACGCTATTTTCCCTGATGGTTCCCGTATTAACTATAAGAATGGTCCTGTTGGTGTTTCCCATTGGGATAACGGGGCGTATGAGCTTCATACAATGCCCATTTTGAGTATTCGTATCTTTGGCCGGACATTCTCTTTAGATGACCTCAGAGAGAATGGAATGCTCACTCCGAGAATGCGCGATTATCTGCAGTTCATGATAGAAATCGGTGAAAACTTCATTTTAGGCGGTAACACCGGTACGGGTAAATCAACCGTTCTCGGTGCAATGCTGGCTTACACTCCTCAAGATCATGTAACGGCTATCACCGAAGATACACCTGAACTTCAAGCAAAGGGTTTTTTTGTTCGCTTATATACTCGAGAAGCAAACGGAGAGAATCAAGGTGCGGTATCCATCGAGAAGAACGTAATCGACTCTAAACGAATGTTCTTTGACAGTCTAATCGTTGGTGAATTGCGTGATGGTGACACGGCATTCCAAGGTGCACAAGCAGCAATCATGGGTAGTTTCTTATTTGCAACCACCATTCACGCAGCTGACCCAGAGAGAATGTGGAGGCAATACACTAACATTATGATGTCTGCCTCGACCCGACCTAATCGCTCGTTCTGTATCGACCAGTTCGTTTCTGCCTTCAATCAACTACTTGGAGTCAAACGAGTGAAGGGGAAGCGTTATATGACAGCAATATCTGAAGTAGTCGGTATGGACGATAATGCGGAACGTGTATATCTACGTCCTGTATTCGAGCGAAAATTCGCCGATAAAACGGTAATTTTTCATGGCTTATCAGAACAAATGATTGAGAGGGCATATGAAGTCGGTGTAGAGATTCCGGAGAGTTTGCGTGTAGAACATGGCGTGGAGAATTTCGAGTAGGAGGAGTTCCTTTGGTTCTGATTTTTAGTTCTGCAGGGCTGATTGCATTAGCCATACTACTGTTCTTTTTCTCTCGCGAAGTATCTCAACAGGAACAAATCGGCAATATTCGTCAGTGGTTCGGTAATGTGATACTAGTCCGAAGGCAGGAATCATTTTGGCAGAAGTACATGCGAAATCTTGCGAGGGACGCAGCGCGCGCGAACGTACCATTTAATGTAGAGGTATGGAATAAACGAATACCGATTATTGGTGTTGTGTTATTCGGGGTGTTGATGTTACTAGGAATTCCACCTTGGATTGCGGTGGTGCTCATTGCATTATTGGCATTGTTTCCAAGACAGGTTCTTAAAGAGATTGCCAATCGGCATGTTATCGCGTTCCGTAAAGACTTTCTCAAGGAAGCAATTCAGATCGGAATCCACGCTCTCTCGAAAGCAAGGTTGGAGGATGCATGTCGAGAGATTGAAAAACAAGCCACTTCAAAAGCTATCAAACGCGAATTCCATTTCGTTAATGAAATGGGAAAAGCACCTGGCATGACGGTGGCGCAAGCAATGGTTGACCGAGCAAATGAACTTGGCGTTAGAGAGTATAAGACCTTATCGGCTGCAACGTTTGAAGGGCAGAAACGAAACGCAAATCTTAGAGAAGTATGGAAGGACACAGAACAATCCCTAATGCGCTATGTATCAGCCCAAAATGCAATGGCATCCCAAACAGGTATGTATCGCATGGCAGGTATGTTTCTATTTATCGGAGCTTGGGTAGTAGTGGCGTTCGGTTATCGAGCAATGCATATAAAAGGGATTTTTCAATTAGGTGTAGTTATTACATTGGTATCCTTCTTTTTTGGCGCGTTGCAAGTGTCAAAAAGTGCTGGAGCGGATTAAAAGATGTCCAAGAAACGTCCGACTTAGCATTACTTTCTATCTGATAATGGTATTGACAAGAGAGGAGGTGTGCAAATGCTTTTGCTTGTCGGCTTTGGAGTGTTCGTAGTTTTGTCGGGTGCCCTGTTAGCACAGGCAAAAATAGCGGCAATACAGTCCGTTGTCTCCGACATTAAAACTGCGTTTCAAGGTCGATCAAGAGGAACGTTAAGAACCTCGCTGCTTCACAAGATGTATGGAAAGTATCAGGTCATGATTGACCAAACACAAGTTTCAACGACTCCACAGGCTTTGGAACGAAAACAGTGGATATTCGGTGGTGGAGGAGCTATTGCCGGATACGCATTAGGCCATCATATTATCTTGGCACTGATATTCGGCGGACTTGGATTTGTATATCCAGTACAAGATTTGAAGTCAAAGGCTAAACGGATCCAAAAAGCAATATCAGCAGAAATGAGACCATTTCTCTTGTTCCTTACGATTCAGATAGAAACAGGGGCTGGCAACATCGAGGCTCTAAGGAATGTAAGACGAAGGTTAGAAGGTCCTCTCGGGGATATCATCGACCACGTAATGGCTATGTTACGAACCAAAACGTTCAGTGAAGCCTTACTCTGGGCGGCAGAACGAACAGGCCATGAGGACTTCCGAACAATTGCCATTGTTATCCAACAAGGAAATCGTTATGGAAGCAGTATTCAAGAAAGTTTGCGTTCGGCCATGCGCACATTGGATGACGAAGAAGAGACGAACAAGATGAAGCAAGTTGCTAGCTACAAGTTTGGAATTTACACCAAGTTCATCGGATTCTTCGCCATGCCTTTGTTGCTTGACATTCTTTTATTTGTGTGGCAAATGATCAGCGGTGTTTTTACCCAAATCTAAATTGTCAGGGAGGAAAATAGTAATGTTGCAAAAAGTGAAGCGATTGGTAATTTCGAAGTCTATTTCTGTTTGTGAACGTACTCTACGGGGCGATTTACCAGAAATGACGGGTAAAGCGTGGCTCTTCGTAGCGATTATCGTAGGGGTCGTGTTAATTTTCGGTCCAATGGCATTACACATCGTAACCAACGCTCTGGGTGGATCGACCAACACTATCAACAACAACTTCAATCTAGTTCAATAACTAACTTACAGAAACCCGGGAGGTAAATGTGGTGCCAAACCTTTTTTGGAAGGGACACATTGCGGCACTAACAGGCTTTGGGGTTCTAAAGTACCAATTGCGTAGGTTACAGCGCGGGGATCTACCAGAAATGACGGGAAAGGCGTGGTTCTTCTGCGCTGTAATTGTTGCAGTAGTGATGGTGTTTGGACCACAAGCAGTGGACATCGTAAAAACCGCATTGGCAAATTCTTTAAATACGACGTCTAGTTCGTTCAACTTCAATAACTTTTGATAAGGAGATTCTACTATGTCGGAGGACACCATTGCGAAAATCTATACACTTTTGCCTTGGCTAATCGTGTTGATCGCAATGATAGGCTTAACGGCTCCGATAGCAAATGCGGTTTCCCTTACGAGTACCGCTTCTTATCAAGCATTGCAAGTGGCTAAGACCGGAGGCTCTGAATTGGCTGTCGAACAACAGGCAGCCAACTCATTGGGCGCCGGTCTGCCTTTGCAACTTGATGGAACTACGCTATTTGACCCTACACAAGACGTCACTATCAATACATCAAATCCACCGTATGTATCAGTGACGGTAGTCTATCATTTAGCGTTAATGTGGCCAGTAACACAGTTCATAGGTTGGGCAGGGCCAACAATCAACATCAAACAAACGCATGAGGATGTGGAGTCATCCGAAGACAATCATGGTATTCCCTCACAATGATAGGGGGAGAGGTGTAAGTGGAAGCTCTTTTTACTAGATTTTATTTAATCTTCGCAGGGTTATTTATAATCTTAGGCGGTCTAGCTACAGTGACCTGGTGGACAACTGCGAACTATGTGCAGGAAGCAGCACAAGATGGCGCGCATGTCGGAGCGATTTCAAGCAACACTAGCGCACTCACAAGTGCTGTTCAGAATCAAATTTCTCTACAGTTACCGTCTTCCGGTGGAGGTAACACGTACTTCAATCCTGCGACGGATATCCAAACGAATTCTACTTTCGGCTCGGCACAACAAGAAACCCAAGTCGTTGTCACATATCACATGCCATTGTTAGGGCCTATCGGTAACCTATTAGGAATTAACTGGACAATTCCCATTACCAAAGATGCTATACAGGTGAACGATTACCAGAATAACGGCTTACAAGCGCAGTTATCTCAAGTTCCACCCTCGATGGTTGGTATAAACCAAGTAGTAATGAATGCGGCAGGTAATAACTTAAGCTTACAAATTACTGGTTATGGATTTGCTTCACCACCTAGCGGAGTTCCTGGTACAACTATGGGTACCTTTTTCAGTTTCTCGGATATTACTCAAGGTTGGAACGCAGGCACACCACAATCAGGTTTGAATGTTACGTATGGCACATGGACACCAAGTTCAATTTTAGTCACAGGAATTCAAAACTACGGTAAAGGTACCATCGTGATTAACCCGGGCGATCACTGTTCTGTAACTGTGACTTCTTCATTCGGGACAACCACGTTTTACTTTATTGCGAATCCGGCCGGAACGACAAATTATTCGGCACAAATTAATGCAACACCGCAAAACCCGCAAATTAAACAACAGGTAACTCTAACGGCGAGTTCCTCGGTGAATGGTAACGGAACGAATGGCATTGGGATTTATGATGTGACCACTTCACAGTATTTAGCTTGGTCTGGTTCTGGAGAAACCGTGCAAGCATTAGTGAGTGAAGGTACGCCACAATCTCAGACCTACGAAGCTTACTTTGGCCCACAAAACAACATTAGTGCAGCATTAGCGACGAGTCCAGTTGCTGGTGTTACATGGGGGCAAGTTGAGCCTCAAAACCCAATTACAGCAGTCCTATACCCGTTAGCAACAGGAGCACAATTAGACGTCTTTGGGACAGGTTTAACAGGGGCGTCTGTATCTGGAACAGGTTTATCTTCAAGCACGATATTGAGTGACGATGAATTACAAGCTACGGCTGCTTCAACGAGTGATGTGACAGGGGTGGTGACGTATGCGGACGGGACGCAAGTTTCGTTTACCGCGGTGGTTGAGTAAACGCCACCGTGGTGATCTCGAGGATATTACTATCTTTTATGTGTTTTTTCTCCCACTAAGTCTAGTGTTGCTTATGTTTGGCCAGGAGTTATTGAAAGTCCACAACGCATACAAAATCCTGTATAACGCAGCGGAGGAAGCCTGTGAGAGTGGAGCAACTCAAGCAACATATGTTCCAAACACGGTCCCTACGGGCTCCGGTTTTCAAGCGACAATTACTCAGGATACAGCTCAAGAAGTAACGTTGCAGAATTTCCAAGACTATGTTCAATCTATGGGGCTTGACACTGCACTAAATATAGTAAGCACTAACGTGACTTTTCCCACTTTAAACACAGAAAAATTCCAAGTGAGTGCGACATATGAACCAGACGCACTATTCCAAGCTGTAAACGCAGTCAACTCCATGTTAGGTGGAAGTGATTCTACGCCGAGTGGTTCCTATGTGTTTAATGTGGCGCCCACAGAACAATTACAAGGAAGTACGATGGGGGGCAACTGATATGAAATGGTTATCGCTCATAGAGAGTGTGTATAGTCCTTTCGCGCCGTTTACTGCGGCTCTTATTTATATCCTAACACCACAAAGACTGTTATTTATACCATTGCTGATACTTTACGGTTTGCTTGGAATATGGCATCAATGGCTAGGTTCAGCTCTTATTCTAGGGATAATAGCATTTTTGATACCACTTGGCGTTTACCAATTATCCGTCAAGAAGAAATACACTTACAAGGTGTTTGTCATGATTCCGGTGCATCGTTCTCTAAGCAATCGAATCGCTAGAATATCCGGAGTTGTACCAGAAGGACAGATTTACGAAATGCACTGGAACAAGAGATTTAAAGCTGACAGCGTTTCTATGAGAGAGTTAGTACGGTTAATTAGGGAGGATTGTAAAAATATCTCTCAAGACTTTTCTAAGCGCCATCAATTAGCCACAGTAGTTTCATCCCTATGTACGACAAGTATTGCTGATGTAGGTTTACGCCCAGTGACAAATTACTTTGAATTAATCAATAAAGTAGAGAACATTGCCCCAATCGGTTCAAAGATATTACGACCAAACGCTAAGTGGGAAACAAGAGTCTGGCGATTCAAAACCCCAATTTGACCAAACACAAAAAATTGAATGCAAATTGTAGTTACTGAACGACCATTTACCATGTGTAAAGGGTCGTTTTCAATTTGTCCGCGAAATGTCCGACGAGATTAAGAGAGTCGTGTAACAATTTGAATAGATGCTTATACGAAAGGGGTATAGCGTGTGAAATCAAAGAAACTCATGGTAATTTCCAGTGCGCTTGGCGCCCTGGTTCTCGTTGGTGGAGTAGTGACTACTTTCGCCTCCATTACAAATCGAGCACCCATTACCACAGCAAAGACTACAACTAGCACTACACAAGCGATACCAACAGTAACAAAAACATTATCTCTCAGTCAAAAGGAGCAATCTATTCCAAACAAAAACGCTGATAAATACTTCAAGATACCTTGCGTAGATTCAAGCGGGAAGAAATTCGATATAAGCGTGAAAAATGCTCCTGTGATGTTCGTATCGGCTTGGGATTCACCAATTGTCTCCCAATTAGAACAAGACAAACATTCAATTAAGACCATGCCTGTTTTTGTAGTAGTACAAGCAGGTCCGCATAAATCCAGTTCTCAAGAGATTTCTGATGTTAAAAAATTGCTTCAACAGCACGGGGTTACTGGTAGTACTGTTCTAGCTCTGGATGATAATCAGCAATTTCCACACGAATGGATTACCGGCGATCCTGACACGTACGTTTGGAAAAACAGTCATCTAATGGAGATTCCAGGTCCATTGAAGTCAAATGAAGTGTCTCAGTGGTCAAAAATACTGGGTTAGTCCTTTGAATATGGGACAAATACCTAACAAAAGGGGAACACACACACAATGTTAATTGCCATTGATCTTGGACAACAGTATTTAAAGGCTATCTCTGATACCGGAGAACGAGTAATGATTAAATCTGTTACCGCAGAAGGGTATGCCAGAAAGCATCTCAGTTTTGCTGGACAAACCCTTACTGGTCTCCGTAACTTGCAAGTCGAAATTACCCATAATGGCCACAAAACGCTCAACTACGTTGGTGAGTTAGCTGAGAAATTTGGCATTTTCCCAACATACGCTATTGGCCGTGATGGTTTCAAAAGTGAAAGTGCATTAATTCTAGTATGGACTGCTGTGACTCTTCTAGTTCCAGAAGAAAAACGCAAAGACAAGATTGATTTAGCTCTCGACTTTCCTTTTGGACAATATGAAAACTTGGCAGAAGGCTTCGTAAAATTCCTGCGTTCTCACCGTCCGAAAGTTAATCTCGGAACCGGAGACTATGAAATACAACTTGGTGAAATCAAAACGTATCCACAAGGTTGGGCGGCAGCTTTCGGTGTTCGTGAAAAATATGCGGAGCTGCAGGATGACGATGGATACAACGCATTTGTCGATATTGGTGGAGAAACAACTGATATCGTTGTGGTGGAGAACATCAGTGGCGACCTGTTTCTCCATGAAGAATTGTCGGGTACATTCGAACATGGGATGAAGGATTTACGCGCAGCTGTACGTCGTAGTTTTCAGCACCAGACTGGCAGTACGCTTGAAACCAATGCGGCTGATAAAGCTGTCTCCCGGGGCTCTCTATTTTACAACGGACAAGACTATACATTCTCAAAAGAACTGGACTTGGCAAAAAAACAACTTGCCACTGCGATCCAAGAATTTCTTTCACAATTATGGGGCAATAAAAAGCCTTGGATTCGTACATTGTTCTGGGCTGGCGGGGGTTCTGAAACGCTTAATGAACACTTGAAAGGATTTCACCCATCAGAACGAATCCTGGAGAATGCTCAATGGGCAAACGCAGAAGGATGTCTCCTTGCAACAACTATTCATCTGAACTCTGCTAAACGTGAGGTTGCTGTAACAAGCACTGAAGTGTTGGAACAAACAAACCTAGCAATTCAGTCGCAAACAGAAGTTCCACATCAACCAAGGACAACACGTCAGGAGTTCGAACCAAATTCAGAAATGCCGACTACACCACACCAGGAATCTCAAAAGGATCCGGATGTGAATGGTCAAACTGCAGAAACCGAGAGTTCGAACAACGATAATGCTCAAACTTTACAAAGACAAAATCAGGGTTTTTCAAACGTAAATCAACAGCGTTCAAACAATGGTGCACAACAGAACCAAGCCCAGGATAAACATCAAAACCAATCGCACCAAAATCAGAATCGTGGTCAACAGACCCAATCACCTCAGGGACAAGGACAAGGCCGAATTCATACTCAGCCTCAAACGCAAGGCACGGGAAAAAACCGGTTCAGTGAATCTCGCGGTGCGGGTTCAGATAACACAGGAGGTTGGGGATCACGTTAAAGCGAATCGCCCTTTTCTCAACTCTTCTCGGGTTCTTCATTTGTTATTATTCTAGTCCGTATCTGACTTCTGACACATTGTGGTCTGCCATGATAGGAAAATGGATTATAGCTCACCACAGCGTACCCTTAGTTGATTACTGGACTTGGACGTATTATGGCAAGCCATGGACAGCAGAAGAATGGTTGTTTGATTTCTTGTTGGCGATTGTAGCAAAAGGGGGATACCAAGCGGTTGTCTTAATGATGACCGCTGTTTCCCTCACTACATGGCTATTACTCGCTAACACGTTAAAGTTTAAACAAGTTGCTTATCCAAATACTTGGACTCTGCTTATGGCAGCACTCGCCTTATCTTGGGACCAAATAAGAGCTGAAACATTCTCATACCTGTTCATTGCATTCGTGTTTTGGGTAATTGTTCGTGATAGACAGAACCCCACTAAGTGGCTCTTTTGCTTAATCCCTCTGGAAATCGTATGGGTTAACTTTCATGGCTCTTTTATTATGGGACTTCTGTTCGTCGGATGGGAATTTGTCGCTGACTTGTTCACCCAACGTAAACGTATCAAGAGATTAGCAATTACTCTCATAGGTATGTTTGCAGGGACATTAGTGAACCCACATGGCCCTAAAATGTACGAATTCGTTTTATGGCTATCTTTGAAAACAAATATCAGCAAATACATCGCAGAGTGGCAATCCCCAACGGTTCATGAAAACTTTGGACTCGCAATTTTTACTGTCTTCGGACTAGCTGTAATCTATTGCTTCCGTTGGGCCAAAAATGGTGAAAAGGTAAGTGTCAAAGACACGGTTTTGTTGATTCTCCTTCTCTATATGTTCATGAAGGCCAATAGATTCGCACCATATCTTCTACTCTGGCTACCAATTTGGGCGGCGAACAAACTAAGTTTCAATCAACCAAAGTTCGTGAGTTGGTTTAAGAATGAGTTCGTTAAATGGAGACCAGTCATATATTCAGGCTTATCAATTGGGTTACTAGGTTTAAGCATAGTCGCTGTATCTAAGATCCATGGAAGCCTTGAAGCAAACGCAGCATCAGTTTTAGAACCAAAATCACTTGCAGTGGTCGAAAAACTTCATAACGAACATCCTAACTGGAAGATATGGAACAGCTACAACATTGGCGGAACTCTTGAATTTAGTAACATTCCTGCAAGTATTGACGGTCGGACAGACTTATACCTTGCAAATGGCGGTATGCAAACTTACACAAACATCATCAACGTTCAACCAAACGGAGTCTCGGAATTCAATAGTTACCATGCGAATATCGTCTACATTGAGAAAGATTCCGCATTAGCGCAAATGCTGCAAATTGAACCTCAATGGAGAATGGTCTATACCGATAGTTACTATGATGTGTTTACTCGAGTAGGTGTTCAAACTTGATTCTAATATGGGTAATTATAGGCGTGATTTTACTTATGGCGGCTTGGCAGGATATCAGAACACATCAGATTCACTTCCTGGCTACATTCTCTGGCGTAATGTTAGGGCTGATCATTCATGCAATTTCACATGGTTGGTATGGGTTGATTATCTCCTTAATTGGCCTACTTACTGGTGCGGTACTTGCATTTCCTCTTTGGAAATTCGCACGAATGGGCGAGGGTGATGTTCTTTTATATTGCGCTATCGGAGCATTGTTGGGACCCGAGTCAGTCATGGCATCTTTTGCGATTAGCAACGCAATGATACTACTGTTCACATTTCCGGAATTACTCGGTAAGCGAGCAAAGAAAAGTCATCCTCTAGCGCCTTGGATAGCGGCCGGAACGGTGATAGGTGCAATTGTTCTACGTTTTCTATTTTCATTCTAAAATGTCCGCCAAATGTCCGGTCTACTATTAAATCATATGCAACAATTCTACTGTAGGGAAATAAAGGAGGGGGTGAACGAATGTCAGATAGGTCACTGGAAGACGAAGTTCGAATTTTACGGCGCGTGATAGCACGTAAAATGTCGAAGGTCATAGACGGTGAACTGATAGTCCGAGTTCAAGGGAAAACATCAGGGATAAATGCGGAGACACATATTGAGCTCAGACTGTTAGAAATGCCCCCTCCGGACAGTGTTATTCCAGAAGAGCTAACAGAGTTTACAATTCTAGCTCTCCAAAGCGCCGAAAGGAAACGCGAGCAACTGGGTTACAAAAAAGTGGTTGGTGTTGATTTCGACAGTAAGTCGTGGAAGGCAAAATTCCAAGTATGATATGAGGAGGAAAGCACATGAATAACACAATTTACGTGAACATCAGCGCAGAAGGCGCTCTACTCAACCCAGAAAAACTTGAAGATCGTGAACAATGTTTCGCTACGTTTTTTCAATTCCGCACGAATCGTACGGTGTTCCAGGCAAAGGCAGTCGGTATTGAAAACATCAGTTACCACGTGAACCAGAACGGCGAACAGCTTCATAAGCGAGAGGACGCAATTGTAGTCGAGTACGGTCCATTCCACGGGTACGTGCCTATTTCTGAATCAGGATACAGAGCTGCTTCAGCATTTGTAGGTGTTTTAGACAAGTATATTTCCTTGGTTCCAGAACACTACGTTCCGGTTGATGGAAGAGAAATCTTCATTTTCTCACGTACAAAGGCCGTAGATCTCATGAAACGTGCTAATGACGGTAAATTAACCAACGGTACTGACTGGACAGCAGTAGTTCGTCGTGAGTCTGAACAAGGGTATCTCGTAAACGTAGGCGGGTTTCCTGCCTGGTTGCCAAACGCATTGGTCGACTGGACTATAAAAGATGGCAAAGCTCCAAAGTTAAATGTGGGCGATACCATTGACGTCAAGATTCGTGATCGTAATCGTCGTAGAATGATTGTTTCTCGTCGGGATGCCTTGGGTAACCCGTTTGATTCAAACAGGCAAAAGTACAATCCTCGTGGTCGTTACCTAGCAGAAATCGTGTCTATCAATGCGTTGAACGTTTACGGACGATTCAACGATGGCACAACCGTTCTCATGCGCCGCAACGCAGGACGTGACGTGCTTCGCGTAGGTGCACAAGTGTTGTGTCGGTTAACCGGTGTAAACGACGAGCGAAAGCTATTTGAAGGCGCAATCGAACGTATTGTTTGATCTCCCTATATTGTCGTCAGCAAGGTTATCCTTCATAAACGGAAAATCAATGATTCTGACCCCTATCGTCATCGGTAGGGGTCTTTATTTGCAACTAGTGGTCGAGATAACATAACCATAAATTTTTCTAGCAATAGAGGAAGGATATTGCATTGTTATTCAACCTACATTATCATTTACTTATAAACACCCCAACCCCAATGATCGCGTTAATAGTCTGTAACAGACAAGCGACATTGAGTTCACTAGACTCGTACCGAGTGGCAAATGCCAAGTGAACAGACGCAGTACAATGATTTACCCAGTATTACCAAGCAACATCTGTAACAACTCCTTGCTTTGTAGCTAATCTATCACGCCGAAGTTGTACAACAAATCGTACACGTGTGACAGAGACAGGGAGCCACCAACCATCCTCCGAGGCCAAGGCCAACGAGAACTCAGAATTGCATCATTACCCGAAGGATAAATCTTAAAACAAGCGCAAATCTAATTTGCGATGGAGCACAAGCACGCTAGACGTTCTTAGAGTCTGAATTTCAGACATGGAAGGTCTATTTTTGCTTGTGCATTTTGTTTTGGATTCCTTCAAACCCCAGTCGCGGGGAGTTTTTTAACATCCCCAGCGACCAAAGCGGGGTGTTGAAGGAGACGAGGAATATGCCAATCAAAGGACGTTCAGAAATCGTACGCATCCCACGAGTAGGGAAAATCCACTTGGGTATCAAGGTTTCTAATGGTGACTCTCAGTACCCAAAAGCTGTAGACTACTTCGTTGTAAAAGAAGACGAAAGTACATCGGCTACTGCAGCAGAGGCGTTCCATACAGTTTATGGCGATGCCCCTAAAGAGATTCGAATCGCATTTCCGAGCAACAATCCAGAAAACTTCTTCCCGCAATTCCTCAGTTCATACCGAAAAGCAGGGGGACGTTCCGAATTGTATTGCAAGGGCGATGGAGAAATGGCACGACGAGTAGATGGACAAGGTGGTTACGCGGAAATTCCATGTGCCTACCGTGATTGCCCAATATATCAAGAGAAGAAATGTAAAGAGCTTGGTCTTTTGCAATTCTTCTTACCAGACGTACCAGGGATTGGCGTTTGGCAAATAGATACAACGAGTTTTTTCTCGACGGTCAATCTGAACAGCTCGATTGAAATGCTCCTGCAACTGACAGGTGGCAAAATCGCTATGCTGCCCTTAACTCTCCGATTGAAACCTCAAACGGTAAGTCCGGATGGTCGTTCTAAAACGGTCTACGTTTTGGAACTTGCAACGGACACTATCAAAATGGCTGATATTCTCAATCAGCTACCCCAACTCCCGAATGCAAATCCGGCACTCGAAGAAATTAGCTTGGATGAAGCACCTGGAGACCTTTACGTGGAAAGAGACTTTGTAACAGAAGGATTGGGCGCACCAAACAGTGCTGAACCGACAATTCCTCCACGTAACACCAATGGTCGCAATACAGGTCAAACACTTAATCGCCGACCACCAAGCCAACCAGAAGAGACTTCTGTGACCGATTCTCAAAACTATTATCGGGGCGGGTTTACAAAGTCCTTCTTCACTCAACAAGGAAGAACAGAGGTTGCAAAAGTTGTCTTTGTTACAGAGGACAATCAACAACTAGAAGTATTAACTGCAGATCCGAAACTGGTTGAAGCAGTTAAGAACTTGGAAGGTGGAGAAGTTGTTAAATTCAATTTCCAACCTTCTACTCGTTGGAAGGACCGTCTGGAACTTACCAACCTTGTCGTTGCGTAAACAAACAAATTCCGTACGGAATATATCAATCAAACTACTAGGAGGCTATAAGCCATGTTGAATCGAGTAATTTTAATCGGACGTCTCACCGCTGACCCTGAACTGCGTTATACCAATTCTGGTACCGCAGTAGCAACTTTTACTCTCGCAGTTGACCGTCCAAGAACCAACAGCAACGGTGAACGCGACACCGACTTTATCAATGTAGTAGTCTGGTCGAAACAAGCAGAGACTGTTTCACAATATCTGCATAAAGGTCGCTTAGCTGCAGTTGATGGGCGTTTACAAATCCGTAGTTACGAAAACCGAGAAGGACAAAAGGTACGCGTGACTGAGATTGTTGCGGAAAGTGTACGCTTCCTCGATAGAGGGGACAACACCAATGGTGGCAATAACGGAGCTCGCTCCACTAACAGCGATGGAAATCGACCTGCTAATAACAATAATAGCAACACCAACAATCAAGGACAGAACAGCGGCAGTAGACGTTTTGAAGACGATCCATTTGCAGATGATCCATTTGCGGACGATCAACAAACGATCGACATTAGTGAGGACGATTTGCCTTTCTGAATAACATCAGGATGATTCGTAAAAAACTCGAAATGTAATTTTGAATTTCCTGATTCGCGGGGCATTTAACACAGCCCCGCGACTTGCGTGGGTCTGTGGAAACACATCATCCACCAAGAGGAGAGATTTTATGGGACGTGTTTTCCGATACGTGTTTCGAGGGCAATCCACAATACGTGTAATTGTTGGTAGTGCTCAACCGGTTCTGGTGTTTCGTGATGTGTGCGCAGCGTTAGGCATTAAACAAACTGCATTGACATTCGCCGCACTGAAAGATGACGAACGTGAGACTCGAGTAGCCTACGACGAGGATGAACGACAACGCTTCCTGTGCCTTAACATACGAGGGATAAATTCCGTTTTGGGAATGAACCCCGACGTAATGTTCGAAAGATGGTTCAGATATACGTTGTTACCACAACTTCGTGAATTACACAGATTCGAACAAGAAAAAAAACTTCCGAGAGACTATGTAGAGGCACTAGAAGCGTTACTGGTTACTGAAAGGGAGTTGGTTCGATTGCAGAACCAAGTGGAGCAATCTAGTCCAATCAAGGTCGAACATCACAACGTCGAGAACGCACTTACCATGAACCAAGTCGCGAAGACGTTGCGGTACGGCAGGAATCGTCTGTTTGTCCTACTTAGGGAGCAAGGTTTTCTCTTAAAGGACAACACGCCTTATCAGCGTTACCTGGAGCAAGGATTGTTTGTCGTTCGTGCAATTACCATAGAAGGTAAATCCGGAAGGATACCACGGACACAAACCCTTGTAACTCCAAAAGGAATGCAAAGAATTCGACAACTGCTGGAACAACAGCAGCAACATAGTATCGCACAATAACCAAAATTGAACACATCCGCATAGGCGGGGAATTAACACAAGTCCCCGTCAATGACGTGGGGCTTGTGACATTACACGACCACGGAAGGGTGTCGAAATATGAAACTCGTATCTGCTCAGTTTGTAAACTTTGGTGTATATGAGGACGAAACCTTTAACTTTACCAATCGCACAATCATTCGTGCCAAAAATGGAACTGGTAAATCTACTATTCCACGTGGTGTTGAATGGTGCTTATATGGTACGGAATTGAGCAAAAAAAACCAAGACCAACGTCTTCTCCGTCACGGCACCAACAATATGTCGGTGACTACCGAGTGGGTGACAGACTTTGAAGATAAACGATACACCATTTCACGGATTAAACCGGCGTCTGGGAGTATCACTCTCTTAATCAACGGTAAAAAGGCGAAAACTGGTGAAATAGAGGCGTTGTTTGGCGAATGCAAAGAGTTTCTCTCGACCTTCCTTCCCGGGTTCTTCTCGGATTTAGAGCCGAAGGATGCAAAAGCACTTCTCTCGAACAGCTTGCCCTCAGTGGAACTAGAGGAAGTTATGAAGAGGATTCCCCCTAACTTCCGAGCATATCTAGAAGCTGAAAAGTTCGGCATGGGTATCGACTCGGTGGACGTTATTGCAAACAAAGTTAGGTCAGAAATCAAGGAACATGAACAAGAGATAATGCGTCTTGAAGGTGAAACACGTGTCTTTGAAGATGTACTAGCCCTTGGTAAACCAGAACAACCAGTATTGCTTATCGACGAGGATCGTCGCTCGAAGTATCAAGCGGCAAAAGAACAAGTCGATATGCTACGGTCTGAATTTAACAATCGAGAATCACGTCTCAACTCTATAAACACACAACTCAATATGCTTAAGGATACGAAAGTCACTCTCCATGCATCACTGGCCGAAGTAGACACACAATGCCACACATGCGGTCAGGAGTTGCCTAAGGAAAAGGCTGCACAAATCCGAAAAGCTGTAGATAAGAAGAACGCTGACATTCATCAAAAGTTAGCGAGACTTACGGAACAAGAGGACAAGCTCAACGCTGAATACAATCGGTTGAGTGAAGCTACTGAACCACAGATTGACCCTCGGATTCTTAAAGCAATTCGATTATTTGAAGAAAATGAGAGGGTAGACCATGAGGTTATGGCTTCATACCAGGCGAAGTTGCAAGCTCTTGAGAATGCTTCAAACGAATTGCAACGCGTAAAAGACGACATTGCATTCGAACAAAAGCATCTCGTAGAGCTGAACAACAAACTGCAAGCGCTAAAGACTTTTGCATTTGAGTATGTGCGAGTTCAAAATGCAAAACTAGACGAGTTATTCGAGAATGTCACGATTCGCCTTACTGACTACAACAAGGAAACTGGTGAGGTCCGTTCTACTTTCCGCATTGAATGGAAAGGACACCCTTACAAGACCTTGTCACTGTCGGAGAAGGTTAAATGCGACATCGAGATTGGGAACGTGATTCAAACTTCTCGCCTCGAGACAATGACAACCTTCGTGGACAACGCTGAGTCCGTACAGAAATTGTACGAGGAACAATTCAATGGTCAAGTCATCGCTGCGTATGTAGCTGATGTTGCTGGAATCCTGGTACAAACTCAGGAAGATGCGAGTCGGAACATGGAGGAAGAGTTAAAACTTTTATTCTCTTTGTCGAGCGATCACGTACTAACAGAAAAGGTAGGTGCATAGCGGTGAGTGAACAACAACAAAGAAAGCACCCACCAGTATGGGGCCACCATGCAGTAACACGACTGTTCCAACGTGGTGGTTCTACTGAGAATATGAAACAGATGATGGATGCCATCAGAATGATCGTTGAATACGGCGTAACCGTTGAAAAAAACGGTCCACGCAGCGTAAAACGTGGTGAACTTGAAGGAGAACCGGTGCACGTGATTGTCGAAAAACCCAATGTGATCATTACACTGTACTTTGCGGATGAGTGGGAATCTCACATCGTCGTGAAACGTCAAAGTAAACCACAAGTGCAACGTACTGCAGCAGTAAGTTAACACAGATTAAAACTGGATGGAAAGGAGGGAAGTCCCTCGCGTAGAATTTCTGGCGCGAGGGGCACCCCTTCGACCAGTCTATGTGATGGGCTATTCAAATGAGCCAACACAATAAGGAAATGTGGGACGTTGAACTTCAATTCATATCTGAATGGGTTGAGAAACGTCGCACCATCAACTACACCATCCACGCTCAACAGCGTATGAAAGAACGCTTGGTTGGTAAAGAGATGATCAAAAACACGTTGATCTACGGTCGCATTGAGGAAGGGTTTGACAAGGGGGAGTATTCTCGTGGTGAACATCCTCATGATAATCGCGATCCGGTTCGGACAATTAAGCACGTCATAAACGGTAGGACTCTGGTAATTGCCGTCGCACTGGAAAATTTGAATGGCAGACTAAGATTTTCAGTTGTAACAGTGTATTGGAAGGACGGTAAGTAAAACGCAAACCGCTCGGTTACTTCAATGATACAATTTCCTCAAGAGAACATTGTGGAGGAATGAACCGTGCGGATTCGACATGTAGGAGAGATAGAAGTGACAACGACAATCACAACACAAAGCGGAATAACATTTACGAACTTTCCAGCGAAAACGTGTAACTGTGGAGATGAAGTACTGTTCAGCTCACAACACCTTGATATCGCGGAGGAGTTAGGGAATCGCATACTGGGAATCGTGAATGGTGCGGCCGTAACCGTCGACTATTCGAAGGTAAACCCAGACATCATAGAAATCATTAACAGCGAACAAGACGAGGAATTTCGTGAAATGCTAAGGAGAAATCCACCTCGTCGACGAGATACCGGAAAGTCTATGGAAGAGTTGGAACAACTCATTCTCGCTTCGTTACCGAACGATCCAGACGAAGTAGACTGTTCCCCAAAATCTCGGTAATGGTCAAAGGATTATTTGGAGATGTTGACCTGTAAGGCAATTTAAAGTGATAACCAAATACCCTGCCGCCAGGGGTGATTGAAATTTAATCACCCCTGGCGGGGGCCCGTGGGTGAAATTTATGCCCACGGAGGG
>NZ_JBHUCX010000043.1:51624-70676 GCF_042678105.1 Alicyclobacillus fodiniaquatilis
ACGGAGGGGTACAAATGTACACTGCACAAAGAAAGAGCCAATATGGATATAACAAACCCATTGTTCAACAAACCCGAAATTCATTACTCAAACAACAAGCAAAATTAAGTTTTGGGAAAAAAGAATATCGGTTCAGTGTAGGATCAATCCTGGGTTATACAGTATTACTCGTGCTTGCCTTGCTGTTTGTTTTCAAATGGTGCCAACCGCCAATTTATACAGATTGGAAGCAAGTTGTTGTTCAACAAGGGGATACCCTTTGGAGTATTGCAACCATCAACTGCCCATCTGTAACAGACCGGCAGGATGAAATTCAATTAATTGATGACATAAACAATTTAAAGTCAGCTCAAGTCTACCCAGGCGAGGTCATTCTCGTTCCAACACATCAACACTAATGCCTTGCGGCCCTTCCAACAGGAAGGGCTTTTGTATATCTCGAACACCGCGCTAGTAAGCCTTCCACAGAAAATGTAAGCGATTTATTTTGCCGTTTGTAGCCTCTTAAAAAAGTTCCGCGATATATTGGACCTTGCAAAAATGGCCGCAAAAGATGCAGATCAGCACACTAAGGGTTCCAAAAAAACAATACGAATAAAACCTTCGATCTTCTCGGCTGTACATAACAAGTCGTAACAAGTGGCGCAGATAATTCAACAGTTCAGTTATACTCATCTTCGATTCTCCGGCATCACGTGGCTGAAAGGAGTAGGGAATTTCACGGACAGCCTGATATCGACCTTTCACTAATATCTCCAAGAGTATTTTCCAGCCAATAGGACTTAAATCGATACCCTCTATAACACTTCTGTGCAGACCAAAGTAGCCCCCAGTACAATCTGAGACATTTCTTAAACGAGGAATTGCGATCTGCCCAATCATCCTTGCAGTCAAAGAAACGAATTTTCGAACAAGACTCAAGCCTCCATCTGTTCCACCTTGAACAAATCGACTAGGAATAACGACTTCGGCCCCATCCTCTAAACTCTTTAGAATTGTGGGAAGTAGTTCAGGTGGGTGCTGCAAATCGGCATCCATAACAACCAGGTACTTACCGTTTGCTTTTTCAAAGCCAGTCACCACAGCTGTCGCTAGTCCGCGTCCATTGTCCCGATGCAAATAATGAACATGACTCCGTTCCTTGGATACTTCCTCTAAGAGAGCTGTTGTTTCGTCACGACTATCATCGACAAACCATATTTCATAGCCCAATTTTAAATTCGACATAGCAGCATCGATCCGGTCGGTCAAAACTCGAACGTTATCTCGTTCATTAAATGTGGGAATGATGATGCTCAGTTTCACACGAAAACTCCCTCTCGAATTTTTAATATATATAAAATCATAGAGTAAAAAAAATCATTGGATCGGACATTTTCTGGTCATTTATCGTGAAGTTACTCACTATTTTTAATTACGTTAATGGCTCTTATAGTAATATATTAAATAGAGTACGATAACAGATTCGGTGGTGTAAATATTGAGTGATTTAATAGTTAGAGTAGATAATAATTCGTTGCTACCTTCCGACGACTTGGTTGAACTGAACCAAAAGGCAACTACTTACATCGAATCGTCTAAGGCTAAAAATACAAATATTGCCTACAAGTCAGATTGGGACAATTTTGTCCTGTGGTGTCAATCAAATTCTCTGCAATTTATGCCTGCCTCAGACACAACCATTCAACTTTACATAACAAAGCTTGCGGTTACGAAAAAGACCAGCACGATTCGAAGGAGGCTTACATCGATACGGTTAGCTCATCAACTGGCGAAGCAACCCGACCCAACCAAGTCAGGGTTAGTCAAAATGACAATGGACGGAATATCAAGGGAGAACGGAACAAAGCAAATTGGTAAACGTGCAATACTCACTGATGATATTTTAAAAATAATTCCTCTGTTACCGGAGGGTTCAATAGGCGTAAGGGATAAAGCAATTCTTTTGATTGGATTTGCGGGGGCTTTTCGTCGTTCTGAATTAGTCGCCATGAAGGCAGAAGACCTTCGTTTCGATAGACGTACTTTATACATTACAATCCAGAAAAGCAAAACTGACCAGACAGGGGAAGGTGAAGTAATTGCAATTAATCTAGGAGAAAACGCTGATACATGCCCTATACAAGCATTAGAGGATTGGTTGTCCTTATCAGGGATAACTGAAGGGTACTTGTTTCGTCGCATCAGAAAAAACGGAAAGATTCTTGATGAGCCATTAGGAGCTCACTGGGTTGCAAGGATAGTAAAGAAGTATGCACGCCTTCTTAAAATGGACCCTCACGAATTCGGAGGACACAGTTTAAGGTCTGGTTTCGTCACGCAAACAGCTATTAATGGTGCAACTTACGATGACATCATGAAAACGACGAGACACAAGAAATATGATACCGTCAGAAAGTACATGCGGGACATTGAGTTGAAAAACAATGCATCTTCCAAACTAGGATTATGATGTGCTATTTAATAGGAAGAAACTCGTCATAAGTCGCCTAACTGAGGGTGGAAATGATCTGGTTAAACGGCGTGGGCCAGGGTTCGTAGAGACTCGGGCCCTTTTTTTATTGGCGGGAAAATTGTCCCCGTTTTGTCCTACAGACAACTAGAATATCCTGTTAAATGAAAGGCTGAAGTTGGTTGAACTAGGAGGGAAGTCTACATGCAAGATCAACGGCATTTAGTACAGCCAGGACTTGATATGATAGGACGGATATTGGATGAATCTCTTCCCTCAAAAGTAAATGATTCAACCCTGAGTATATGAAGGTTGCTCTTCTGGTAATCGACCCCGATGTGGGCCGTTTGTTGTTTGAAACATCAGTTCGTAATATCCTCAGTATGTCCCTACGAACTCTTTCCAGCCATGACATTATCGAGCCTACCAATGTTGCATTTTTTATCCTTTTGCAATAAAATATTTTCATAAAGAACCCAACCCCAATGATCGCGTTAATAGTCTGTAACAGACAAGCGACATTGAGTTCACTGGACTCGTACCGAGTGGCAAATGCCAAGTGAACAGACGTTTATAAGTAACACAGCAGTACCGCAGTACAAGTTTTACCAAGCAAACCAGCAGCATTCCTTGCCTTTTTGGCATAGCCTATACGCAGAAGTTGAGACTAAACGCTCTCACGTGTATGGTGCGATAAGGAACATCAACCATCCTCCCAGACAAGTTCTGACGGAGAAACTAGAACTTCAAGCTTAAATAATAGGGAAACCAAATATTAGCGCTATTAGCGTGGGAACATGACCAAAGGACGTCTATTGTCTCTATTGAGATATATTGAGGTCTATTTTGTGTTATGTTCCTTTTTTTAGTTTCCCGCCCCACCGCAGGGGATATTGAACGATTCCCGCGGTATTGGGGATCGGGAAAGGAAATGGAGATGACAGTTTACACCATCAGAGTAAGGGAGGGACCGTCATGTTAATTGGCATTGAGGAAGTTGCACGTCGCAACGACTTTCAGTTGTTCAAAACAGGACGCCCCGACCAATGGAAGGCTCACTGTCCCGATTGCGGAGACAAAGGCAGGCAGTACCATCTGTACGTAAACACAGCGAAAGATCAATATCACTGTGTCAAGTGTCATGCTAGTGGCGGTGTTGTACATTTCCACGCATGGCTGCGGAAAACCAGCTTTGAAGAAGCAAAGAACGATTTGTATCCGCCAAACGAATCAAAGCGTCGACGTCCATTACATCCTGCGGAAAAGCTATCGAAAGAACAGCTTAATGCGATGGGTTTTACCCTCAAAACACCTACTCCGATTCCGCCTAAAGGTGTGGACGGAAAACGGTGGTACGCACGCCGCAGAAGAGAATTGGACTGGATTTGGTCAGAATGGTTAGAACATCTGGCCCATGAAAAGGCGATGGACGAGGCAGTAGCACGACTAATGGCTGAATCCGAACGTAATACAGCAGCCTTGGAGCAAAAGCAATCTGTAGCATCATAATTGTCCAAACATCATGTTTGAATTCCATACTGGAACAGACTTGCTAAATCTCGCAATCCACTTGAAAGACTCCATAACAGAGTTCAAAGTGTGCGAGCTGCATCTTGCCTTTTGGATTACACGTATCACCTTGTACGGATTACCGAAATGAGATTAACCGTGTAGTTCAATAGTTGTAGAGAACTAATATCGTTCTCGATTAACACTCTATCATCACGTTTTATGTTTTCCCTCCCGCCGGAGGATCTGATGAACCATTAATCAGACCTTCGCGGCGGCGTGGGTCAAAACAGGAGCGTGTAATGAATATGAAAATCCGTCTGAACAATGTTGAACTGGTGAAGGCTTTGAAAGATGTCGTTCGTATCATTCCTAGTACAGTCATTCGTCAATCTCTGAAATTCGTTCATATCTCTGCCGATCTCGAAGGAGAAAGGTTGGATTTCAGTGCTAGCACGGATGACACATCAGTCCAACAAACAATATTCCAGTTGGCAGTAGAAAGTCCGCTTAAAATTGAGCGTGGCGGCGCTTGCTTCCTACCTGGAAAAGAACTATTAGAAATCGTCAAACGTGCCAATGGGGAAGTCGCAATTGAGGTCAAAGAGACCAAGGCAACCATTAAGTATGGAAAGGCGAAATTCGAACTGTCAGGCCTCGACCCGGATTTGTTCATTCCTTACAAGAGCGATTCTTCTCGGGTCATGGCTTCAACGGTATCTTCGAATGACTTACGGAAGCTATTGTCGCGCACAGCGTATGCAACTGCTCCGTCAAACGACCATCGCCCGATCTTACAGGGAGTTAATTTTCGGCTTACCGAATCCGAAATTACCGCTACGGCTTCAGATGGATTCCGTTTATCAAAGGCTTCCATTGAGTCGTCGGCGTTCGGTGACTCCGTGAATATCACGATACCTTCAACCCCTCTAAGTCGAATGCTCGGTATGTTACCGACCGACGAGGATGAAGAAGTGACACTGGAGTTTGGCGATACCGCGTTATTAGCTTCTTGGAATGATGGTGGTACACGAATCGTAATGCGCGCACTTGATGGGTCATTCCCCGACGTAAGTCGCATTATGGTAAGCGGTCCGTCTTGGGTCATCGTCAATCGTCAAAAAATGATTGAATCATGTGACGGGATAGCGATTACGGCTGCAGAGGAAAACCAGAAAATCCAGTTCGAATTCGAGAATGATTCGATTAAAATCACTGGACAAAACTCAAAAATTGGAGATGGTTCTTGGTATCTGGATTTCGTTGAATCGGATGGTCATACACGAGAGCCAATGCTATTTAATGTAGCATTCTGGCTCGACACCCTTCGTTCTCTAGAAGGTGTAGAAAACGTGAGACTAGGTTTTAACGGTCAAAATCAACCAGCTTCCATTGAACCGTGTGGAGAGGAGAACAATTCAATCGCGGTAATCTCCGCGATTCTCTATTCCGCATCTTCGAAGTTGAGCACCACGACCAAAGAGTCAAAAAGCGCTTAAGAGTCTCTAAAAATTACACAAGGGAGGTAGTCCCCGTTTCACTTAGGGGGACTACCCCCAAGTGTTAAGGGACATTGCGCATGAACAAGAAGGGTACACAAAGCCCAAACAAGAACCAGGAAGCTTTGGAGAAACTGGAAGCAGGAATTCTGTCACTGATGGACTCTCAAACGTGGAAGAATTACCTGCGTTTTCAGTCCAAGTTTCACTCGTATAGCTTCACCAACAGTTTGTTGATTTGGTTTCAGAAACCAGGTGCGACGTACGTTGCTGGCTTCAACAAGTGGAAGGAGCTCGGCAGACACATCAAAAAAGGCGAAAAGGGAATTCAGATATTCGCACCCCTTTTTCGCAAACAACGGACTTCAACGGATGATGCCGAATTATCGCTCGATGGAGAACCCACAGAAACGAACAATTCAAAGCCGGCAGTAAAGATGTTGTCTGGTTTTCGTATCGTTTACGTGTTTGATGTTTCTCAAACGGAGGGCGAACCTTTTGAGGTTCCCAACCTTGAGGTCAACATTCTACATGGTGACTGTGAGTGGTATGAACAACTTCGTTCTGTCTGTCCTTTCCCCGTGACTGAAGTAAGCGTAGAAGTCTTGGGTGGAGCAAACGGAGACTTCAACCGTTCAACCAATGCAATTCGAGTCCTAGAAAGCCTGCCTGAGTTACAGAAGGCGAAAACTCTAGTCCATGAATGGGGCCACGGTCTCCTTCATGGTAAATGGGCAGAGTTACCGGATATAGAAAAATGTGAGCTTGAAGCGGAAAGTGTTGCTTTTGTAGTAGCACAAAGTTTGGGTTTTGACACATCAACCTACACATTCGGCTATATTGCCGGATGGAACGGAGAAGATGCTGTTGAACGCCTTCGTAAGTCCGCTATAAGAATTCAAAACGCAGCTGATCAAATACTATCCGCTCTAGAAAATAGTAAACCTTCTACCGAACAGGAGAATGTTGCATGAATTCAAGCCAGGTGACTCTTCAAGGAGAAAGTCATATGGATTATAAACAGGAAAAGGAAAGCTTGCAAAAATATGGAGAAAAAGTTACTTCGAATCTAATCAAACGGCAACAAGAATACGAGAAAGAGCAAAAGGATAATAAATGTATGAAATGTGGAAAAGGAAACCAGGGCTCAATCGTAGAGTGGAATGATGGTACGCCTTTTCTCATGCATTATGGATTATGGACGGCAGAGGGAGTTTGTCACTTCTGCGGAAAAGATCAATAAATCGATTCAATACCTAGAATTCCTAGGTGATTAATTTACGCTCTAAAGCAACAATCTTTGTGATAACAATCACAAATTAAGGGAGGTGAATCCTCCGTCTTGCAATTCTTGGAGACGGAGGGCATCGCCCCAGTCTCCAAGTGCAGGACGCGAGGAGACTGAATGAGACTCGAAGGTGTAGCAAAAGGTGGCTATTATCCCACCCCAACAACAATGGTACGTAAAATCCTTGCTAGACTATCGTTCTCCGGTCAAACGCGTTTGATTGACCCTTGCTGTGGTGAAGGTGATGCACTTGCACTAGTGGCAAGCGCAGCTCCACAAGGATCCGAAGCATACGGGATCGAGTTGGACGGTCACCGGGCCGAAGAAGCAGGACAGAAACTCACCAAAGTTGTTCAATGCGCCTATGAAGTAGCGCGAGTCGAACCACAAAGTATGCAGATTATGTTCCTCAATCCACCTTACGACTCCAATTCTGGGCAAGAGGGTGAAGCAAATCGCAAGGAGTTAATCTTCCTGAGAGATTTGTCCAAGGTCATGGCTGCAGACGGAATACTGGTGTTCGTTATTCCGCGTTACACACTGAAACAGTCAATGGTTCAAGCTTTGTTCAACCGCTACAGTGATTTAGCTGTGTACCGGTTTGATGACGAAGAATACAGCGTCTATAAGCAAGTCGTTGTTTTTGGTCGTCGCAGAGCAGGCTCAGTCAAACGTTTCAACGACGAGGAAAAGAAACTAGCAAAGCAATTTCTTACGTATGGGTTGGATTTAGAAGCACCAATGCCATACCTGGATGATGAAGACGATGATCGAGTTTGGTCCGTTCCTTTCTTAGAAGAGATGAAACCTATCAAGTTCCGCGGGTATTTACTCGATAAGGAAGAAATGATTAAAGACCTAGCAACATCAGATGCCTTCAAAATTGCGACTAACATGTTGAATTCCACCGTGGCAATCACGAACCTTTCTCGACCCCCGTTGCCATTTCGTCGCACTCATATGGCGACACTCATTGCCGCGGGAGCGCTTAACGGATCGGTGGGGGTTGGTGATAATCGGCACATGGTTGTCGGCATCACAAGAAAGGTGACTGAAACAGAAACAACGACTGCCGATAATGGGGACGTCATCGTGATTGAAAGCGAGAAGTACGTTACAGCCGTTCGAACCATTGAGCAAGATGGAACAATACTAGACTTAATGTAAGTCAACCAAACAATTTAACATAAGGGAGGCGAAGCCCCGGCAGCAACTTTACCGGGGCAGACGCTCTCGGTTAGTTGGAATGTGCGGGGCACCTACATGAAAGTATTAAAATACCGTGACGACAAGAACTGGATGAGTTCACACGTACACATGCTGATTACTAGATTTGTGGACTACAACACGGAGGACTTGATTGCAGTCGGTTTAATTGATGCTGATACTTCTGCGCGAGCTGTAGCAGCGCGCATTGTAAAAGGCGAAAAAACCGATTTGTACAGGGATTCTAAGGCATGGAGTTCTGAAAAGAGGCTGTTGTCCAAAAGGTATATGTATCGTCTGATATCTCGTCCGATCGATAAGCTGAACCACACGATTGTGATTCATAAGTCGGCCGTAGATGACAGACTTCTAGAGGGCCAGTCACGGATACTCATCATTCCTGATGGGGGAAATATTGAAGACCTTTTCCTTCAAAGATTCAGCACTGATTTCAACCTTCCATACGTTCCAGAATGGAAGAGTGAACTGTGGTCAGAATGCAAAAACCAAGGGTATATCGGTGAGTTAAAGGTTTGGGTGGATGAAGAAGTCCCTTTCTGGCAGGACGTTAAGGCGTTCGAGATGAAAGAATCCCTTACTGAGGATGCCGCAAAAGACGTATTAAGTTCATTGCTCGCATCCAATCGTATCCTTCTTCCCGAAGGTGTTACCGATGCTCCACAGCTTTCAGAAGCGCTTGTGCCTAACGAAGAGGGTCAAGTAAAGGTAATAGACTACCTTCAAACGTACGCGCCTCATTTGGCCGTGGCGATTGAAGATTTGGCTACACCGGCACATGACTTGGATCGGCCGATTGACCCTGAGATTGCGAAAATGGGACGTATTCCATTCCCTGCTCAAGCTCACACGATTCAAGCTATAGTCAATGTAATGCAAGAACAAAAAGGCGTTATCTGTTCTAGCGATATGGGAACAGGAAAAAGCATAACAGCACTAGGCGTAGCAAACAGCCTAGCGAAGAAGAGTAATAATGGATTCGCTTGTTTGATGCTAGTACCAGGTATCACCATCCCGAAATGGATTCGAGATGAAATCGGCAAGACGCTTCCTGGTGTAAAAGTGACCGTTTTGGAAGATTGGCACTCGGCCGTGCGTTACCGAGAACAGACGGTTCGGAACAACAAGAAGGCTCCTATTGAGTTTGTATTGTTGAGCCGAGATACTGCAAAGCTTGGAATGCCGAAAGTACCTGCACTGCAATACCACGAACAGGTGGTTTTTGCAGAAAAGGTGTTCGATGCCGAATTCCAAAAAGAACATCCAAAACATGATGGATACATTACCAAGTCGGCCCACTTAATCAAGGATGTGTTCACATGTCCTGACTGTGGCGCGATTCAAATTAAGCAGACAAAAGCTGCTGAGAAAGCGGCGCGGGCTGCGGAAACAGAAGCTGATAAAATCAAAGAGTTGAAGCTTGGGTTTGACGATTTGGCAACCCGTATGAATGGTAAGCAGATTATGTGGCGTGATTCTGTAACCGAATGCCATTGCACAGCGTGCGGACACAATCTCATGCGCTTTGTGGTACCGGAACGAGAAAACGTTAAGCAGTTAAAACGTCGACGTCTGCAACCGGCATGGTTCCTCAAAAAATATGTTCGCAACCATTTCGACTTGCTAGTTGTAGATGAATTGCACCAATATAAATCTAACAGCGGGCAAGGCGAGGCAATGGGAGCATTGGTAGGAACAGCAAATAAGGTTCTAGGTTTGACCGGAACACTTTCCGATGGAAAAGCCAGTAGCCTATACCATCTGCTGTGGCGTCTCGCACCTCAACAAATGAAGCAGGAAGGATTTGACCATAAAGCCTGCAATAAATTCGTGAGCCTATATGGAACTCTAGAGACGAAGACAAGATTCTCTAAGGACGATGTTATTGCCGCGGGTGGTTCTACAAATCGGAAGGTCATCAAGAATCCTCCACGTGAGATTCCTGGTCTTTCACCGAAGTTATTCGTCAATTACCTTGCTGACAAGTGTACGTTCCTAGAACTAGGAGATTTGGGACTTCCTCTCGTCGAATTGACTGAGCAACCCATTTTCCACGAGATGGAGGACGACCACCGAAGTACGTACAACATGTTCCACGGACAGTTAGAAGGAGCAATGAAACAAGAGTATGCGAAGGGTAACACCGGAGCATTTGCTAAATTTATTCCGTCCGTGGTAAATGCCGCGAATCAGCCCCATAAGGATATGCACGTAGCAATTGGGGATGATCTGGTTAGCTTCTACGCACCAAACGACTCTAGTCAAAGGTCAGCTAAGGAGACTGCGCTGATAAAACAAGTCCAATCGGAACTTGAACAAGGTCGTCGTTGCGTAGTTTACGTTCGCTACAGTGGTGACGCAGAGCAAGACCGACGTATCTTCAACATTCTCAAAGAAGAGGGGATACGGGTCAAAACTCTCGAAGCTACCGTAAGTCCTGAGGATCGTGTTGAATGGTTAGAGGACGTAGTAGAGAAGAATGTTCAGGTTGTTGTCTGTAATGCTAAGCTGGTTGAAGTTGGCCTAGATTTGCTCTCCTTCCCAACATTGATATTTTTCCAATTTACGGATGAAGTGGCAACTCTTAGGCAATCTAGCAGGCGTAGTTGGAGAATCGGGCAACACAGAGCTTGCAAAGTTTTCTACCATGTCTACTCAGGATCATATGAAATGGTTCAGTTCAAGCGGTTCCTTAAGAAGAGAAGTCACTCAATGCTGCTAGAGGGTCGGCTTGATCGTAGCGATGTGGCTACCTTCGCGGAGCTCGATGACAAGTCAAGTTCAACCTTCTCAATCGCTGCGTGCCTGGGCGATGTAGAGGACCTTGCGGCGAAGTGGCAATCACTTGCAGACAAGGATATTCCTCAAGGCGTGGTTACACTTGAGGAACAACTGTTCAAAGAAGAAATTGGCCTTGCCATGAAGCGGTTAGCAGCGGAAACCTGCCGAATTGCTGGCGTGGAAATGCCTTCCGAAGAACCGGTTGAAGCAACACCAGAATCTCCGACCATCGTGGCTCTTCCTGGTCGAGCAGAGCGCGTTTCCCAAGATACTGCTTCACAAGCATTGCTGTTGTTCAGCGACGATGTGCTGTCTGCTTGTAAGGGTAAAGCATCTGACTCTTCCAACGAACCCGCCCCGCTTATCACTGTTGGTGAAATGCGGTCACAAATGGGGCTTGTTGTTAAAGCCAAACGGAAATACAACGTAACCGAAAATCAGCTCGGTTTTGCTCTCTAATACAAGATGGACTCTCGCCGTGCGGGGGTCCTTCTTTTTACGTAAAACTGTGGCATTTCGTTCATTAGTTATATGATAAATAAATTATATACTGGCTATAATAGTCGATTTCTTCCTACTTTGTCTGAAACAACACGAATAGACCAGGGGTAGCTACCCCCTAGTCAAAACCCTATATGTACTGGCCTTTTACACATTTCGGATTCAGAGCCACCTAGGACTAGGCTCATTCGGTATGAGAATAACAGGATTACTATCCGTCGGCGCCTACAGAATTCATCCTCTCACAAAATCAAGTATAGCCACGTGATTTGCTGTTTATACTTTTGAGCCAAAAAAGTAAGTACCATTGAAAGAAATGATTGCCTAGTATATTATTATTCCATAAACACCCCAACCCCAATGATCGCGTTATTAGTCTGTACCAGACAAGCGACATTGAGTTTGCTCATCTCGTACCGAGTGCCATTGGGCAAGCAAACAGACGTTCAACATGCAACACAGCAATACCAAGTATCACCGCAACACCCGTTTCAAACCCTTGCCATATGGCTTATCCTTTGCGCCGAAGTTGTACACGTAATTAAAAGCGTACACGTGCAAAGGAGACACGGGCACCAACCATCCTCGGGGTCAAACAGACCAACGAGAACTTAGGAAAAGCATCAAGCACTAACACTGGAAAATCAATAAAAACACGGATTATCCGTGATGAACCACAACCGTTTGACGTTCAGACGTTCGTAAATCGACGTTCTTGAAGGTCATTTTGTCGTTGTGGTTTTTTTATTGTTTTCCACAAGAATCTCTACACTACATACCCCTAATACTATTTCACTCTGTGTTAAGGGGTAACTTGAAGGGAGTGGGTCAACATGAAGCAAAAGCCGTTTTCAAGAGTGGGCAAAGCTATTAGACAGCTAATGCCAGCAATCAATACTAAGGAAATATTGTCGAAGCACTACAGTGTTGTATCTACTCGGAAGAACGAGGTTGATGAAAACTTTGCCAAGTTCACCGATGTGGACACGCTACGACTGTTCCTACACAAATCCATTTTCTCGATAGAGAGTTGGGAAACAACCATCAAGTTTGCACAAGTTGCTTTTCCATTGTTCACGGCCTGCTTCACTTTCGTCTTGAATAATATTCATCAACTTGGACATGTCAATTTGATTGCTCCTCTTCTTGGCGTATTTGCCGGCATATCTCTTTGCGTTCTTTTCTTCGGTTCATATCGCAAAGGTACGTCAGCCGTGTTCAAGGAAGCCATTGAACACAGACTCAAGGAACTTGAAAAGCACGCAGCACGATAACACAGCTGTGTAAAACCAATCATCTTTTGCTGTACCCCTGCACGAGGGGAAAGAATCACCTTCCCTCGTGCTAAGCGGGAAGGTAAAAGGGGAACGAACCAATGCTAACAGCAAGCCAATTGGAAATCATTAAGTCTCAATGGTATCGGAGAAACGTCTTTAAGAACCTTTACGTAAATGGGAAGGTGATCTTAAAGTGGTGACTCCTGACGTTGAGAAGCACGTAGTATTTGATTGGGATGCATTTCACAATGATTTGTGTTCGCTCCCTGACAGCGTTGACAGCGATTCCGAGCATAAACGGATAAAGGACGGTATGGATCTTCTCGAAAGAATCCAGAATCAAGACTTTCCGTTTGATGCACTTGTGGCCTTAACGGACAACACAATTGCAACTGCTTGGGAATTGATTCGGGACCCAGATGATAGCGAGTCTAGCAGCCCGTTCGTCGAACAAGCGCACTTCATGGTGGATACAGAAGCATGGGATGAACTGGTCGGTAAAATCTATCGACTAGAAGCTCAATGCGATTCTTCCATGGGGGAGGTGTTCATTTGAGATGAACAGCGAAGACTACGAAAACTACGCACTCAGTCTGTGCCACTTAGAATTCCTCAGAGACCTCGTTATTAGAACGGGTCTAACCCCTCAACAATACAATCAAGAAATCTCTTGGCCATATGGCATCGATTACAACGGTGGTTTCGGAGACGACATGTATGAAATGCAGCTCGAATCCATTCTATCGATCATCGCCCCCAACCTTAAAGGTTCTTTTACAGTCGTGACTCCTCATGACGAGGAAGAATGGGCAAACCTTATCTATTTTGATTCAGGTAACCCACTCGACCCCGATGATGCGAATCTCGAGTATGAATCAGTCTTTGCAATCACTTTAATTGGTGAACAAAAGGATACAGCGGTATGGCGTCACTTCATTAAGTGGATGAAACCTCATGCCGTTTTTGTCCGAGATGAATCGATGGGGCAGGAACACTTTACGTGGCTGCTCGATGAACTTGACGTATCAGCAGTACTAGAGGCTTGGGAAATTCTTCTCCGAGCATGGGAGGTTATGGAGTTTTATGACCACTGTAGTAGAGCAGACAGTTGGCGGGCATTCCGGTCAGGAAATCCTGTTCAGAATGAGCCCGGGTCAGCTACCGCAGCTTGAGATCCGCGAAAACGGAGTGTCGCATTACAAAACGGTAAGTGTCACCCAATTACTAAGGCTATTGGATAGTTCCACTACCGTAAGACAACTGGACAAGGTTGAGGTTCGCCACAATCAAATCCCTGCACTTCCAGAGGGAACACTTTTGGTAGATACGATTGAAACCCCAGACAATTTCGATGTCATCGTCACGGGGTGGGTACCGAGCATGGAGTATCCCTTTCTTTATGAGGATGCGTCCTATCTCATCCAAGTACCTACGATGGTTTATCAAATACGATACCGAACGCAAGACAAATTCGTACGCGAATTCCGACTTGCTATTACGGACCAAAAAACGGTCACGCCCAGCACACCACTTTATCGTTGGCCTTTTTCAAATGTTTATGGTGATGCACGGGTTTGTTGGACAGCAACGAACTTCCAATGTGAGTTGCACCAAGTAATTGAGAAAGGCATATTTGGATTCCTTCAAACAACAAACAACAAAGACCTTTTTGGTCTGGGCAAATCCCACAACTCGGAATACACGAGTTACGAAAGTTTTCTAGCTGCAGTCGCTGAACGTGGTGAAGTACCCACGGAGTGGCTGATCCCGCTCAATAAGACCGTTGAGCAATTCCACCAACACTAAAAAACTCTAAGGAGAGATCCTATTATGACAACGACCGAAATCAAGGGACAGATGGATTTGTTTGCAGGTGTAGATGGATTCGAATTGCAAGTAGAAGATGAAGCAACAGCTAATAATGCCAAGAACAAAAAGGCGGTTAGCAAAGCTTCTACACCCTCGAAACCTGTAGAGCAAGAACCCGATGTGTACGACAAGACGCGCATTATCTATTATGCCGGACATAAATACGTCATAGATGATCGGACTCTAAAGCTGGAGCAAATTAGGCAGATGCTTGAAGAGGGCTTTCAATATCACTACGAAGAAGTCGAAATAGCAGAAGGAACCGGAGATCCCAAATTGGTAAACACCATTGATGAATGGGTTGAGTTTCCGGAACTTGGAAAAGACCGTGTGGAAATGGTGTACGACAAGGAAAAGGGCCACATCATTCCTGTGTTAAAAGGTCACAAGAAGGGCGCAGCTCCAATTCTTACTGAGCATCCAAAAAAGTCACTTACGGTGTACAACTATCTGGACACAGAAGATGGAACAATATATGAAATCCGTCGTACCCATACAGGTGTATTTACTGCACCTCTACAGGGCCAAGGTACCAGACACTTTGAATTAAACGAGTTGTTTGTACCACGGATTCCGTTGTCTGCCATTAAAGAAGTCCTAGATGTATTCAAAGGGGATACCACTGTAGAACACCTTGCCTACATAATTTGGAAACCATTTTACGGTTACTTCGTTCATTGGCCCAATCAAGTGAAGACAAAGGTGAGTGTCGAAGGCGAGCCATTCATGGAAACTGACGAACATTTTATCGTTCTTCATATCCACTCACACAATACGATGCCGGCATTTTTCTCGCAGACCGATGATGCTGATGAAATCCGAACAGGGTTTTATGCGGTTGTTGGACACTGTGAACGGGAATTACCGGACTTTCGGCTCAGATATTCATGTGGAGGTCATTTTGTGGAGTCAAACCCCACGGATTTGATCTCCGGAAATCTTAACTTGGAGGTAAATACTCTATGGAAATAACACCAGTTCGTGTAATCGACCAACAAAGGGCTCAACTGATAATAGTAGGGGTTGGCGGTACAGGAGGTTATGTGATCGGCCAAGTAGCACGTCTTCTGTATGGATTAAAGGTTGAACGCGGACGAAATAACGTGCCAAGAGTTCTACTCATCGACGGGGACGAAATTGA
Source organism: Alicyclobacillus fodiniaquatilis (assembly GCF_042678105.1). Classification (NCBI taxonomy): domain Bacteria; kingdom Bacillati; phylum Bacillota; class Bacilli; order Caryophanales; family Alicyclobacillaceae; genus Alicyclobacillus; species Alicyclobacillus fodiniaquatilis. The sequence continues at coordinate 67,166 of NZ_JBHUCX010000043.1, forward strand.
GCAGAAAAATCTACTTAGGCAACAGTTTCTCCCACAAGACATTGGCAAGAAAAAAGCTAGTGTTTTGGCTGAGAGATACAGTCGGGCATATGGCATAGACGTAGCAGCTTACCCGTCATATATCACCTACGAGACTCGTTTAGAGGAACTAGGTGCGCAGAGAGACAATCTAATTGTGGTTGGCTGTGTTGATAATGGGTCGACACGTCTTGTGCTTCATAACCTTCTAGGTAAGTTGCGCAACGTTGTGTACATCGACTCGGGTAACAGTGGTGTAAATATGCCACAGAACCCAGAACATATCGACCGGTATCAGCTGAAGAAAATTAAAGACTCAGGATGGGACGGACAAGTTGTGGCCGGCGTACGCGTGAACGGTCAAACAAAACTCCCTTTCCCTGGTGACGTATTCCCTAACCTTATCGAAGAGGACCAGTTGCCGACAGAGGTTAGTTGTGGGGAAGTTGTGGTAAGTAACCCTCAACGCCATATGACTAACATCTTGGCTGCAACAAGCGTGCTCATGTATCTGTACACGTTATTGTCGGATGGAACCATCCTTAACAGTCGAACCATGTTTGACGCGCTTAGGGGATACGTTTCAAGTCACCCGGCGATATCAATGTTGCACGAAGTGTCAATAGCTTAGGAGGTTAGGCAGTAATGGAAGTAACCCTTGTAAAACTGCAAGGGAACGACAAACAAGTGGAGTGGGCAACGGATATCCGTGCCCGCTACATTGCTTCTATGCAAGAAAGAATTGATGAGGTTCTTAGGCCTAGCAATTGGAACGAACTAAACACGGATTTGATCGAGAAACTCAGAGTAAATCTTGACCGCGCGTTATTTGGAATCGTGAGCTTCTATCCGTCTGCCTCTTGGTGGATTGACAAAAGAGATCGAATCAAAAAGGAGCTCGCGGAGGATTGGGAGTTGGCGATGTCCGTAATGTTTATGAAGGATTCTAAGCGCATTAAAGCGAGTTAATCAGTTTCCATACCAATGTGTTCCCTGCACGATGGGATGTTGTTAAACGCCTCCCATCGTGCGAAGGGGAGCGTTGAAAGGGGAACTTCTAGTGAAAAAGACAATTCTCGAAGCTGCAAAGGATTTAACTCAACATACATGGATTCCTTATCAGTATTTCGAGATTGCGGAAACACTTCTGGCTCTAAATGTGTCCTCAAGCGAAGACTCACTGCAGGAGTACGCATTATATAAACTCAATCCTGACACTGGTGAGCTCGTAAAGTTCGAGTCTTTAACCGTTTCTTGGTATCAAGAGGCAGAACTTGTACGTGACTTGGAAAAGTATGAAACTGAGTCATTTGACGTTCTCACCCATAATAATTTTTGGGCTAATCCTGCCAACAACACCTTCGGTATTCCAATAATCACACCCGAAGGGTTCAACAGATTCAAGTCCGAATTTAGTAGATTCGCGACCACATACTGAGTTCACTTTTTCACTCCCGGCACGGTGGGGTTATTAATTCGCCCCTCCGTGAAATGGGGGCGAGAAGGGACGAAAGATTCATTGTTTGCATCTAAACGCCAAGAGTTTCAATCAGGAAAGTTCCGAGTTGAACTTGACTCGTTATATGCAAACGAAGGATACCAGACGAAATATCATCCTGGAATGATCATGTGTGAAGCTGTTGAGGATCACGGTTACATCATCATCAAGGGAATGTTCCTTGTTCCAATCGACTACTTCGCAGATTGTGAGGATGTACCAGAAGTTCGTTATGCTTTAGCGAACTAAAATTAACCACACACCGATCCCGTGCCGGGAGTATCAAGCAATCACATGACTCGGGCAATAGGGGGATTGCAACATATCCAGAATGAAATATCGAATTCGTGGAGGCAATATAAATGGCAAATACAATCGAAGTTAGATACATCGGTGAAGACTATTGGGGACGAAAGCTCTATAAGAATGTAGAAAACAAACGTATCTATGCAGATGTTGATGGACGTTTGCATACCACTACTCAAGAAGGCGAACCCGATTGCCCGCTGCGTTCTGATATTGAAATTGTTGTCATAAGCGAATGAAACGTGATAGGAATGGAAAGTGTCGAAGGTAGCATTAATTCAGGTTTGTCGCAACGGCGATAAGTGACTGAATACACCCATCCCGCGCCGGGAGTAACAAGCAATCCCTGGCGTGGGCCATAGGGAGATTGCAACATTGAACCCTATGGAGGTGCTTTACATGAATCAACAGAATCAGCTGTTCGTTGCAGTTTTTGCCGATGGAGGCATCATCACCACTGTTAGTCTTGGGTCAAATCTAAAGTCTCTTGTCCTCAACATGATGACGCAATGTGATGAACGATTTGACAGTCAAACGGACGATGCGAGAATCTTTGATGCAGCCGGTAATGAAGTGTACGTATTCCCAACGCCTGGAGACCTTGGACTTGGTGTGTATTTCTGCCCTGAATGTGCGGAAAAAACCGAACGGGTCGAGGTACAGGAACACGTCTTCTGCGCTTGTGGCAATGAGATGGAGAGATTGGACGTTGGAGTGCAGTTCTATATAGGTTACACTCAATCAGACAGTTTCTTGATGGACAAGTCCCAGTTGGTAAACTTCATCATGGAGTACTCCGACGAGGAGTTGAAGATTACAGACACCTTGGATCGTATGGTGGCAACCAAGCTTCCTGGCGGATTTTTGAACAGAGTTTACGATGGGGAACTCCACAAGTACCTCATGAGCGCTCTCGTTCCGGTTCAGCAAGGAGAAGTGGGAGCAAAACCATTCGAACCAATCCAAGGAGGTCGGCGCCATGCGTGAAGTAAACAACAGGAAGCAACAGAACGATAACATGAAAATAGAAGTTATTAGCGCGTATAATGAAATGGTTTGGTACGCCGAATCAATTGGGAGAACCTTTCAAGTAGCCGAGGTTGATAAAAATGGAAATGTTAGAATTGAGAATGGAAATAAAATTAATTCTTGTTGGATAGAAAAGGGAGATTATAAAGTGGTGAATCATTAAAACCATACCTTTAGTATCCGGACAAGCCCAATAACCTTTCATATCGGCCGTGTCATGTGGGCCATTTTTGTAGAAATTCGCCCACATGACCAATTTTTTCGGGGCGGATGGAAGGGAGGAAAAGTATTATGTCAGGCTCAATTTCTAGTAAATCTATCGGTAACAATGCCAGCACTTCTCATTCAGGAGGACACGCATCTCAACCGCCTCCAGCTAATAATCCGTGGCATTTTGGATTAAAGTTGCCGTCATTATGGACATGGTTCGAAGGTCATTATGGTCTTGTATTACTTGGAGTAGTCGTTGCGACATTATTCGGTATCCTTTATTGGCACCTAACTCGAATTGAGTCAGAGCAAGAAAGGACCAGAAAGTTTATTCAAAAAGGCGGCAGGATAGTCGTTATTGTTTCGGCGTTTCTTGGGATTGTTGTTGGTTCTCAAATTGGTTCCATCGCAGACCTGTTTGTGGCAGGATGAAAGTGCAGGATGTGGGAG
>NZ_JBHUCX010000044.1:0-61544 GCF_042678105.1 Alicyclobacillus fodiniaquatilis
CGGAGGTAAGACCTGCGGTATCCAACCCGCGTATATCAGACTGCCAACCGTCGACGAACCTTGCCTTCGGGCCAGGCATTTAACTCCATGGTCTCTTGACAAGAGAAAAACGAGTGGCGGTTGACGGCCTCGTTCATATCAGTTCACCGAAATCGCACACAAATCATTACACAACGAGGCATTGAAGGCCCGCCCGATTTGGTTGTCGAGATCCTGTCCCCAACCACAGCCAAACGGGACAGAGGGAAAAAGATGGAACTCTATGCACACTACGGCGTCGGGGAATACTGGATTGTCGATGCAGCCAACCGCCTGTTGGAACAATACCTTTTGGACAATCAGCAATTTCGCCTGCACAACGTATACCCCGAAACACAGGAAGTCAGCTCGCCGACGATTTCGTGTGTTTCGTTCACGATGCAGGCGATTTTAGCGCGCATGCCTGAAAATCCTACTGATTAGGTCGGCGTTTTTAGGGTGAATGAAGGCGCATCCCAGCCTCATTTGATTGCTTATCGGATGCGCCGTAAACCCGTAGCTTTAGCGACTGGCGTATTCACCGCTCCCGCACGTATACGCGTTCCCCTGTGGCTGGATTGTACCAAACGCGCTGGCGAATGCCTGTCGTGGGGTCAATATTCACTTCATCCGTCAGCACAAACCCAGGCGGTGGGCTGTCAGTGTCATGCATGCGTTGACGCCGCCTTTGTCGTACAAACAAGGTCGTCCCGACTGCCACCATCACTACGCAGATTTCAACCACGAAGTAAAGCCAGTGCATCACGCATTCGCCTTGTGAATCACGACCGCAGTGCCGTACGCCACCACTTCCGACATCGACTGACCGAGCTCGCTGGAGTCAAAGCGCATCATGATAACGGCATTTGCCCCCATCGCCTGCGCATTCGCGACCATTCTGTCAATCGCTGCCTTGCGCGCATCTTCCAGCATCTCCGTGTACTCGTGAATTTCCCCTCCGGCGAGACTGCGAAACGCCGCCGTGAGATTGCCCCCAAACCCGCGGCTGCGCACAGTGACGCCAAAGACCTGTCCAAGCACTCTATCCACCTGATGGCCAGCTACCGCTTCTGTCGTGGTGATCAACATCGTAAATCCGCTCCTTTGCTCCATCATCTTACATGATATTTTATTCCAATTTGAGATTTTTCAGCTTCACTTCATACAAATCGCGTCGTCGGTCGCGCAGTTGGCGCACAGAGCCGGAATTGCGCGATCTGCGCAAAATTTCCAAGTCCACATCCCCCACCACGACCGTTTCCACGTTCGCATCACACTCGCCCACGATGCCGTCACGCGCGAAGGCAAAGTCGGATGGCGCAAAAATTCCTGATTGGGCATATTGGATATCCATATTCTCCACGTGTGTCAAGTTGCCAACCGTCCCGGCGATGACCGTGTAAACCTGATTTTCAATGGCGCGAGCCTGTGCGCAATAACGCACGCGCAAGTAGCCTTGCCTGTCTTCGGTGCAAAACGGAGTGAAGATGATATTTGCGCCTTGATCCACGGCAATGCGCGCCAATTCGGGGAACTCGATGTCGTAGCAAATTTGAATGGCAATTTTGCCGCAGTCCGTGTCAAATACGTGGACCTCGTTGCCTTCCGCAATGCCCCACCATTTGCGTTCATTGGGCGTGGCGTGAATTTTATACTGTTTTTCAATCGTCCCATCGCGCCGAAACAGGTAGGCCACATTAAAGATGTCCCCCTGCTCCTCGACAAAGTGCGATCCGCCGACGATATTGACATTGTAGCGCACGGCCAACTCCGTAAATAGCTCTATGTACTGCTCCGTGTAGGTCGCCAAACGGCGAACGGCTTCATCTGGCCGCTTCTCCTCGAGGAAAGACATGAGCTGCGTCGTAAAAATCTCGGGAAAAAGCGCAAAATCCGAGCCAAAGTCGGCGGCGACATCTACATAGTACTCTACCTGTCGCGCAAATTCGGCAAATGAGTCAATTTTTTTCATCATGTATTGCACCGTACATATGCGAACGGGAAAAGCAGCTCGGTACACACGACGGGATTTGGGACGGTAGTCGATGTTATTCCATTCCATCAACGTCGCAAAGGAGGCAGACGCCGCATCGTCAGGCAAATAACGGGCGTTTACCCGCTTGATTGTAAAGCCCTCCAGCAGTTGAAAGGACAACACTGGATCATAGATATTGTGTTTTTCGACCTCATCCACATAGGCGCGCGGTGTCATCTCCGAACGATACTTGTGGTAATTCGGGATGCGGCCGCCGATGATGATGCTGCGCAAATTGAGCCGTCGCGCCAATTCCTTGCGGGCCTCATAGAGGCGGTGGCCAATTTTCATGCGCCTGTATTCGGGATCCACCATGACTTCGATGCCATAGAGATTAAACCCGTCGGGATCATGGTTCGTGATGTAGCCATTATCGGTAATGACGTCCCACGTATGTTGGTCATCATACTCATCAAAGTTCACAATCAGGCTGGAACAAGATCCGACGATTTTATCTTCGAACTCAACACAGAACTGCCCTTCTGGAAAAATATTAATATGGCTCTCCAATTGGGATCGCTTCCAGGGTTGCATGTTCGGAAAGCATCGTTTCCAGAGTTCCATCAATTCATCGATGTCTTCCATGCGAAGATTGCGAACCAAAATCTTCTTCTCGTATTTTGACATATCTGAGTCAGGCAAACTCCCACATCCTCCATTGAAATCGCGTTTCTCGGCGCAGACACATCAAGCATGGTGGTCTACCTCAATTTTACGTGGAAGCGCATCGAATTACACACCTTTGGCTGAAAAGTTGCTCCAAAAATGAGCCGAGGGCGGATCGAACGATCCCGCCATATAAGCGTCGCAAATTTGTATTAAATCAGATTCTTCGTTATCCTTAAGAGGCACATTATCTAAAGGAGATGGTTATTTGAGTGTAAAAAAACTGGCGCTGGCCGTTTCATCCGTTGCGCTTGCAGGCGCAGCAATCACTGGATGCGGGGCGTCAAACAGCCAGAACACCAGCAATGCTACAGGGGGCGCCAAGGCTTCAAAAAACATCACCATCGGCTGGCTCGGTTGGACAGAAGATGTCGCAATCACTTACCTTTGGAAGCAAATCCTCGAAAACAAAGGTTATCACGTCTCGCTCAAAGAATTGGATCCCGGACCTTTATTTCTCGGATTGTCAAACCCGAATAATCTGGATTTCTTCATGGACACATGGATACCCAGTGATAGTATTTTCGTCAACAAATATAAAGCCAAGCTGAAAGATTTAGGCGTTTGGTACACTGGCTCTTCCAGTCAGGGCATCGCGGTTCCCCAGTATATGAAGAATGTGAACACACCGCAGGATTTGCAGAAGTACGCGAGTGAATTCGGCAATACGGTCGTTGGGATTGAAGCGGGGTCAGAGGAGATGACAGCGGCGCAAAAGTGGTTGCAAGACTATGGGGTCACCAATATGCACCTGCAGAGCAGCAGTACCACGGCCATGCTCACATCGTTGGAACGCGCATACCAACAGCACAAACCAGTGGCTGTTGTGATGTGGACGCCACACTGGGCGTTTACGAAGTATCACCTCAAGTACATCAAAGATCCGGATAAAATCCTTGCGTCCGACGATTCCATTCATATTGAAGCGAATGGTAATTGGGCAAACGCAAACCCGCAAGTGACGAAATGGCTGCAAAACTTCAAATTGAATGCGACACAATTGAGCGCGCTTGAAGAAGATGTCAATGCAGCAAGCGACAAACAGCAGGGTGCAAACAAGTGGTTGCAACAGAATCAATCACTGGTCAACAGTTGGCTGAAGTAACTGCCATTTGCAAAATGTCTCGGTTCGTAAATTCGCCTAGGACTGTGTCTGAATAACGCCTTGGATTCTCTTGGCTATCTGCACATTTATTCCGAAACAGCCCTCGGTGATTGCCTTTTGGCACTTGACCAAAAGCGGCACAATCCAGTTCAATACAACGGAATAATGTAAATCATGGAGAATGTTTGGGCAGACATGTGTCAGTGACGGTATCTAGGACGTTGCAACGCCTGTCGCATCGGAAAAGAGGGACTGTTTCAAATCGTATGCTCCCCTTTCAGTAGCAGTTTTTTCATTCATAACAACTGTCTACTGTGAGGGGAGCATATCATCTTGGAACAAACCATAGACTCGCATGTCGCTAACACGACATCCCATCACTGTTCAAAAGCGGTACAATGCCTGATAGCGCGCCTGATGCTGTCTCATCCATTGCCGCAGGTCTTGAAACATCGCTGGATAATCCTGCACGACTGGCGCAAAATCCGCGCGTGTGTTGACAAGCGTTTTATCAGAGAAGACCTCATCCGTCGGTTGAATGGCCACATCGTCTTTTTCAAACACGGAGGCCATCACGCAAAGGAGATCATACTTGGAAACCGCTGATGTGCCTGTCAGATGCACGAGACCACTTAAGTCGCTTTGCAATTCCTGTTCAATGATCCGCGCCAACGTCAAAGTCGTCACACCGTTCCAAAATACGCGTCGGAACCCCTGTATGGTCCCGGTTTGCCGCATCAGCCAATGGAATAACCCAATGCCGTTGCGCTTAAGCTCCGGCCCCACAATCGAAGTGCGAATCACCAAGTGGTTTTGGCGGACAAATTCGCCAAGGCTTTTAGTCTTGGCATAGGCGCTTGTCCCATCCTTCACTGCCGTTTCGCTGTAGTGGCCTTCGTTTCCCGAAAACACGCAATCTGTGCTGATATGAATGACACGCGCGCCATGCATATCGCCATAATCAGCCAACCAGTGCGGCAACAGACTGTTGACGTAAATCGCATCGGTCAGTTGTTGTGCCGCATGATCATTTAGCATGCCCACCGCATTGATGATGACGTCCGGTTGACAAGCGCGGAGGCAATCGTAAACAGCTGTTTTGTCGATCCCGTTCAACGTCCGCGCCCGGCTGTCACGCGGTTGACCGCGAACGGTGTAGACGAGGTCCACATGCTCGCGCGTTTCACACACATAATCCACGATGACGTGTCCTGCCATGCCTTCGCCGCCGAGCACCAGCACCTTCATGAGAGAAAACCACCTGTTCGCAGCATGGCTTCAATCGCTGGCTTTTTGAGCAGCCCAGCATTCGAGTCGTACTCGACAAATGTCGCCGGTTGGTAATGGCGGTACACTTCCTGCAAATCTTCAAATCCATGTGTCGGCAGAATGACATAGTACTGGTCACTATAGACGTAAGTGTGCAGCGCCTCTTGGCGGGAGACCAACACCTCATGCAATTTCTCGCCAGGCCGCACGCCGATTTCCGTAATCGGCACCCTTTTCTGACTGAGCTGTTTGGCCATCACATTCGCCAAGTCCTCAATCTTGCACGATTTCATCTTCATGACGAAGGTCTCGCCGCCCAGGGCGACCTCTGCTGCAGTCAGCAGCAAATCAATCGCTTCTGAAACGGTCAAGAAAAAGCGAGTCATCCGTCTGTCCGTCAACTGCAGTCGCCCTGTCGTCTGGATTTGCTGCTTGAACAACGGCACGACACTGCCGTTGGTTCCCAACACATTGCCGCCGCGGATACAGACAAATTTGGTGAACTCGCTATCGTGATTCGCATGTAAAATCAGCTTCTCGCCGATCGCTTTGGTCATGCCGTAAAAGTTGATGGGATCCACCGCTTTATCAGTCGATACGTCGATCACTTTCTTGACCTTGTTGGCAATACTCGCTTGAATCACGTTTTTGGTGCCGGTCACGTTGGTCTTCAATGCTTCCAATGGTTGCTTTTCACAAATCGGCACATGTTTTAACGCTGCTAGATGGAAGACATAGTCCACACCTTTACAGGCTTCCATCAACGCATTGCCGTCGCGCACGTCCCCGATGACAAAAGAAAGCGGCGCGTCGGCGGGAAACGCACGTTGCATCTGCACTTGGGCGTACTCATTACGTGAGAAAATGCGAATTTCCTTGGGCGGCTGGCTCAAATTGAGTAGCTTGCGCGTCAACTCATGGCCCCATGACCCTGTGCCACCGGTAATCAAGCATGTCTGCTGCTCAAACATATGTGAGCCCTCCCAATATAAATTTTGTGATTTTGCTAGAAACCAGCGGGTCTTCATAGCCCTCTGGCAGCGGCCAATCCCGTTTTGCCTGCAGGGCAAGTGCGGTCGATTGGACGATGTGGGCGCTTGTCAGCCCTGACAGCACGTTGCTGCCGCACAGAATCGTCTCTGGCCGCTCTGTGCTTTGGCGTATGGTCACGGCCGGAACGTGAAAGATGCAGCTTTCCTCCTGCACCGTGCCGCTATCGGTCAGAACGCAGCGCGCATGCTGTTGTAGCTTGACGAAATCAAAGAAGCCAAATGGCTCAATCAACCGGACATTCTTTGCTTCTTTGATGCCAAACTGCTGCAATCGCGCTTTGGTACGAGGATGCACACTCACGACAACCGGCAAATTCCATGTCTCTGCAATTTTTTGCAAGGCAGCAGAGATGGCATTCAATCGCTCCTTGTTATCCACATTCTCCGCGCGGTGCGCGGTCACGAGAAAATACTGATTCTTTTCAATCCCCAGCTTGTCGTGAATTTGGCTGGCAGCGATTTGACTTTGATAATGCTGGAGCACCTCGTAAATCGGATTGCCAGACACCCATATCCGCGCTGGCGGCATCCCTTCACGCAAAAGATTCTCCCGACTGCCAGGCGTGTACGGCAAATTGAAATGGGAGACGGCATCAATGATTTTCCGATTCGTCTCCTCCGGCACAGACAAGTCGTAACAACGATTCCCGGCTTCCATGTGGTAGACCTTGATATGCATCCGGGCAGCCAAAATCGCGCACAACGCACTGTTGGTATCGCCCAAGACGAGAATCGCATCAGGTTGTTCGGCCTGAATCAACTGCTCCACCTGTCCGAACATCGCCCCTATCTGTTGGCCAAATGAGGTTGCTTGGTGCTGCAGCGCATGATCCGGCTGACGGATACCGAGTTCATCAAAAAAGACATCTTTCAGCCGCGGATCAAAATTTTGCCCTGTGTGCACCAAAATGTGACGTGACGCCAGTTGATCCAGTTGCTCAATGATGAGTGACAAACGAATCAATTCGGGCCTCGTCCCCACAATTGTCATCACGCGCACAAATATGCCCTCCTTTGCTTGTTGCGCCAATCCGGGTTATCTATTTCAAGCACCGTGCAAATTGAAGTGCGTCTAAAACGGAACTTGTCAAGTTGATTTGCCGCTGCCAACCAGTGGCCTGTTGCAATTGGCCTGGGTCACCGACGATGGTCTGCGGCTCGTTCGGACGAATAAACACCTCGTTAACCGCTGTGTGAAATGAGCGTTTTGATGCTTGTTGCAAGCAGTCAAGCAGCGTTTGAATCGATTGCGACTGACCGCTGCAGACGTTGTATACCTGCCCTGATGCAGGTTGTTCAGATATGGCAAGCAGCAAAAAAGCGCGTACAGCATCCCGAACATCGAGAAAGTCCCGCTCTATCTGGGTGTTGCCGATTTGAATTTCATTTTTGAGCGCATGATTTTTCTCCAACTTCACCACATCATTGATGAGTTGCCCAAAGACCCCTTGTCGCGCGCCAGGGCCAATCAGATTGAATGTACGTGCGACGATGACTGGCAGAGCAAACGACTTTGCATACATCTGGCAGATGGTGGTTTGGAGCAATTTGCTCCAGCCATATGGGCTTGCGGGCACTGTCGGCATGGTTTCCACCAACGCTGGCGGACTGGATACCAGCGTGTATTCGTGACTTGACCCCACAGAGACAATGCGCTTTGTTGCCGAGCTGTATTTGCGAATGGCTTCGAGCAGATTGAGCGTCCCTGCGGCATTGCTTTCGCAAGTGACAAGGGGTGCCTGCCACGCCTTGGCCGCATTTGCCTGCCCTGCAAGATGAAGCACATAGGTCGGCCTGATTTCGCGAATCAACGCATCCACTGCCGCCTGATTCGTGAAATCACAGGAGATATACTCAGTCAAGTTCCGCTTTAACGCAGCAGGCAACCGTGCTGCTGCAGCACGCGCCACACCCACCACCTCGTATGAAAATTGCGTCAAATGCTGCACCATCTGTTGACCGACAAAACCGGTGACGCCGGTGACTAAAATCACTTTTTGTTCACTGTCCATACGCTTCACCTGGATGGAGAAGCGGTGCCATCTCTTCATACTGCTCACAGGCTGTGAAGTAATCATTGGGTGTGCCGACATCGAGCCAATAAGCGTCATTTTCAAAATGGCGCACCGGATGCCGCGCACGAAGCAGCGCCGCAATCAAATCCGGCACATCGAAAAATTGGTTGTCAGGAATCATCTCCATGACCTTTGTGCTCATCATGTAAATGCCCATACTGACATGTACCGAATGACTGGGTTTCTCCTCGAATCCCACCACCTCTTCGCCATCGATGTGCAGGACACCGAGCGAAGACTTGATGCTTTTCTGCTGTGAAGCAATGGTCAGCACACTGCCGCGCTGCCGATGAAATTCAGCGAATTCCTGCAGATTGAGTGAAGTCAACACGTCACAGTTGATAACCAAAAAACCATCATCCAGCCCTTCGACTTGTTTCAGTGCGCCCACTGTTCCTAGTGGCTTCGCTTCTGTCACGTAGCGGATATCTACCCCCCAATCTGATCCATCCATAAAGTAGGCCTGAATCAAATTGGACAAGTAGCCGCACGCCATCGTGATCGAAGTGAACCCGTAGTGATGCAGTTGCCGCACGATGTGCGCCAATAAGGGTGTTCCACCAATCGGCATCAGGCCTTTTGGCAATACTTGTGTATAAGGCGCCAAGCGAGTGCCTTTGCCACCAGTCATAATGACCGCATCCATGTCATCCCTCCTCATACGATGTACTCGTCAAAGCGATACAGCGACCGATGCTGTCTCATCCACTCAATCGTCTTTGCCAGACCATCCTCCAATGAAACAAGCGGTTGCCAAGCTAACACTTGCGCCGCTTTTGCGCTGTCAGAAAACAGTCGGTTGACTTCGCTGTTTACCGGTCGCGTGCGCGCATCTGTGCTGGATATCGGCAAAGAGACCTCCCGGCCGACCATGTCCCGAATCTGTTTTGCAATCTCTCCAATCGAAATTTCATACCCTGACCCTGCATTAAACACGTCGCCGATGCCTTTTTTCGACTGTGCCGCGCAAATAAACGCGCGCGCGGTGTCCTCCACGAACGTGAAATCCCGTGTCGGTGTCAAATTGCCGAGCCGAATCTCATCACCGTAAAGCGCCTGATTGATGATGGTGGGAATGACTGCTCGCATGGATTGCCGCGGGCCATATGCGTTAAACGGGCGAATGGTGATGACAGGTAGGTCATAAGCGTGATAAAAGCTCTCGACCAGTTTGTCCGCGCCAATTTTGCTGGCTGCATACGGAGACTGCCCCTGGAGTGGATGCGCTTCGTCCATCGGCACGTAGCGCGCTGTGCCATACGTTTCACTGGTGGACGTATGAACAAGCCGCTCCACGCCAGCCTTCAACGCAGCTTGAGCGACATTGAGCGTGCCAAGGACATTGGTTTGAAACACATCTGTGGGGCTCAAATAAGAATATGGAATGGCAATCAACGCGCCTAGGTGCAAGACGATGTCAGTGCCCTGAATCGCAGCTTGAACCGTATGCGCATCGCGCAAATCACCGTAGATGAAATGAATTTCCTTTTGCACATGCTTGGGTAAATAATCGATATGTCCGCGCGTATTCAATGCGTTATAGTGAATAAATGCCGACACATCGGCACCCATCGCCAACAGTTGTTCCAAGACATGACTGCCAATAAACCCACCGGCGCCAGTTAGACATACACGTTTACCTCGCAACGTCATGAATGTATTCGCCCCCTTCTGCTTCACCATACGAGGAAAAGCAGGGAAAGGAACGGGCTTTGTCCTATAATGAAAAAGATAGACGCACAACAAGAGCGGGAAGCAGATATGTAGAATAACAACCAAATTGCCGCCACGCTGCAGAAATAGAGGAAGTGAATCTCATGAAAATCAATGGATTTGAAGTGAATGGCGTTGAAGTTGATGCAAACACGGGATGCCAGCACTACAGATCTGCACTGGATATCATCGCCATCAAGTTCCCCTGCTGCCAAACGTATTACCCATGTTTTCAGTGCCATGCGGAAACGGCGGATCACAAAGCCGAAGTGTGGCCCAGAGCACGGTGGAAAGAAAAAGCCATCTTATGTGGTGCATGCAAAAGTGAACTGACCATTGAGCAATATTTACAAAGTCAAGCAATTTGCCCAAACTGCGGCGCGCAGTTTAATCCAGGTTGCAGTTTACACCATCACTTGTATTTTGAAGTGTGAGCAACGTTGCAGGGGACATGTGAAAATCCATCCGTTTGAATGACTAGGGGCTTTTTTCACATATTCTCTAGTTGACACGTCGTAGATTCCATATTAAAATGCGAATCAAATCTTAGTATTCCAATTTATTTTAGACCTATTGAAAGCTCGCCTTGCCATGATGACATAAGGAGTATATTTCCAGTCGACCGGACAACCGGAGACTTCTCATTCGTTCGCAGATGTAGTCTGCGTAGAATGGAGGTCTCCTTTTTTGTTTTTGCCCAGCGGAAAATTGGCAGACATCCCACTGGTATTAGATATCCGCCAATTGAGGCATCGCGCATGGCACACAAAGACAAACTTGATTTTCAAACTAGGAGTGGAACCATGAAGCGTCGACTTGTAAAAGAAGCGTGGAAAATGAGAAGTGATTCTGCGAGCACTGTGTTCAAAAAAACAGCCCTTGTCTCAGGCGCTCTTCTGTCCGGTGTCTTTCTAGTGGCAGGCTGCGGCACATCTGGAGCCAAAACCACCCAGACACAGGTGATCACCTGGATGCTGCCTGAGGATCCGCTCATCGACAAATGGGCAGCGGCAATCGCTAAGTCATTTGAACAGTCGCACAAACAGGTGCAGGTCAAAATCATCACACCAGGCAGCACAGACTATGGTCAAAAATTACTGACCTTGGTCGCGGCCGGCCAAACACCCGATGTATTTACAGATTGGGGCAATACAGGTGTTTACACATTGGTATCCCATCATTTGGTTGCCAATCTGACCCCATATTTCAAAGCGGACAAAGAATCCGATGCTTACTTGCCGCAAACCTATTTGCAGGAATTCACCTATAACAAACAACTGATTGGGATCCCGTGGAACAGCAACCCAACTTTTTTGGTCTACAACAAAGATCTATTTGAAAAGTATCACGTACCTTTGCCACCGACCAATTGGAATGATAAATCATGGACGACAACCAAGTTACTGCAAGATGCGAAACTGCTCACCCACGACACCAGCAATGCCAAAACAGCGACATGGGGCGCATCGCTTTCCGCAGGTTCACTCGGTTCATTAAGCTGGCTTTGGGGAGCGGATGCCCTCAACAACCAAGGTGGTCCGGAAAAATCATCGGCCTATGCAGGGGGTCAAATCCAGAATACGTATGCGACAAACAATGGCGTTGTGCAATCGATGACCTGGCTGGCGAATCTGACAAACCTGTGGCATGTATCGCCCTCCCAAGGTCAACTAAACGCCATGTCAAGTCTAGGCAATCCATTTTTCTCGGGAAAAATCGGGATATCCGAAGTGGCTGGTGGTTGGTTGGAACGGCAAGCAGCCGTGGCCAAACCGAATTTTCAGTGGGCCATTGCGCCGATGCCCTACGGCCCTGGCGGCGTAGATACCGGACAAAGGGAGGACAATGCATTTTACCTGTCTCAGACCAGCGCGCATCCTGACACAGCTTTTCAGCTCATGGTGTATGCGACCACAGGCACAGGCGCGGAAAAGTTAATTGACTTGGCCAAAGATAATCCCCCGCATACAGGGACGAAATATTTGGATCAGTGGACCAATGAGGTGTTCAAAATCCCTGGACTGTCCATGACGAAGAGCCAGTTTACCTCCGTGTTTGAAGGCGGCATTCAGGACGATTTCCCTGACCCGGCAAATCTGATCAACGATGCGGCAGACTATGAAAATCAATTTACGCAACTGATGAGCCCTGTGTGGATCGGTAAGGAAAGCGCACTGACAGGGTTGCAAGCCGTGCAGGCTGCATGGAAAAAGAACGAGCAATGACCATTCACAAGAAGTATCCATCATGGCGATAAGGGTGTGTATGAAGAAATGGGACATCCCAAACCACAAAATCGGCTGGTCACGTCGGTCAAATCACCAAAAAGCTCGCGTTTACTGCGCGCTGAGCGCCGCTGGTTCTACATCTTCATCTCACCGTGGCTCATCAGTTTTTTGGCGCTGACCATCTACCCTATGATCGCATCTGCCTACTACAGCCTGACTGACTATAGCGTGCTCTCGCCCCCAAAATGGGTGGGATTCTCAAACTATACCAGTTTGTTTCACGATCCGCTGTTCTGGCACTCCATTCAGGTGACCATCATCTATTCGGCCTGCACCGTCGTCCTGCAGTTGGTCCTCGGATTTGTGACGGCGCTCTTGCTGAATTTGCGGATACCTGGTATGCGAATTTTGCGCACCATTTACTACTTGCCCACGGTGTTGCCCGTCGCCGCCAGCGCGATGTTGTGGACATTCCTTTTCTTGCCACAGTACGGCATCGCGGATACGGTCATCAAGTTCGTGACCGGCAAAAACGGCCCCCAGTGGCTTGCGGATCCAAAGTGGGCGCTCACCGCCTTGATCATCATGAGCGCTTGGAGTGTCGGCTCAACCATGATCATCTTTCTGGCAGGGTTGCAGTCCATTCCCGAGGAACTCTACGAGGCCTGCGAGATAGACGGCGCGTCGTCACTGCGCAAAATGTTTGCCATCACCGTGCCGATGCTCACACCGCAGCTTCTCTTAAATTTGATCATGGGGTTGATAGGCGCGTTCCAAACGTTCGTCCAACCCTACATGATGACCGATGGCGGTGGGCCGAACTACGCAACCTATCTATATTCTTTGTCCATTTACGAGAACGCTTTTCAGTCCTTCAAGATGGGACTTGCCTCTGCCCAGGCTTGGATTTTGTTCGCTGTGTTGCTCGCGTTGACGGGCTTGATTTTCAAAACTTCCGCTCGCTGGGTTTACTATGGCGGGATGGATGCGTAGGGAGGGAAAACAAATGGTTCGTCGCCTCAATGTCCGGCAGTGGGCAGGATTTATCATCCTCATTCTCGGGGCAATTGTCATCATCTTTCCGGCTTTTTGGATGTTTTCGGCCTCCTTTCAGCAAAACAGCCAGATCTTAGCGTTCCCGCCATCCTTGTTTCCACACCCGTGGACATGGATTGGATACTTGGATGGATTCAAGGCGTTGCCGTTCAGTCGCTATTTCGGCAATACGCTATTCATTGCCGTCATTTCTTCTGTAGGTGGTGTCATTTCATCTTCACTCGTTGGGTTTGCCTTCGCCCGTTTACGCGCAAAAGGGAAAAATTTCTTGTTCTACTGCGTCTTAAGCGGTTTGATGATCCCTTATTCAGTCATCATGATTCCGCAGTATCTCTTGTTCAAACAGTTGCATTGGATCAACACCTATTTTCCATTGATTGTGCCCGCATGGCTGGGGCTGCCGTTTCTCATCTTTCTCTTTCGGCAGTTCTTTGCAGGCATTCCCAATGAGATATTCGAAGCTGCGCGCATCGACGGCAGTGGCTATTTCGGATTGTATTGGCGAATGGCCATGCCGCTTGCCAAACCAGCCGTCGCCACAGCGTTTATCTTTCACTTTGAAGCGGCCTGGAATGATTTTTTGGGTCCGTTGATTTACATCAATTCAAACACGAAATATACGCTGTCCCTGGGGCTTGCCGCCTTTACCAGCAGTTGTGATTGCACGCCTTGGAATCAACTCATGGCGGTATCCGGCGTCGTGGCGCTGGTTCCGATTCTCATCTTTTTCATCGCGCAAAAGTATATTCTGCGCGGCATCACGTTAACGGCCAAGTGACTCAGTGCATGCGCCTATATGGTTTGTCAGCCTATCACAAAAGATAAATGGTAACCTAGAACTATGCCATTCTCTGGCTTGGCTGAATTTTAAGCAAACTAAAAATCATTCGAGAGGTGTAAACACGATGAGAGTACTGGTTTTAGATCTTGATTCCCTGCGCCCAGATCACCTAGGGTGCTATGGCTACACACGAAACACATCGCCCAATATCGATGCCATTGCGGCGCAAGGCGTGCGTTTTACAAATTACTACACATCCGATGCGCCCTGCTTCCCTTCACGGACGGCACTCATGACCGGACAATTCGGGATTCACAACGGCGTTGTCGGCCATGGCGGCACAGCAGGCGACGTGCGGCATGAAGGCAAGAGCCGCAGTTTTCAAGACCGGCTGGCGAGCGAGAGCCTCCCTGCGTTTTTGCGCTCGGTCGGGCTGAAAACGGTCCTGGTTAGCCCATTTGCGGAACGCCACTCTTCTTGGACGTTTTATGCCGGTTTTAACGAAATCTACAACACCGGTAAAAAGGGTATGGAATCTGCAGAAGAAGTGACCCCGACCGTGCTCAAGTGGGTCGAACAAAATG
The DNA here is from genome assembly GCF_042678105.1 of Alicyclobacillus fodiniaquatilis. NCBI lineage: Bacteria > Bacillati > Bacillota > Bacilli > Caryophanales > Alicyclobacillaceae > Alicyclobacillus > Alicyclobacillus fodiniaquatilis. The sequence continues at coordinate 14,583 of NZ_JBHUCX010000044.1, forward strand.
CCCAGACAGACGATTGGCTGCTCTATGTGAACTATTGGGATCCACATACGCCCTATCGCGTGCCAGCGGATTTTGGCAATCCGTTTGCGCAAGAGCCGCTTCCGGAGTGGATCACAGAGGAGGTGTTGGCACAGCATCAACAATTGGTCGGTCCCCACGGGGCGCGCGAGATCAACATGTACAACAATCAGACGAACCCTGCATTTCCCCGCCATCCCGGTGAAATCACAGACATGGATGGGTTGCGCCGCATGATGGACGGCTATGACTGCGGCGTTCGCTACACAGATGACCACGTTGGCCAAATCTTCGCATCACTTCGCGCAGCAGGCGTGATGGACGATGTGATGATTATCATCACGGCGGATCACGGCGAAAGCATGGGTGAATGGGGCATTTACGGCGAGCACGGCGTCGCCGACCAAGCCACCTGCAGAATCCCAATGATCATTCGCGGACCTGGCATCAAACAGGGGCATGTCGATGACGGTTTGCACTACCATCTGGACCTCGGCCCGACATTTGCAGATCTATTTGAAAAAGCGGCGCCGAGCAGTTGGGACGGCGCAAGCTACGCTCCCGTATTGACAGAAGGCGCTACGGCTGGGCGGGAATATCTCGTCGTCTCCCAATGCGCGCATGTCTGCCAGCGGAGCGTTCGTTTCGGCGATTGGCTGTATACGCGCACATATCACGATGGATTTCATCTGTTTGACAAAGAGATGCTGTTCAATCTGCGAGAGGACCCATATGAACAGACCAATCTCGCCCAAACGGAGCGCGGCATCTGCAAAGACGCTGTCTACTATCTCAATGAATGGCACGACGAGATGATGAGTTCGATGGAATTTGATGTCGATCCGCTGTGGACCGTGATTCACGAGGGCGGCCCGCATCACGCACAGCCTGAACATCTGAAGAATTACGTGAAGTATTTAGAAGCGACGGATCGCGCTTGGGCCATTCCCGAGTTGCGCCGCAGACATCCAGCAGCATTTGAATAACGGCTGCACTTTCACATAGGAGGAATTCGCATGGCGAACATACAAGTTGATGACGTAGAATTTGGTTGGTTTCTCCCCACGTCGGGAGATGGGGAATTTATTGGTGTCACACCGGAACGGGAGTCAACGCTTGACTACTTGACACAAGTTGCGCAGACAGCAGAAGCATCAGGGTTTACTTTTGCGCTCATTCCCACTGGGAGCACGTGCACGGACGCCTGGATACTTGGCTCCGCCATTGTCGCCCGAACCAAAACGTTTAAACCACTGGTCGCCATGCGTCCAGGTCTGATTTCACCCATTCTGGCCGCGCGCATGGCCGGGGCGTTAGATTACATCTCCAACGGCCGCGCCCTCATCAATGTGGTCACAGGAGATAACCCCGCTGATTTAGTGGCAACCGGAGATCCGCTTCATGCCGATCACGATGCCAGATATGATCGGACATTGGAATTCCTCCAAGTTGTGAAAAGTGTATGGGAACAATCCGTGCAGTCGGGCAAAGATTACTTTACAGGCGAACGCGTGAAGTTCAAGGGGAAATATTACGAAGTAGAAGCCGCAGCCAGTTACCCACCGCCGGTTCAACAACCACATCCGCCGCTGTATTTTGGCGGCAGTTCCCCAGCTGGCAAACGCGTCGCCTCACAGATGGCCGATGTCTACCTGATGTGGGCAGAACCTTTGGATTGGATTCAAGGGCAAATTGAGGAGATGGAGCAACTCCGCCAGGCATTGAAAGATGAAACACAGGTGGAAAGGTCCATTCGCTACGGTATACGAGCGCAAATTTTGGTGCGAGACACTGCAGAAGAAGCGTGGGCTGCCGCCCGGCGGATCATCAGCAAGGTAGATCCCAAACTGTACGATCTCGCCAAATCAAGACACAACAAAACGGACGCGACGAATCAGCGACGCCAAAATCAACTGCGCGATCTCTCCGAATCGACGGAAGGCTTGGTCGGCCCCAACCTCTGGGCGGGGCTGTCGGCCATCCGCGGCGGTGGCGCCTTGATGTTTGTCGGCACACCGGACGAAGTGTCGGACAGACTGATTGAGTTTGTGGACATTGGGATTTCGTCCTTTATCCTGTCTGGCTACCCACATCTCGAAGAGGCCAAAAATACGGGCGAGCGCGTGATCCCACTGGTTAGACAAAAGCTGCAAGCGCGCAAAGCAACGCAGATTTGACCGAAAATAGGCCAAGATGGCAACACAGATTCACCGTTTTATGCATTTTGGTCGACCGGACCACCGGAGACCCTTTGCTTCACCCCAACAGCACTTGGGATGAAGTGAGGGTCTCTTTGTTTTTTTACAGGTCATTTCAGCGTTTGCAAAACACATGCGGATAAAGGTGGAGAATAGAAAATGAACAAATGGATTTATCGGAGCAGCATCGCCTTATCATTTTTGCTGGTCACCGCATGCGCGCCGAGTCAATCGACTTCCAATGCGAATACACCCAAAACCATCACCTGGTTGCTTCCGGAGGATCCGGAAATCGACGCTTACGCCAATCAGGTGGCAAAAGCGTTCCACAAAAAATATCCCAATGTCCAGGTGAAGGTGATCACGCCGGGCAGCACAGCCTACAATCAGAAACTGTTGACCATGGCCGCTGCGGGTCAAACACCGGACATTTTCACCGATTGGGGCAATACCGGCATATACACCATCATTTCACAGCATTTGGCGGCAAATCTAAATCCGTATTTTAAACAGGATAAGGTGAGTCCGAACTATATTCCCGCAACTTATCAGAAGGAATACAGTGAAAATGGACAATTGTACGGGATTCCTTGGTTGAGCAATCCAACGTTTATCGCATATAACAAAACCTTATTCGAAAAATACGATGTCCCATTGCCGCCGACCAGTTGGGGCGACAAGTCCTGGACAACGACAGCCTTGTTGAACGACGCGGAAAAGCTGACACATAAGACCAGCAGCCCGAAGACATCCGATTGGGGCGCCAACCTATATGCGGGATCCCTGGGTTCATTGTCTTGGCTTTGGGGCGCAGATCCCCTGAACAATCAAGGCGGGCCTACACAGTCACCGGCATATACCGGCAGCACCATCACTCAGACTTATGCCACATCGCCAGGGATGGTCAATTCGATGCAATGGCTGGCCGATTTGACCACGAAGTATAAAGTAACGCCGTCACCCGGGACCATCAACGCCATGTCGGCGAGCGGCAACGCCTTTTGGTCCGGCCATATCGCCATCGCCGAAGTGGCTGGCTGGGTGTGGCGCCAAGCCGCTGTGGTCCAACCCAAATTTCAGTGGGGCATCGCGCCAATGCCTTACGGGCCTGGTGGGGCAGACACGGCACAGCGGGAAGACAATGCGTTCTACCTGTCCAGCAAAAGCGCCAACCCAGACATCGCTTTTAAGCTGATGCTCTTCGCCACACAAGGTGAAGGCGCCAATCTGTTGGTCAATGCTGCGAAAGTGGATCCACCAAATGTAAACCAGAATTATTTTAAACAGTGGTCAGAAGGCATCAGCAAGATTTCTGGTTTTGCCATGGATGAAAAGACATTCTCCAACGTCTTTATGGGCGGTGTGAACAACGACTTCCCAGATCCGACCAACGTCATCAGCAATTCATCGGATTTTGGCGATCCGTTTACGCAACTGATGGCACCGGTTTGGCTCGGACGGGAAAGTGCGGCACAAGGACTCAAAAATGTGCAACAAGCTTGGCAACGCGCTGCGAGCCATTAAAGGCAACGCAGGACACAGTATGTAAAACGAGGATGTACACTCTATCAGCCCTCCATGATAAAGGGACGCCACGCCACAGCCCTTGCGGCGTTTGGAAAAAAACATCGCCCGCTTCCTTGTGGAATCCGCCAGGAACGCGGGCGATGTTTTCAAGTTTTCAACGATGTACAGATACACGCCTTCCCCCACTTTGAAGCCAAGTGATAGAATCGAACATAAGGCGACTTGCGCAATGGTTCCGCACAGGCAGTACGCATGAATATGCCGTCTATCAGCGCATCTCGGATGGCGCGCACCAAGGTATCGATTGAAGTCTCTGGATATCTATGTTGAAAGGTGAGAAATCAATTTGTTGGTTTACCGCAACGATGCCGTGACACATACCAACCATCGGCCAGTTCATGATGACGAACACGCCTTTTTGGCATTGCTTCACCCCAATCAACAGGAAATCAAACATGTGCTCGGCAGCATGTACCATTGTCATCCCATGATCATTGAAAAATGTCTGGAACACGAGAACCGCCCTAAATTGAACGTCTATCAAAATCACGCTTTTTTCCCGTTTTATTTCATCAAAGACGATTGGGAGCTCATTGAAATTTTCGTGGTCATGGGCAAGAACTTCGTCATCGCCGTCTTGACCGAACCCATGCCTTTTCTCAAAGAATTGGAACAGGAATTCGAGCAGTCGCCAGAAAAAATGAAAGATCCCGGCAGAATTCTCTATGAGTTTTTGGATCTCTGCGTTCACCACTATTTAGATTTTCTCGATGCCATCGAAGACCAAGTCGATGATATGGAGAGTCAAGTCTACGACAATCCACAGGCCTCGATTGCCTCGGAAATTTTCTCAACGAAGCGCAAAATCCATAAAATCAGACGTGTGTTCAGTGAAGAGCGCACCGTGATCGAATCCTTGATGCATACGAGTTTTCCATTCACAGCGCAAGAAAATTACGTGTATATGACCGATTTGTTCGATCACATCAACCGCATCGTCGACGGCATCGACAATTTTCGCGAAGCTTTGACCGGCCTGTTGGATTTGCAGATGGCCATCAAGAGCGACCGGATGAACAACATCATGAAAACCTTGACCATTGTCAGCACCTTTTTCATGCCGCTGTCGTTTATCGTCGGTTTATACGGCACCAACGTCAAAGTGCCGGAATACAATTGGCGGTATGGCTACGTATGGATTTGGGCATGGATCATCGCGTCGGTGATTGGTCTGTGGTTCTTCTTTCGCAAGAAAAAATGGTTTTGATACATTCACGTGGCATATATCTACTTGACACCCAATGCAGCGAATCATCGCCCTTTATCCAAAGGGCAGGCGGTGTCTCACCTGCCAGCCCGCTTGGAAACGGCGATTTATTTGCCGTTATCTGATGCGACACTACACGCGCGCTGGCGCTGGTTCGTGCTCCAGCCCTTTCATAGTCAACCCGAGCCTTTGCTTTTGCAAATCAATTTGCATCACGCGCACTTTGACGATATCCCCTACGGCCACCACATCCATCGGATGTTTGACAAACTGATTCGACAGTTGCGAGATGTGCACCAGTCCGTCATTTTTCACGCCCACGTCGACAAACGCGCCAAAATCGACGACATTGCGAATGGTTCCTGTGAGCACCATGCCCACTTCAAGGTCTTCCAACTTCAAGACATCCGTCCGCAACACAGGGGCGGGTACATCTTCACGTGGATCTCGCCCTGGTTGCTCAAGCGCATCAAGTATGTCCCGCAATGTTGGCACACCGATGCCCGTCTGCAAACTTAAGGTCTCGGGCGGGATGGACCGCATTTCTTGGATCCAGGCTTTACGTCGTTCCGCATTCGCCAGCAACGTCTTATCCCCGCCCGCCTGCTTGATGAGCAAAGCGACCGCAGTATACGATTCCGGGTGTATCGGCGTGGCGTCAAGCACCTCATCCCCATCCAGAACTCGCAAAAAGCCAACGCACTGTTCGAGTGTCTTGGGTCCGAGCCGCGGCACCTTCGCCAACGTTTTCCGCGACGGAAAGCGCCCGTTCTGCTCGCGAAATTCCACCAATTTGCGCGCAACGGTCTTGTTGAGGCCAGCCACATAGGACAACAGACTCGCGGAAGCCGTGTTGACGTCCACCCCCACCTGGTTGACCGCCGTCTCCACGACCGCGCCTAGCTGCTCGTCCAATTTCTTTTGTGTCACATCGTGTTGGTACTGCCCTACGCCCACCGACTTTGGATCAATCTTGACCAGCTCTGCCAACGGATCTTGAATGCGCCTGGCAATCGAGATGGCACTGCGCTCGGAGACATCCAAATCCGGAAATTCTTCGCCTGCCAGCGGTGATGCCGAGTACACGCTCGCCCCCGCTTCGGACACTATCACATAAGGCACTGTCTTGTCCTCGGACGCCTTGACCAGACGGACACATTCAGCGATAAACGCTTCCGTCTCCCGCGATGCGGTGCCATTGCCAATCGAGATCAAACCGATATCATATTTGGCGATGAGCCGCAAAATGACTGCCTTCGCCTCTTCCACTTTACTCTGCGGCGGCGTCGGATAAATCACGGCCACTTCCAGCATTTTCCCTGTATCATCGACGACAGCCAACTTGCAACCCGTGCGATACGCCGGATCGACCCCAAGCACATTCCGCCCACGCAGCGGCGGTTGCATCAGGAGATTTCGCAAGTTTTCGCCGAAGATCTGGATGGCGTGCGCTTCCGCTTTCTCTGTCAATTCACCGCGAATGTCCCGTTCAATCGCCGGCGCCAACAACCGCTTATACCCGTCACTGACGGCATCGGCCAACACTTGGGCAGCATAATTGACCTGTCCTACGCCTGCGCGCGCTTTGGGCACATGTCGCCGCAGCAAATATTGGAGAATGTCCTCTTGCGGCGCAATGATGGTCAGTTTCAAGAATTCCTCGCGCTCGCCGCGGTTCATCGCCAAAATGCGGTGTGGCGCAGCTTTGGCGATCCGCTCGGAAAACGCGTAATACGCCTCATACACACTTTCTGCATCCGGATTTGCAGCGACACTTTGCAGTGTCCCCTGCCGAAATGTGCTATCGCGCACCCATTTGCGGGACTGCGCGTCATCTGCCACCTCTTCGGCAAAAATGTCTGCAGCCCCCTGCAAAGCCTCCAGCGCGGAAGCCACCTCTTTTTCTTCGGAGACAAATTGGCTAGCGTACGCCAACACGGCCTGTTCATCCACCTTTTCTCCCTGTGTCGCTTTGCTCGCCGCCTTGAGCCACTGTGTCAGTGGTTCAAGGCCACGCGCTTTGGCAACCGATGCGCGCGTTTTGCGCTTCGGACGAAACGGTCGATAGATGTCATCCACTTCCGTGATGGTCTGCGCCGCTTCGACCGATTTGGCCAGTTGCGCCGCAGTCGTATCGTCGGCAAATGCGCCATGCTCCTCTAGGAGTCGCAGCACATCACATTTTCGGCCATAGAGCGATTGCTCGGATTCATAGCGGCTGGCAATGTCGCGCAATTGATTCTCGTCCAATTCCCCCGTCATCTCTTTGCGATAGCGGGCAATAAAAGGAATCGTGTTTCCTTCGTCAAATAGTTGAATCGCCGCGCGCACTTGCGTCGCTTTCATCTGCAAATGATCGGCAATCAGTTGAATGTAGTCTGGTATCGGCAGTTCAAACATGCACAAAAGCTCCTTCGTTCCCTGATCAAACAGAATGCACTTTTAACAGTTTCACTGTGATTAGGAAAAAAAGCAACCGGTGGAGTAGACAGAGAGGGTTGATGATACGTATCCCCTCCCCAGAAAGAGGAAGGGGACCGTCCATGCTGATTTATTTGCGAAAGAAGCTTTGGTGAGGGTAGCGATATGTGTCAGGTTTTTTGGCCTCGTGAATGGCGAATGCGCCATCAGGCGTGTACGTATATGCATTTTCCGCCGCTGTGTAAGCAGTTTGTTTGCGTCGTTCAATGCAGTCAAAGAGCATGTGTTGTTTCAACGCAATGTATTCCAAAGTGTGCGGGCCAAATTCCATTTCAATTTCTCCCGGCCGGAATTCATAGTAGACAGTACGGCGCAGCGGGTTTCCTTGCCCGCTCGGTGAACCATGCAACAGCAAGATATTGTGGAATATCACATCCCCCGGCTGCATTGGAACCGGAACCGCATCATCCGTATAGAATCCAGGTCGGCTACACCGTGCAATAGACTGCTCCTTGCTCCACTTGTTGCTGCCTGGAATCACCCATAAGCACGTTTGCAGATCTGCTTCATCCAAGTAGAAGTCCACATTGAAAATCGGGCCTGAATCCGTGCATTGTTCCGGAACTTCCGCATCGCGATGCCACTCGACGATCACCCCTTCATTGGGCGCTTTCAACACCATTGAATCCCAGGTGGGAACGAAGTTCTGCCCCTGCAATTTTTCAACGGATCGCAAAATGAACGGATGCCCCAAGAGCGCCTTCATCACATCGCTTTTGTCAATGACATACTCAATGCGGCGCAGGACGTCCTTCCCACTCAGGCTGCCTTTGCCATACATATAGTCGGGATGGTCCACCACTTGACTTGCGCCGCGCTGGTAAAGGACCGTCATTTCATCTTGAACTTGCTTTAACTCTACATCTTGCAATACGTTGCGAACTACGAGAAATCCGTTGTCCAAAAAGAACTGCGCTTGATCATCCGTGATACTTTCCTGTGTAAGCGCATCCACGTGTGGTATGGATATTTTGGAAACCGTCATCGCTTGCACGCTCCTTTATGAAATGAGACATCGCCTTGTCATCAATATATATAACGAGTCGTGCTGGAATGAATGTGTTAAAACATCTTACCCCGACCCTTAGGGCTACTTTTTGGCTATGCGCGTAGTGAGCGGAGAAAGTCGAGTACGCGTCGTATCAACAGTGCCGTCGCATCTGCGTCGTACGATGGCAGGCTGCTGTCAGCGAAATAGTGCTGATCGCCAGGATAAAGAAAGAGTTCCGCATGGTTGGCGGATGCGACCAACTCACGCGCCGCCTCAAGGTCGCCCTCCTCGACAAAGAAGGGGTCTCGGTCCATGCCATGAATTTGTACCGGAACGTCTGTGGGCCATGGTGTTCCGAACATCGATGTCGGCACACACGAGTAGAAGAACAGTGCGCCGCGAGCGCCTGCACGGGTTTGAGCGAGCTGTTGGGCTGCCACCACGCCGAGCGAAAAACCCGCATAGACCATCTCAGCAGGCAATTGGCTCGCTTCACGCGCGCCGCGTTCCATAATTGCTTCAAATCCAATCTGTTCGACATATGCCAAGCCCTCATCAATGGTCGCGAACGTGCGCCCCTCGAAAAGATCGGGCACGTGCACGGTGTGGCCTGCGCGTCTCAATTCGTCGGCGAAAGCGAAAACACCCGCTGTCCGGCCCAACGCGTGGTGAAATAGAAGGACCTCTGCCATTTCTTTTCCCCCCAACCTAAAAATCAATTGACACCGTAGTGCCATACCATCCGCTTCGCCCAGATTGACCGATATTTTATCGTTCTGCTGTTACGAGGCGCATCACGCGTGATTGCCTACCAGATCATACAGATGATTTAGGGATCTCAACTTCTACAATATCTCCATCGTTTAATCCGTACGCGTCACGAAGTTTGACATCTGTCGCAATTTCTATAATGGTCTTCGGGTGATCTCCTAAACCTGATTCATTTTTATCTGTCCGCAAGAGAAAAGCATCCCGTCCAAAAATCTTGCACGGGAGAATACTGACTGAAACTGTGCCTCCATACTCATCCCCTTCTAGACGCAACACACTCTTCGGCATACTAAACGGCGCATCTAATTGTATATTGAGCGTTCCCGGAAACAATTGCATCCCCGTTTTTAATGTGTAGTATTTATCAAGCTTATCAATCCAGTAAGAGAAATTGCCCATCCCGCTAGCCACTTTACCTTTGAGCAACACGATGAATCCCCCGTTTCTTGGCGTGACCACTCCCCATGCCTAAAGGCAGGGGCTTCTCAGAACACGCATGGCGCAACCCGCCTACATAAAATGAAACGCTTTGGTCGATCACCGCTGATAGCTGTATGACTGCACGATACCAAATGTCAGCTTTGTTTGATCACGTCGATATACAACCATCCCCAAAATCGCTTTTATTGTGCTACTCCGGAGAATGTAACAGAAATTTTTGTTCCTCTTGGTACTAATATCCCTGCTGAAATACTTTGACGCACTGCATACCCTGATCCAACAGGCGCCAATTCCAATCCCGCACTGGACAAAATACGTTTTGCCACTTGCATCGATGTCCCAATCAAATTGGGTACCGCCACTTGATTCTGCGTCTTGTGAACGGCAGTTGTTTGCTTGACGTCAAAGGCATTTGTCTGGTGTGCGCTCGTCATTTGCCCTGCTCGATTTTGAAACTGTGCACGCTTGTTCGAAACTGCATAAACCCCGCCAGCAGCGAGGACAATGGCAGTTGCAACTGCAGCCCCTGTTTTCCAAATGCTTATGTGATATTTTACCGGCCTAGGTTTCGTTTCGTCTATCTTTATTCCGATGATTTCCCAGATTTCTTTCTGCTTCTGGGCTGACATTTTCACTTTTGCGAGTGCTGACAGTTTTTCAAGTGTTTCTTGTTCGGATTTCATACTTGCGGTTCATCTCCCAGGATTTCGCGCAGCTTCGTCATCGCTCGGTGCGCTGTATTTCGTATCTTTTTCTCGGACCATCCCAGTAATAATGCCGTTTCGCGAATGGAAAATTCGTCTACATATCGCAAAACCAATACTTCGCGATAATCATGCTTCAGTTGAGAGATCGCGTCTTTCAGCTCCATCACCGCCTCAAGAGACGTTGACACATCGCTGAACTCAAGTACATCTTGATACGTCAGATATTTTCTATCCTTTTGTTTTTTACGGAGAACATCGACGGTATAATTCCGAGCTATCGCCATGAGCCACGTTTTTGGGTGGGCATCGTGCCGAAAGCTGTTCATTGCCCGATGTGCGCGCAAGAACACCTCTTGTACGGCATCGTAAGCGTCCCCCGAGTCCCCCAATACCGAATACGCATACCGGAAAATATCATTAGAATAACGGTCATAAAGTGACCGGAGTGTTTCTTTTGATGTGTTTTGATCTGGCACGTGAAACAACCACCCCCTCGATTCCTTCGTACAATTAGACGTGAAAAGCTCTATTTTGTCTCACTTTATCGCAGTGATTTTATCCACCTGGTTTAACCAAAGGAACACACCATGTATACTTTTTGGGGTAGCACAGCGTGAATACACGACTAGGAGATACAATCAGATGAAGGAACAGTACTATGATAAATTGCTGCATATCAAGACGGGTGGAAAACAACAATTCCCAAGTGGGTTCCACTACTATCCCTATGAACCTACTCCTTACACTGCACTCGAACGGCTTTTTGAAAGGTATGAAATCAAAAACAAAAACCGGTTGGTTGATTTCGGATGCGGAAAAGGCAGGTTGTGCTTTTTTGTCCATCACCTTTTTCAGACATCCGTTGTTGGCGTCGAAATGAACGAGACTTTCTATCAGGACGCGCAAGACAATTTGAGGAACTACCTCAAAGGGACCAAAGTGGGTAAAGGAGAGATTCAGTTCCAACGCTGCCTGGCCGAAGACTATCGTGTCCATCCATCTGATGATTGCTTTTATTTTTTTAACCCATTCTCAGTCCAAATCTTCATGAAGGTTGTCGGCAATATCTTGAGATCATTTGAAAAAACACCTAGAGAATTGAACATGCTTTTATACTACCCTGCAGACGACTACACGTTCTTCTTGGAAAATGAAACCCCATTTGAGCTTCAGAGGGAAGTTGCTTTAGAAGATTTGTACGGAAATAACCCGTACGAACGATTTGCGATTTATCGGTTGGGCGTTTAATGCTGACCATCAACCGAGCGAGGAACAGAGAAATGAGGAAGTTCCTCATATAGACACCTGTGATCCAAAACGCCCATGATGTCACTTTCACATCATGGGACACGCTGCTTGTATGTCTAATCAGTAAATCCGATTAGAACAAGCACGCTTCGGCAAATGTCTTGTCGTGTTTTTTCAGTTATTTATCAGCAACTCGCTGTTCGTCTAAAATCTTTGCACATTCCTCCACACACTCAGAACAGATGTATACACCAGGCCCTGCTGTTTCCGCGTAACTTTTGCGGTGCCATTGCATGGCCCGATTGTAGGCGATTGTCCTGATCCATTTCTCAAACAACGCTGGTTCGCGCAGTCCGTCTAACCCGACAAAAACATGCAACCATACATCCTGTACGACATCGTCAATTTCGCCAGAGGGCAGAATGCGTTTGACCACTTGCAGAACGCTCGAGATATGTTTCTCCACCAGCCTTTCGAATGCTTTTGTATCCCCCTCCTTCGCTCGCACTACATCCTCATTGTCGTTCACGCCATCTCACTTCCTTTCTCACTCTATAAGTCGATCGCGATGGCGCAACTGTTGGCGTGATCGTATGAGGCATTTTTAAATGTAAGTCAACACTCGTTCGGCATGGCGTCTCATTTCCACAGGGCGTTGCCGGAAGGCACTGTAGGCAATATGGTCGAGACCAATGTGGATGAGATAACAGAGAAGTCGCGCTTTCATCTCTGTAGGCTGGCCGCCGTGCTTGGCCCAGTGACAATCCAGCATTTCCTGCAGATCGATGTCCTGCCAAGCTGGATACCAAGACCACCAGTAAAGAAACCATGCATTGTCATAGAGCGGATCGCCATAAAACGCATTTCCCCAATCGATAATCCCGGTTACTCTCCCAGCGTCCACCAGCACGTTTCGGTTCAAGAGATCATTGTGGACGATCCCGCGATACTCTGGCAGTTGCGCTGCAAGCCTACGCAGTTTTTCTACACCTGCATCGAAGACACGCGCATCCTGTGGCGAGGTGTCCAGTCTTTCGCGCCAACCTGATAGTCGCTCACGAGGCTCGGCCACAGTGAGAAGCGAGTCGCCCCAACGCGGACCAGTTCCATCCGGTCGCCAGAGTCCAACTTCTTTTGTGCCTGTAAGATCAAGTTTTTGCAGTTCATCGAGTGCATCGAACAATTGCGGCAAAACGAGTTGTATCTCTGGGCCGTTCAGTGCATCAAGCGGTTTTCCTGAAACTCGCTCAGACACGGCGTAGAACGCGCTTTCTGCCTCGCCAACTTCGTAAACCTTTGGAATCGGAAGCAAATCCGAGGAATATGCGCCCATCGCATGGTCCTTTTCGAAATCCTCCAGATGGAGACCGAAGCGAATCACCATTTCTTGTCCGTCGAGCAGAAAGGAATACGCTTGTGACCAATCACCAGCAGCGAGTGGAACAAGATTTTGGGCCCGGTTACCGAAGTGTGCCTGCACAAAACGAGGCGCCATTTGTTTGAAATTCAGCATGACGATTCCTCCTTGTGGGGTGCTTCAGACGTAGGGAGAAAAAGAGATTCCTTCACCTGACGATCAGCGCTATCCTTGTAATAAAATGGGATACCATCCTTACGGGCGCCCTCCTTCGCATGAGCTGCAGCCCTTGCACACGCATCTTGCAGTATCTGCATCCCGTCCATTTCATTCCCTACCTTCCTCGCTATTTATCTTGAAATCATCCTACACCTTTGCGCACATCAGCGATGCTTTGATTGCCAGACATTTTCACGGTGATGCTGGTGGTTCCATCCCCTCAGGGAAGAAATGTTCAGTTTTGCCGAAAAGAGCACGATGGCTGGCATCCCTGAAAAAGCGTGGATCACTCGTTTTTCGAAGGTGAATTGAAGTCCATAAATAAGAAATTTTCTTTTCACTGTGATCATTTTAAATTTACAACGTCTAAATTAAGTACACAGACAAAAAAGGGGGGACTGCTGCGATTGGCGCCAGCACATCAGGACACTGAAATCATTCGCGAATTATACAATCGTTACCATCAGGACATATACAGATTTGCTCGGTACACATTGGGAGATGCTTCGATTGCATACGACGTAGTACAAGAAGTATTTCTTCGTGCACTACGTTCTTGGGATAATTTTCGTCACGGTGCGCATGAAAAGACATGGTTGTTAAGTATCGCTCGCAACTACATGCATGATTACATGCGAAAACAGAAAAAACGGGAAAGATTCATGTTCCAATATGAACCGCCATTTATTTCGGACGAAACGTTAGCGGTTGAAACCGCAATGGTACTTGAACAAGCGCTTATGTCCTTGAAAAAAACATATCGACAAGTCTTTATGCTTCGTCACATTGAAAACTTGTCTATAGCAGAGACAGCACAAATTCTAGGATGGTCTCAAGGAAAGGTTCGAACCACAGATTACCGCGCGATCGCGAGTCTACGTTGTTTATTAGGGGCAAATGCCGAGGAGGTGAATCCATAATGTCTGAAGCAAAGGATCCAATTAAACTTTATTCCGATTTATCAAAAGTGGAGATGCCCCCTGATAAGAGCGAAGAAATATGGAGTAAGATCGAGCTAGCAACCCAAGCTCAAAAAGGTCATGGTCGGTTCAAAACGTTATTAAAACGACTAGGGCCAATAGGGGCTGCATGTGCTGCAGTCATCATTTTTCTGATTGGTATCAATACGATACGACAGCAATCGATATCTCATACGACTGTTTCCGAAGGAACGGTAAAGTCTATTCAACCAGTTGAAATCACCTCCGGGAATTGGGCACTTGCAATATACAAATCATTACTAAAACCTGGTCCATATTATGAAGTTTCACTGATCTATATAGGTAAAAAAACGTTATCTATGACCGAGTCAACGATGTTGTGGGAAGGCTCAAAAAGCGTTAGTCCTGGAGGCCCACCAATTCAGCCAGGAACACAAGAAAGCGCGATATCCATGCTACCAATTCCGAATGGGTTAGCGAAGACACCTCCACTCGTGTTCAAATGGTCTACTTTGAATAGCAAGAATGACAAAGTCACGTTCACATTCGCAGATGCCAAGCCAATTCAGGTCACGAATATTCATCGATACGCTGGACACGACAGTAAGTGGACTGTACAGTATGCGTATGAAACTGTAAAAGGCAAAGAATTCAGTTATCCTTATGGCGTATTGAATTTGAGATACAACGGTAAACAGATGCCTAGTAAAGTTTCATTAACGTTTGATTCACAAGCAGGCAAGCAACAGAAGAACCTATTTTACAATAATATTCAGGAAAATTCAGTAAGCATACCTATTAATCCCGAGCTTAAAGGCTACAACATCACAGCATCCACTGCTTACGTCACGATTAAATCTAACGGTGTTTCCGACAGGATTACGCTTACTAAGCAGTGATTTTAAACCCGAACACCTGCCGTTCTGACGAACCAGGTGCCCTGATTGGGCACCTGGTTCCTTTTGGAGTTCAATGCACAATCCCATCAGAATTCAGGCAAAACCAGACAGACGCCCACCGATTCTCAGCCTATCTTCTGTTCATTCTTCACGACAGGAATCCATACTTCACACCGGTAATCATCTGCGGTCGTATCTCCCAGAGGATAAACCTCGAGCTCTGGGGCTCCGGCATGCTGATATCCCGTAGCTGGGAAAAACGCTTCGAAGATCCGTTTCCAAACCGCTTGAAGCGTATGAGGCAATGGACCTATAGAAGTAAACACGGCCCAATTGCATGCCGGAATATCCCTTGCTGCCCAACCATCCTCCAGGGCGTTCACTTGTCCTTCCACACCGATTCCATAGGTGAGTTCTTCCGTATCGTGATTCATGTCCATGCAAATCCCAAGCACGTCTTTGCCTGGAGAGAGCTCGCAGAGCCGTTCGATGGTTCCATCGGTATGACATTGTTGCCAAAACTCCGGGATTCTCCTAAAATTCTCGCCATCCTTACAAGAGACATTCCACATCTTTCCGATCACCGTAAAGCCCTCTCGGCTCACAATTTTGTAGTCCATTTCCTGATCTCCCTTCAATGGTAGATGGAAGGATATACGCGGATAGGCCTTCAGTTCAACCCCTTGGGCTCGCGCTTCCGAAGGAGAAATTCCGTGCGCTTTACGGAATGCTTTAGCGAAGGACTCTGGGGAGTCGTATCCGTACTTAAGCGCGACGTACAATACCTTGGCGTGAAATATGGAAAGTTCCTGCGCGGCCATTCCAAAACCGCCATCTCCTTCGTATCCCATCGTAATCCATTGCGAATCAAGTTTCCTGTTCATTCTTGCTTTCTTTGGACAGATATTCACGGAGTTTGTGAGATGACATTCTCAACCGCTTACAAATTCACGACAAACGAACAAAAGATGCCGAGATGCTACCTGCCATTTGATCCGGTCCGGCCAAGACGAAACCTTCCGTGCCATTTGTCACGTCCATCTGAAATTCCAATGTAAATGGGAGAGAGGCCACGTAAAAAGATGATTCCGTGCATGGAAGCAAAGGGGTATTCGGCCAGATGAGTGGATGACCGCTGACGTGAAGCAAGCCACCATCGGCATCAATGTTCAGGACAATCGGATCTTCCTCCGTCAGCTCTCGATATGTACCCACATACCTGTCGATGAACTCAAGTGACAGTTGGGGTTCCTGAAGCGGCGCAAGGCGTAAAAAATTGACGATCCGCCGATAGTAATCGCCCCACTCCCCATCCGAATTGTCAATGGCGATTTTCGTCATTGTACTGCCTTCAAACGCAGCATCCGTCATGCTCCGATATGTGTTCCAGTAGGAGACCGTCCCTGCGAATCCCGATAGTCCACGAGACTTGCCGTAAATGGACGCTGTCGCAGCGGAGATAAAGTGACTTTCGGTGCCAGGACCACGCCTTTGAATGATTTTGGCCAATGCCGTCTCCACGTCACGCTGATAGAAATATAGCAAAACAGGATTGCAAGGTTGCAAAATCTGCTCTACGCGCATTATGTAATGAAGAATTTCTTCTCTTGTGGCCCCATTCGGAAAAAGGCTCCAACTGAGGTAGCCAAACAGACAACTATCAATTACAGTCACATTATCTGAAGACTGTACATCAATGGAAAACTGGCGCCAACGCGCTATCGCAGCATTGATGGTTTTTGGGAATTGCCCTGTCGCCAAGTCGGCAATTACGCTCCTCATCGAGGCTTCGTCGTCAAATATATAGACCGGGTGGTGAAGGTCTTCTTCGTAAAACCATCTGCAGGATGTCCCTGCTTGTGCTAGACAGCGCATGATGTATTGAGCAGTCGAAGACTTGCCGGATCCAGGGATCCCTTCAATCAATATCAACTTTGTCTTTCGCATCAGGCCAACGACCTCCATCTCGTTCCGCCGCCATGAGGAAAATGCCCAACCAATCTTATAGATATACAGTGAAACCCAATTTGTCAGTTATCGATCACGCTTCAAATAAAGGTCCAAACTTTCATTCACACAACGTGTAACCAATTCTACAAATGCTTCATACTGCCCAGTTGTATGAGCCAAATCTAATGATTCGTAATACCTCGGACGCATCTCCTTCTTAATGACCGCTGGAGGAAATCCACTTTGCATCAGCTCAAAATTCATCAGTAATCTGGCGGTCCTCCCATTGCCGTCGACAAAAGGATGGTTCTTCACGAACTCGCCATGCAGCAGCGCTGCTCACTCGACGGGTGTAACATCTTCCATTGTTCATGATAATGAGCGATGAGCCGTTCCATTTCTTCCGGTACCAGATAATGTGCTGGATGCTTGTGTTTTGCGCCACTGATCACAACATTTTCTTGACGATACCTACCTGCATTGTCGTTATCAATTTATCTCAACCGAACTAAAATCCATTGGCTCCACCTCACTATCATCGCGATACCGAAGGCTAGTCACTCACACTACCTATCTATACCAGTGATCGGCAATATCTGTATTATACCGCGTACGCCATCGTACATGGCACTTCCCCCGCGTGCACGATAAACTAACAATATGACGAAGGAGGCAATTGCTTTGCAAACAACGCGAATCCTATTCATCGGCGCTGGACGGATGGCTCAAGCCATTGTTCACGGATTAGTCCAACAGAATGACGAACCAGTTTGGGATATCACTGTGACGAATCGCGCCAATTCGAAGCGACTTACCGCATTAAAAGAGCGCTACGGCGTTCGCACAGTGACAGACTGGTCAGGTGAAGTGACAAAGTCTGATGTGATTGTCCTGGCCATGCCCCCGGAGGATCACGCCGAAGTACTCACTGTACTCCATGGCCTCGTTGAAACCCAACTCGTTGTCAGCGTGGCGGCGGGCATCGGTGTCAGCGGCCTGGCGCAAGCGTTGAAACCAGAGACGTCCGTCGCATGGGTTATGCCCAATACAGCTGCGGGCATTGGCGAATCCATGACGCTGTATGCATGCGGCCAGCATGTTACAGGCGCACAACACGCGACGCTGACGGCCCTACTCAGTGGACTGGGTCGCTATCAGGCATGTTCAGAGGCACAGATTCGCGGCCTGACAGCCATCACCGGCAGCGCTTCTGCCTTTGTCTTTCGCATGGCGCAGGTCTTGGAGCAGATGGCTATGACATATGGTATCGAGGAAAAAGCAGCAAGAATGATGGTCGGCCAAATGATGCTGGGGAGCGCCAAGTTGATTTTGGCTGGTGGACAACCACTCGCACTGGCGGACGAAGTGACCACTCCTGGCGGCGTCACCGCCGCAGGCATCGCTGTGTTGGAGGAAGGCAGGATGGACGATTTGATCCACCGGGCCGTCTTGGCCGCGAACGAACGCGCCGATCAACTTCGTGTTTCGCAAGATCCGTGAAACGGCGCAAAAACTGCACCTCAAACTGAAATGCGCCCCCCCAAAAAGTAGACACCACAGGAAACATTGTCTGTGCTGAACTACTTTTTGGAGGCTTTTTACTTTGAGAAATATTAAGGATGTAACCTTTCTCACCATCTGAATCTCTTTTTTGGAAGGACTTATGTACTAGAACGAGAATTAACACCATTGTACTTATCCCAAAACAAGGTGAACGATATGCTACCTTCAAAAGCGTCAGATGCATTTAACGATTTAATGACTCATGTTGAACATATTAACGAGCAGAACGGCGGTTCTGCATGCGCCTTATATGTTATTCAAAACGAGCATGTGGCCTTCGAAGACTACAGTGGACGACATTCTCATGATACAAATTCTAAAGTAACTGAACCTACCTCACAGTTTAACGTAGCCTCAGTACGAAAGAGCTACATCGGATTAGCGGTTGCATACGCGCTATACCAAGGATCTATAAAATCTCTAGATGATCCCGTGTTGAACTATCTAACATCTGGCAGCCAACCGACTATCCCGAATAGAGTGACAATTCGCCACTTATTGACCCATACACATGGACTTCGTCAAGATGAAGATGGACGTGTTTTTTATGCTTTTGAGGCTGGAACAGCTTGGGAATATAATAATGTTGGCATCCATATCCTGACCCAAATCATCTCCCAGGTGACTGGTCGATCACTATCCGAGTTTCTCTACACAACAGTGTTTCAACCATTGGAAATGAAGGAGACGGCTTGGCACACAACCCCAAATGAAATGCTAGTGCCCGCGATAATCGATGATGGGACTACAGACTCATTACTCGATGACATTTCAGACGGTTCGCGGGCGAATTTGTTTGTCTCAGCCAGAGAACTCGCACTTTGGGCGTACATTCATCTGAAAATGGGCAGGATTGATGGCAAATCAGTTATCCCAGAGCAAGCCATACGCACAAGCATTTCAGTCCAAAGTCCTCTGGAACTCCCTACTGGGTTACCCCGTAATGGATGCCTATGGTTGGTGAAGCATGGCAGATCTGAACAGTCCTTGATAGGAAACAATGTACCAGATGGCTCCTATAAAATAGTGGGCATTACTGGACCTGTCGTTCTGGTCGTCCCACCCTTAGATTTAGTCGTAGTTCGCATGGCAAATCGAGTAGGGAACTACGAAGACGAACATGGAAGCTATATCGATTATTTAAAATCCTTCAGCGACTTAGCCGTGATGTGTGCAAAGAAAAACTGGAAAATAGACTAGTAATGCCCTCCCGTTGCAAACTCACTCTAATTGAGGCGGGCGTCGATGTTTCGTAGCATTTTCAAAACCATATGCAATTTTTATCAAAGTTGGTTCGCTAAATGCCGTACCGACAAATGTCAAACCCTGTGGTCCTTTGGTTGTATATCCTCCACGGGTGAGTACACCGGTTGCTGCATACCCCGCGGGGACTGTAATGATAGGGTAACCTGCCCTTGCAGCGAGGTCTGAACCGCCCTCATTCCCAAGAAACATCAGTGCATCTAAATCATGTTCCGCTAATGCGTAATCAATGCCCATCCTGCGCGACATTTCCTCATTTTTAAGCTTGCTATCCAAATATGCTTGTTCTGACAATGTTCCACTTGTTTGATCTGACCAAATGAGCGTTCCTTGACCATATTTCAAAGCTGTTTCAGCATGCTTTTCGTTAAATGCAATCACTTCTCGCAGCGAATGCACGGGCACATGTTCGGCTAATTTGGCCAAATAGTCATTGAGATCCTTTTTAAACTCGTAGCGCAGGACATTCACGTCCCATTCTGTTTGTTCGCAAGGAAGCTCAACAGGATCGATGATCGTAACACCTTCCTTTATCAAAACATCGATCGCCTCTTCGACAATGGCAAGTCTTGCTTCATCTAGATCCTTATAATAGAATCTTGGGATCCCAATCCTGGCATGTTTTAAATAGCAAGCGTCTAAAAATTGCGTGTAATCTTGATATGAATGACCTACGCTAGATAAAGTTGTGGGATCACGCTCGTCAACTCCAGTCAGAGCGCCGAGCAGAATGGCTGCATCCGTCACTGTTCTTGTAATCGGACCTGCCGAATCTTGACTATGTGCAATAGGAATCATACCAGAGCGGCTGATCAATCCAAGGGTAGGCTTTATGCCCACGACACAATTTTGACTGGATGGACTAATGATGGAACCCGAAGTTTCAGTACCAATCGCTGCGGCTCCAAAATTTGCTGCGACAGCGGCGGCAGATCCTGAACTGGATCCTCCAACGAAAAGCTCGCCGGGCCCATACGGATTCAATACAAGGCCACCCCTTGAACTGTACCCGGACCACATTGTAGCTGACATGAAATTTGCCCACTCCGTCATATTGACTTTTCCAAGTAAGACAGCACCAGCAGAACGGAGTTGAGCGGCAACAAAAGCGTCCTGGGCTGCAATCGAATTTGCTAAGGCGATAGAACCAGCGCTCGTGTGCATTTTATCGTGTGTATCAATATTGTCCTTGAGCAAAACGGGTATCCCATGCAAACGCCCGCGGGAACCCTGCTCCTTTCTTTCTTGATCCAAAGCTTTTGCCAATTCCATCGCATCTGGATTGATTTCTAAAACCGAATTTATCTTGCTATCGTACTTACGAATCCTCTCTTGGTAAGCTTTAACCAAATCCACTGAACTTACAGTGCCGGATTCCATAGCTTTCTGCATTGATGGTATATCAGCCTCTATGATCCAATCTTCAATCCAGTGATCCATAGATGTTCGTTCACTTCCTCTTCCCTTAAAATGCGAATGGTGATCGATACACTGCTACTCTATAGTGGCATAAAAGACTGGACTGTTATAGTGCTCAAAACGAAAAATAAGTCTCTGGACTAACGAGACGTCCGAGCGACTTGAAACGCTTATGTAAACTACTTAAAACGTTGCTTGGAATGATATTGATGTAGAGTCAAATAGACGCCTAATAAGACAACAATTCCACCAATTATCTGTTTAAGTTCTAGGCGCTCATGTAGGATTAATACAGAAAATATCACACCGAACACAGGTACAAGATTCATCATTGTGACTACCGTGCTAGAGGATAGTTTTCTCAAACCGTAGTTGTAGAGTAGAAACGCTACAACGGAACAACATATTCCTAAATACAACAGTGCCAAGCATGATTCCATATTCGGTTGTGTCCACTGGTGCAGCTCAGTTCCCGCTAATGGAATAAATGCGATGGTGCCAATGACAGTCTGATAAAACGACACAGTCGTCGCTGGATATGAATTTACAACCTTACTTGTGACAAAGTTATAAAAGGTCCACACAACACCAGCGATAACCAATAATATATTGCCGATCACCTGTGTCGTATCCAAGCCCATGTGCGCTGAAAAAGATAATTCACATACCCCGCCAACGGCTAATGCAATTCCCATAGTTTTTACAAAAGTTGTTTTTACCTTAAAAACTAGTAATTCTAAGATAGCCGTGATCGCCGGATAAGCAGATACGATCATCGCAGCATTAGAAGCAGATGTCATTTTTACGCCTGTGTTCTCCAATGCGAAATAAAACGTGATGCCAAGAATCCCACTCAGAGATAGCAGGCCAAAGTCCTTTACAGATACCCTTCTAAATTCCCTTCGAATAAACACGACAATGACCAAAGCCACGGTTGCGATAAAAAAGCGAAAAAATCCTATAGTGAACGGTGAAAATGACACGTAGGAGATCTTTGTTGCGACAAACGATGTACTCCAGATCAAGATTGCGCTTATCGTGGACATTAAATTGACGTCATTTCTGGTATTCGAAGACACCACCGATGCTTCACTCATAAAACCACCTCCATAGTGACTACTTAAGTAACTCCTAATCAAAGAATATACTCCGTTCTTCAAGTGTCAAGAACGTCATGCTATACTTCTTGTCAAAATCACTCGGGGGTTGCGATGTGAAACAAGACGTTCTGCGGATGCTAAAAGGGTTGAACTTCACTGAATACGAAGCGAAAGCTTATATGGCTCTCCTGGAAAAATCGCCAATGTCTGGGTATGCAATTGCTTTAAGCTCAGGCGTTCCACGCTCGAAAATTTACGAAGTACTGAATGGACTTGTTGAACGAGGAGAGATCTTTGTAAGCCATGAGGATCCAGCGTTATACATCCCATTATCACCGCAGGAACTGATTTCGAACAAAAAGAGAAAAGCAGATGCAGCTTTTGACGAAGCCTCTAAATGTTTGGAAGTGTTTCATGCTACGATGCAAAACAGAGATCATATTTGGAATATTACAGGCTACAATGCGATTATTGGTCGCATCAAAGAGAGCATCAAAAGAGCAAGCAGCCGTATTTTACTGGAAATTTGGAAAGAGGATGCGGAGTTGCTGAAAGATGAATTACAAACATTATCGGCTACAGGCATCGAAATCATTATTGTTTCATATGGAGAATTGGATTTCGATTTCGCCGACGTTTATCCGCATGATGCCAGTGATGAAATCACATTGGAATATGGCGGGCGTTGGATTGTTCTTAGTATAGATGACATTGAGGTGATCGCAGGCATTGTATCCCTTGGGGAGGACAGTCGGGCAGCGTGGACAATGCACCCTGGATTGGTCATGCCAATCACGGAAGTCATTGTACACGACCTATATATTATGGAGATGTTAAGAGCGCACCGTCCTATACTCGAATCTAGTTTCGGACCGAATCTGATCGAGCTTCGTAAACGTTTTAATATTGGTCCATCTGGATTCACGGTTGCTACGAAATTGGGGTTCGTCAAATAGGTCGTTCAAGAAGTCATCGAATATGTTCGATTTCACAAACATGATTCGGATACTAAAATAAACTTCGTGACATGGCTCCTGTAGAATATCGGAACCACATCACGAAGTCTGCCTAGCTTCTTTTACCCATGCCTACAACGAGGTCGCTGCTGTTTTGCCAGCTTCAGCCACGCAGGCCCAGTGAATCAATCTGGCCGTTCACCGTGTGAAAGCTCACTTCAGATGTGGCAATAATGCCAGTGACCAACGTGTTTTGCTGATTGAAGACAAACGGTTTTAACTGCTTGTCCCCAGTCTGGCCGCCAGCTTCCTCCACCAAGAGCACACCGGCTGCGATGTCCCATTCGTTTTTCGGACTGAGGCTGAATGTCGCATCTGCTTTGCCCGCCGCCAAGACGGCCAGCTTGTAGGCGATAGAGCCCACTGGACGCACCTCAAACACACCGTTGAACGGATCAAACTCGCCTCGCTTCAACTCCGAACGACTGGCCAAGACCACCGGTTTGTCAGGGACAGTGGACGGAACACAGATCAACTCGCCGTTCAAGGTCGCCCCGTCTCCTTTAACAGCCTCAAAATACTCCTCTGTCGCAGGATTATAGACGACACCGAGCACCGGCTTGCCTTTGTTCACCAAAGCAACCGATATAGCATACTCCGGCACACCTTCGACAAACTCTTTTGTGCCATCAATGGGGTCAACGACCCAAACGCGCTCACAGGTCAAGCGGCCTGTATCGTCCACGGTCTCTTCCGACAGCCAACCGTCGCTGGGAAACGCGCCCATCAAGCGCTCCCGCAGAATCGTGTTTGCAGCCAGATCCGCTGTCGTCAACGGATCTGTATTCTCTTTATAGGACGTCTCGAATCCTTCGCGCGCAATCCGGGAGATCTCATTTCCGGCTTGCAGCACTGCTTCTCTGACGACGCGCTTCTCTTCTTCCAACAAACGTCTCAACTCCCACATGTGGCTTATACACATGCTACACGAAACCTTTTATGTTTGGCTATAATACTCCATCAACACTTTGACCACTTCTGGGCGGCTGAACTCCGGCGGAGGCGCAATCCCCTCGCGCAGCATCGCGCGAACCTTTGTGCCGGACAGAATGACATGCTCGTCATCGCCGTGCGGGCACGTTTTGGTCGTCGCCATTCCCTCACATTTCTTGCAGTAGAAAGCGTGATCGAAAAACAGCGGTGTGATGCCCAGTTCTTCTGGTGTGAAGTTGCTAAAAATCTTTTGGGCGTCAAACGTGCCGTAATAATTGCCAACCCCTGCGTGATCACGCCCGACGATGAAGTGCGTGCAGCCGAAGTTCTTGCGCACCATCGCGTGCATGATGGCTTCGCGTGGCCCTGCGTAACGCATTGCAGCTTTGTACACGCCGAAAAACACGCGCGGTTGCGGGTAGTAGTGCTTTAAAATCGTTTGGTAAGCCTTTAGACGCACATGCGCAGGCACGTCATCCGATTTGGTGGGTCCCACGAGCGGATTCAAAAAGAGGCCATCGACAATCTCCAAAGCTGCTTTTTGGATATACTCGTGTGCGCGGTGAATCGGGTTGCGCGTTTGGAATCCGACAATCGTCTTCCAACCTTTGTCGGCAAACGTTTTGCGAACCGCTTCTGGGGTATACGCATAATTGGTGAATTCGTCGACACGCTCATCCCCGAAGACTTCAACCGGCCCGCCCAAATAGACATTGCCGCGTTGGTACAGGCGATGAACGCCAGGATGCGCGTCCTCCGTCGTCCGATAAACCTGTTCTGCTTCATGTGTCAAATTGGGACGATACATATGCGCCACGCGCATCGACGCGCAAATCACGCCATCTTCGCGCACCAGCGCAATTTCGTCATCCAGATGAATTTCAGCCGCTTGTTCCTCTGACACAGGCAACGCAACGGGGATGGACCACACGTCTCCAGTGGTCAAGCGCATGGTTTCAACAACAGATTGGTAGTCCGCTTCGGACATGAAACCATCCATCGGACTGAAAGTTCCGATGCCAATTTGATACACGTCTGATTCAGCAACTTCGTCCAATACCACTTTGCGTTTATCTTGTAAGCTTGCAAGTTTCGCGTCCCGCGCTGCTGGCGAAATCATTCGCATAACAGGCTGTTTTTGTTGGATAGTCACGACAAGATGCTCCTCCTCTGCTCAATGAAAAGATATAACCCTGCAAACAGCATAATGTATATAATACCTATACAACAACTAGGACTATATTTGCAGTCTTGTTTTTACCTCATTTAAAATGTATTGCACACACGTTTCAATCGACATGGTTGCGGTATTGACCGTGACCTCAGCGTCGCCAGGTGGTTCATAAGGGGAACTGATGCCCGTGAAATCGCGAATCTGACCGCTTTTTGCCTTCTCGTATAATCCTTTGGGATCACGTCTTGCGCACTCTTCCAGCGGACATTCGACGTACACTTCAATAAACGAACCTGGCGCAAAAATTTTTCTGGCTTTCTCCCTATCCGCATGAAATGGGGAAATCAAAGCCGTGATGGCAACAACCCCCGCATCGACAAACAGATTCGCCACGTGAGCCACACGTCGGACATTCTCTTTTCTGTCCTCGTCCGAAAAACCGAGATCTCCATTCAATCCATGCCGGACATTGTCACCATCCAACAGATATGTATGCACACCCATTTGATAAAGCGATTGTTCCACGGCGTTTGCAAGGGTTGATTTGCCGGACCCAGATAGCCCTGTAAACCAAATACACAATCCCCTGTGCCCATTTAACATCTCATGGTCCTTCGTTGCAATTTTCTGGGCATGCCATACTATGTTCGTCGACAACCTGAATCCTCCTTAAATCTATCTATCACATTGCATCAGCGACTCTACTACTGAAAGCATTGTGAAATCACACACTAACAGTATGAACCAGTGGACTTCACAACAACCAACTGCTCAAATCGCGATGAACGACATCCTGCAAATTGATGATGTCTTCACGAAAGTAGTTTTTCAGTTCTTGAACAGTTTTCGCTGCGGGTTTTTCCCGCGCCAGCGTCATGTTTTTCGCTCTTTGACCCAATTTTTTCCTGAAATCACGCGGCAAGAAAGGCTTTATCACTTCTTTGACAGCATTCGGCTTTGCGAAGAAATTGTAAAGCGCCCGCGATTTGGGATTGCCAGATACATTGTGACGAATGGTTGTGTCGATTCTATAATCGGTACTCAAATCGAGGAAATTCAGCATGTCCTGCACAACCACATCTGCGCGTTTGAGATCCTCATACAGAAATATCTTGACTTGATGCGCTCCGAACACGTCCACATAGCGCTTCACCTGTTCGGCGTACACACCAATTTCGCGATACCACCACAGCGGTTGATAGTTGTTCTTTTTCCGCTCTGGTTCTGCCTGCAAAGCTTTCTCAAACGACAATGTCTCACGATTGTCGCGCACAGTGTGCATATATGCGGAAAACGCCCGCTCAATCGGATTGCGCAGGATGATAATCACTTTGGATGAAGGATTAAAATCATAAATTTTTTGCGCCACGTCGAGGAAATTCAAATAGTACACAGACGCTTCACCGATGATTTTTTGATCCTCCACAGGATCAAAAAGCGCCTGATAGGCTTCGAAAGTTCGCATTGTGTTATCGTTGAACCCTTGATCTCCTGGCCCTACAAAGCGTTCGGGAAAATGGTGACTACAAAAGTAGTGCGGCTCTTTGACACGACTCATAAAGACGTCAGGATGCATTTCTATGTAACGAAAAAGAGACGTCGTGCCACATTTGGCCGCCCCAGCAATAAAGAAATTCGGTTTTTTCGGCATTATGCGAAGATCCACCTTTCCAAGGGCTCATTATACATCACATCTATTGAAGTCGCATTGAATCGATTGTCCAAACTTTGCGAATGGAGTCCATATGACGCAATGCGCCTTCAGAAAATGATTGGGTTCTGCTCTCTCGTCGGGTGTCTTGTCCACCCGCTGTGGAAGCCTCATTTCCAGAACGCCGCCAGCCATCACGACGCTCTTGCTTCCCTTCCTGACATTGAAGCGCAAATTTTCCGACATTCTGAAGGAACACGGGGCTTTTATCGCGAACATGAATCTGTAGGCCCTAAAGGCATCTTACAACGATACATGGCCCTTCAT
This sequence comes from Alicyclobacillus fodiniaquatilis, assembly GCF_042678105.1. Classification (NCBI taxonomy): domain Bacteria; kingdom Bacillati; phylum Bacillota; class Bacilli; order Caryophanales; family Alicyclobacillaceae; genus Alicyclobacillus; species Alicyclobacillus fodiniaquatilis. The sequence continues at coordinate 42,044 of NZ_JBHUCX010000044.1, forward strand.
GAACATCATCGATAGAAAGCGGGAGAGCAAAGTGGCATACCAAGTAGGCGTGTTTAACGGTGACTATATCGGTCCGGAGATCATGGCGGAAGCGCTGAAGATCCTGGATGTGATTGCAAAGAAGCACAACCATCAATTCGACTTGACGTTCCTCGAAGCGAGCGGCGAAGCGTTTGACAAGTACGGCGAACACTTGCCGCAGCACACATTGGACAAAGCGGCTCAATGCGACGCGCTGCTGAAAGGCCCTTTTGGCGGTCCGCCGGAAGAATTGAACCATCCCAAGTGGGCTGGTGTCGAAAAAGGCGCCATTTTACCACTGCGCAAACATTTCAACCTCTACACCAACTTGCGGGAAACACAAGTGTTTGATGCGCTGCGCGACTTGTCGCCCATCAAGTGGGACATTGTCCGCGGCATCAACGTGCTCATCGTCCGCGAACTGACCTCTGGCATTTATTTTGGCCCGAAGAACAACCAAGTGGTGGATGGCGAACGCGAAAGTTCAGACCTGGAAGTCTATCGTGAGTCGGAAATTCGCCGCATCGCCAAGAAGGCGTTTGAATATGCGCAAAACCGCAACCGCAAAGTGACTTTAGTCGCCAAATCCAACGTGTTGACCAGCAGTGTGCTCTGGCGGGAAGTGACTGCGGAAGTGGCCAAGGACTACGCGGACGTGACGCTCGACTACATGCACGTGGACAACGCTTCGATGCAGTTGATTTTGAATCCGCGCCAATTTGACGTCATCCTCACCAACAATATCTTCGGCGACATTTTGTCTGATGAAGCATCGGTCCTATCCGGTTCCATCGGCTTGTTCCCATCAGCCAGCCTGGGCGACACAACCCTGGGGCTGTATGAACCCATCCATGGCTCCGCGCCGAGCATTGCAGGCAAAAACATCGCCAATCCCATCAGCACCATTTTGAGCGTGGCGCTGATGCTGCGTTACTCGTTTGCGCTGCACGAGGAAGCCGCGTCCATCGAACGGGCAGTGGCGGAGGTGCTGTCCAAGGGCCATCGCACGGTCGATCTCGTCGGCCCAGGCCAGGAAAGCGCCAATGTCGTCGGCACCCGCGAAATGGGCGACCTCATCGCAAACGAAATTTGATTTCACCAGACAGACAAACCTCCGCAAAACTGCAGACAGGCGCGCCATTTTACTTTGGCGCGCCTGTGCGTCATCCCACTGTTCCGAGTTCCGCCCTTGCGGCGTACACAACGACTTCATGCGTCTGGCCATCGTCCGTGAGCGGCAAATAGTCCGTGTGCAACACCTGTCCATCCAACGTCCAACGGGCTGGCTCCGTTTCACCACTGTGACAATCCACCTGAATGTGGTACGTCGCCTTGCCGAGACGGTACGCCACGCGAAACGAATTCCAGTGCTCGGGTACGCATGGTTGAACATACAATCTGTCGCCACGGCGTCTGACACCCAACACATACTCAAGCCCAGCCTGATACATCCATCCGGCCGCACCGGTGTACCACGACCATCCGGCACGCCCTCTGTGTGGATCCGCCGTGTAAATGTCGGCTGACATCACATACGGTTCGCAGCCAAATTGCAGGACCTCGCGCGCAGTTTCCGTGTGGGTAATCGGGTTTAACAGGGTGAACAAGGCCCACGCCTTGTCGCGACGACCTAATTTTGCCCAGGCACAGATGCTCCAGATGACCCCGTGCGTATATTGGCCGCCATTTTCCCGGATGCCCGGCGGATATCCCTGAATATACCCAGGGCTGGGCGACGTCTTGTCAAACGCCGGCGTCAAAAGCCGCGCCAGCCGCAACCGCGCATCCACCAGTTCGCGATCAAAGGATCGCATCGCTCTTGCCTGACGTTCGGCTGGCGCGCCATCAGAAATGACCGACCAGGATTGCGCAATCGCATCAATGCGACACTCTTTGTCCTCGATGGAGCCCAACCAGGTGCCACTGTCGGTAAACGCCCGCCGGAACCAAGCACCATCCCAGGCGTGTTGATTCAAGTTCTGTTCAAGTTCGCGCAAAATCGCCTCGTGTTTCTGTCGCCAATCCACGGGGATTCGCTCATCTTCCATCTGACAAAAGCGCTTCAGGATATCGACAATAAACCAGCCGAGCCAGACGCTTTCGCCCCGCCCTTTGGCGCCCACACGGCTCATGCCATCGTTCCAGTCACCAATCCCCATCAGGGGCAACCCGTGCTCACCCAATTGCAAGCCGCGCTCGATGGCCCGCAAACAGTGCTCCAGTATCGTGCCCGTTTCATCCGCCACGCGCGTTTCCTCATAGCGCTCCAATTCACCTTCATGTAGCGGATCGCTCACTAAAAAGGGCACCGTCTCATCCAATACGCGCTGATCGCCTGTATGTTCGATATAGCGGGAGACCGCGTAAGGCAACCACAGCAAGTCATCGGAAAACCGCGTGCGAATCCCTTTGCCCGTCTCCTCGTGCCACCAGTGCTGCACGTCTCCTGCCTGATACTGATGTTGTGCATTGCGCAAGATCTGACGACGCGTGATGGTCGAGTCGGCATGCAGCATCGCCAACGAATCCTGGAGTTGATCTCGATAGCCAAACGCGCCGCCAGCCTGATAAAAGGCGGTTCTGCCCCACATCCGGCAAGCCAACGCCTGGTACAAGAGCCAACCGTTCATCAGCACATCCATTTTTCGATCCGGCGTCTCCACCACGACGCGCCCCAGCAGGTCGTCCCAGTACGCAGTCACCGCTGTGACGGTTTGCGCGTAAGCCGCCTCATGCTGGTATTTCGCAACCAGCTCCTGTGCGTCATCCTGCGAGTTTGTGCACCCTAGAAGGACAAATAGCGTCACTTCTTCGTCGGGGGGCAGTTCAATCTCCGTTTGAATCGCACCGCAGGCATTAAAAGCTGTGCCATCGCGTCCAGACAGCGCATCGTCGAACAAGGCTGCTGGCGATGACAGCGATCCGCCACGCCCGAGAAAATCACGCCTGTCCCCGGTATACGACATACGCCTTGATGCCTTGTCATCCTGCCCATCCGCAAACATGTGCAAAAACGCAGTTGCCTCACGAAATACTTCCTGATACGTGTTATGCGCGAACAGTGTGTTCGTGTCTTCATCCCACTTCGTGATGATAAAGGGCGCTTGTGGCGCCCGTTTTACACCGAGTATCCACTCTGCATAATAGGTCGCCTGCAGACGCCTTGGCTTGTCTGTCGTATTTCGCAATTTCAACCGCATCAGTTTGATTGGATCCGCCAGCGGAACCACGACCTCCAGTTGATGCTCAATGCCGACATGTGCGCTCTCAAAGCGACTGTAACCGTGACCGTGTGTGACGGTGTAGGGCGCCGTTCCCCCCGCTGGCTTTGGCGTCGCTGACCAAAGCGCATCTGTCTCCATATCGCGCAAATAGAGACATTCCCCTGGCGGATCGAGCACAGGGTCATTGCTCCAGGGCGTCAATTTGCATTCACTGCCATTGCGCCACCAACTGTAGCCAGTTCCAAGCTCTGTCATCAAACAGCCAAACACCTGGTTCGCCAAGATGTTGCTCCAGGGTCGCGGCAAATCGTGGCCATGGACAACCCGAATCTGATATGCCTTGCCGTCTTCGACAAAACTGCCCCACTCGTTGTCAAACTCTCCGCCCTCGCCTTGATGTGTATGCACAGGCGCCAAATGCTCTTGCACGGGCGCTGGCGTCTGCTCCACACCGGAACGACGGCTGGGCGCTTGCCCATCCACCTGCAACTGCGCGCGCAAACTCGGGCCATTTGCCTGCAAAATGACGCGCGAGACAGCGAACATCAACGTCTGCTCCGCTTGAGACAACGTATGGCGCTTGAGGACATACAGATGATTCGCCTCGCTGATGCCCCGCGCAGCCAAAGCCGCACGCAAGCGGTTGGGCAACTCATCCTGGTAGCCGCCTTTGGTCTCATCCAGCACCACCAAGTCAAGCTCCAAGCCGAGCGCGCACAAGTACTGATGCTGCCTTGCCAAGAGTACGACAAACGGCAAATCGGCCAAGTTGGCAATCCGCACCATGCCAATCGGCAAATCCCCGCTCATGCCACGCGACCAAAGAGAAGATTGGCCAAGCTCATTTCGAGCGATGGCCTCGCGGCGTTCCTTCGACAATGGCGGCGTATACAGCAAGCGGGCGGCAAGTAAATGGGCAGCAGCCGCTTGGCGCGCCGTCAGATGCAAATGGCGCAAATCGATTTGACTGCGCACCCAAGCCAAGTGGAACGCCCTGTCCGCCTGGCGCGGCTCGCGCAGCCGATGGATGATTTCCTTCGCATCATCGAGATCGTCCGCCACGCCTGTCACCACATAGACGGATGCCGACTCGCCTGGCGCCAGACGCAGGCGACGACGCATGACAAATGCGGGATCCGCCACCGAGCCTACCGAACCAGCGAGTCGCGTCACCATCGCTTGTGGTGCAGCAAGCCCGTATCCTCGGCCAATAAACGCCGCCCTGTCGGTCTCAAACTCGTATGCGCCCGTTTCGTCCTTATCGACGTAGACGGTGTGCACCGCCCAAGTTTCTTTTTCGTCCTCTTCACGAGATCGCCGTTTGGCGACGAGACATTCGGAAGCTTCATCGTGACTGGTCTCGACAAACAGTTTGCTAAAGGCCGGATGACTGTCATCGGCCGAAGGCGTGGCCAAGGCCAATTCGAGAAAAGAAGTCACTTCAATCGTCTTTTCCTCGTCCCCTTGGTTCACCAGGCGCACGCGCCTGATCTCCGCATCGACTTCGGGCGAGACCACGACATCGAGCTTGCCTGTCATATCGCCGACACGCCCTTCGTATGTCGTCTTGTCCAACTGAAAGACACTCATGGCATCTGTCGTCCGCGCACACGGGAACTCAGTTGCACTCCACGTCTTATCCTCGGTGACATCGTGGATGTACAGCGCCGGTCCCCAATTGTCCAGCACCGGATCTTCCCGCCACCGCGTCACAGCAAGCCCCTTCCAACGCAAAAAACCACTGCCTGTATTGGTGGTAACACTTGTCATCGCGCCGTTGGAAAGCACATTGACCTCTGGCACAGGCGTCGGTTCCCTGTAAACCCGCTCGGCATCGTCACGGTGGCCATCCATGTCCGGCAATTTCACTTCAAACCCAGACGGGTTCTTCAACAATGTCGCCTTGATGGGCACACGTTCCTGCAAGAGCAAATCGGTCGCTTGCACACGCGGATCCTGATGGAAGCGATCCACCGCTGACGTCGGCAGCAGCAAATTCGCCAGTGTCAGCATACTCATGCCTTGGTGATGAGCCATAAAACTTTGAATCACCTGGTGCCGCAGTCCCTTGGGCAGTCGCGCACCCGTAAAATCAACCGCTTCATAGAAGCCGTATTTCCCTCTTGCGCCGAGTTCGACCAGATCATCCAAGGCCTTCAAACCCGCCTCACCCGCATACGGCAGAGACAAGATGGTCGCATACGGCGCAATCACAAGGTCGCGCTCCATGCCTCGGTCAAAGCCAAGGCCTGGCACCCCAAAGGCCTGATACTGATAATTCATTTGATAGTCAAACGCGTAATAGCCGCTTTCCGAGATGCCCAAAGGCACGCCCCGATCACGCGCGTACATCGCTTGGCGATGAACCACGCCGCGATACGTGCTCTCCCAAATGGCGTTCTTGTAAGTGCGCATCACAAGCCAAGGCATCAGATATTCAAACATCGTGCCCGACCAGGACAACAGCGTCTTGTGCCCACCTGTACGCGTCATCGTGCGCCCCAAAGCAAACCAGTGCGAAACTGGCACCTGCCCCAGCGCGATGGCCACGAAGCTCGCCTGTCTCGCCTCCGAAGCCAACAAGTCGTACAGCACAGTCTCTTTGCGGCGGTCATCCACGTGGTAGCCAAGACTAAAGAGACGAGCGTCAGCATCATACAACACGTAAAAATCAGTCGCTTCGACCAAGCGCTCAATTCGATGCGCCAACGCCACAAACGCTTCGCCAAGTGTCGTTTCACTTGCGGCCAAATCGCGTAACCCCTGCGCCACCACCATCAGATACGCCACAAAATTGCCCGAATCGACGGTCGAGATATAGCGCGGCGCAAGCGGCGCAGCTTTGGTCGTGTCGTACCAGTTGTATAGATGGCCATGCCATTTGTCGAGCGTTTCCACGGTGGCAATGGTCTGCTCCAGTCGCAGCAGCATCTCCTCACTGTCAATGAACGCAAAATCCCGCGCCGCCAGCACACAGGCCAGGTACAGGCCAATGTTGGTCGGCGAGGTCCGGTGCGCAATCGTCTCCGTCGGATGATACTGCACATTGTCCGGTGGCAAATGGCTGTCCTGATCCGTCACATAGTGATGGTAAAACTGCCACGTTTCACGCGCCAGTTCAGTAAGCTCCGTCTCTGATTGCTTGACCCAGGCATGTGTCTCGGCGCGCACGGGTTGATTGAGCGCCCGAATCGCTGGCCACGCCAACAGCCACAGAATTGTGCCGACGATGGTCACAATACGCCCACCCGGATGTGCAAACAGCATCCCCAACACAAGGTACAACAGCATCGCCACATAGCCTGCCGTTTGATAGACAAAAGTGCGCACGCCAGATTTTGTTCGTTCCACATGCGCAGACGGTGTCCACTCCAACAGCCTTCGTTTGCTGACAAAAACGCGATACAAAGTGCGCGCAATCGCGTCCGCCGCCAGCACAGCCTGAAACGGCAACGTGAGGATTTGCACGATGCTTTGCAGCAACCCAACGCCGATGACAGACCAATTCCCTTGCTTAAACGCAGAGGCCAATGCGCGAATCAACGGCAGGATGAGTGTCAACAAAACAGCGCCTTCCCAAACCACAACACGCCCCGGCAAAGCGCATATCCCCAACAGCGCCACGACAAACAAAACTGGGTGCAACAAGCTGCGGCGCAAATTGTCAATCATCTGCCAACGTGTGAGCCCGTCTAAGTCAACCCGCTCACTTTGCCCCAAGCGGTCGCACACGCGCCGCCCCAGCCATTTGATCAACTGCCAATCGCCGCGAATCCAGCGATGTGTTCTTCTCTGCGCGGCGTAATAAGTCGCCGGAAAATCATCCACGACTTCAATGTCAGCCGCGAGGCCAGCGCGCAGAAAGCCCCCTTCTAACAAATCGTGGCTCAAAATTTGATTGTCTGGAATTCGATTGACCAGCGTGCTCCGAAAAGCGGCAACGTCAAAAATTCCCTTGCCGACAAAAATCCCCTGACCAAACAGATCCTGATATGGATCTGAGACGGCGAACGCATACGGGTCAATGCCTGGCGCGCCTGCCCACAACGCCGCAAAGCGCGATTGTTGTGTCGACTGATAACTGACGCCAATGCGCGGCTGCAGGACGCCATATCCCTCAATAACCCTTGTCCCCGCTTGATTCATCCGCGGGCGGTTGTACGGCAAATGGATGGTCGCCACAAGCCGCGCGGCGACGCCAATCGGCAATTGCGTGTCGAGATCGACCGTGCACACATAGCGAATGTCGGACAAAATGCGCGTTTCACCGCACACCGTGGTAAAGGTGGTCTTTGTACTGCCCGAAAGCAACTCGACGAACTCCACCAATTTGCCGCGTTTGCGCTCCCAGCCCATGTATGTCTTTTCCGGTTCGTTCAAACGCCGTTCCCGGTGAAACAGAAAAAATTTGTCGTGGCCATGGCGCGCGTTCAATTGTTCAATTTGTTCGACGGCAAAATCCAGAATCTGTTTGTCCGTTTCTGCTGTCGCGGTAGACGCATCCTCAAAATCGGCCAAAATCGCAAAATGCAAATGGTCTTGACGATTGCCGAAATAGTGTACCAAAAGCCGTTCGACAACCTCCTTTACTTCGTCCACCGAGGTCCAAAGCACCGGCATCACGACCATCGTGCGCGCATCTTCAGGCACCTCCTCCGAAAAATCGTAACGAAGGAGTCCCTTCGGCCGACAACACTTCATGATCAGCGCATGCACCAACGCCACGGACCACTCACTGGTGGGAATGAGCAGGGCGATGACGATGGCAACCCACGAAATGGGACGTGCCACCAACCCATATCCAGCCCAGACGCCAGCGAGGATGACGAGCGCGATGCACAATAAGACTGTGCTTGTGATATACACGGAAAACGCCCGTTCGCGCAGACGCAGATGCGGCAGTCGCCGGGGCCGGGCGGATGTTGCGAGCGCGGACCGCAACATTTCCATTCCTTCTGGTTCAAGCAAATAGTACGCGAGAAAGGTCACGCGCGCTGAACCAGCTTGCTCACGCGCATCTTCCTGCCGCTCACCTGCCAAACGGACGACCGTTGCCGCGACCAGCGTTTCCGGCACGCGAAGTTTGTCCGCCACATAGGCCACCCGTTGTCGCAACTGATCCCGGCTGGCGAAGTCCAATTGCGTATAGACACCTGTCTTGTCCTTTGCGAGCAAGTGGTCGATGTGAGAGATATGCTCAAACGTCACACGCCACGGCAAACGTTCGAGCCGGTGCAGACTTTGCACGAGATTGCCACAGGTCACTTGTAGCTGCGCTTGCAGTTGATGTTCATAGGACACCATTTGAGACAGACTTTTTTCGCCATTTTCCAAATGGACGGCAAGCCAATCGTGAACCACCTGAATGTCCGGTTTCCACTCTTGAATATGGCGCACCAGATGGACGATTTCCGGCGCGGTTAACGTCCGATTGCGCGTCTCATGCTCCAACAGCGCGCGGACGTCCATTTCCGACAGCGGCTCTGCGCCCAACCGTCCAAGCAAGTTGGCCACAGACTCACACACTTCGTGGCGATGGCGCACTTCAACCATGGCGTCTGCCAAACGGTGGATGATCATCACACGCATCGCGGATGGCAATGCCCATGTTTCCGCCAATTTGAGCACAGTCACATCTTGATAGGCCATCAGATATGTTTCAAACGACGTTACATCATATATCCCATCTACTTGTTCCAAGTAATCGTTACAAATCGCCTCTATACGCGGTTGACCACTTTCTTGCAAGCGTGGCAAACGATTCAATGTCTCGCGCGGCAATTCACTTTTGACGACTTGCGCTTGTTTTTCAATAAAATCAATGTGATCCAATAACCAATCTTCCGCAGGTTGCGTACATTCTGCACGCCCCCGTCCGAGCAGCTCGGCGAATAGGCGCAGGCTGTCAATGTCGGATCGAAAGCTGGGCCAAAAACGGTGTCCGCCATTACTTGCTGATCCCAACTCGTGCGTCAGCGCCTGCTCTCTCGCCCGTTTTTGTAGTTGTTCCTTGTTGAGAATCATGGGGCCTCCCGATTGTCCGTCAATCTTGTCAGTCAGTTGAAAATGAACATGATTGCAACTGAATTCCAACTGAGCCGACAAAATCAGCACTCTAGGAAAATATCCCCTGTTTCCACTTGTTTTATAAGTTCATGACGCACGATTTTATGAAAACGGACCTGCCGATCATTTTGTGCAAGCGATTTCAAAACCTGCTGTTACGGTGATTTGTTTTGTTATGATGCATTCCATATTTGATGAATAAAAATCGGGGCAATTCGTTCCTATTTTCCAGATGGAGCTCTATTTGAAGGAATTGGCGTCGAGCCGGATATCCCTGTCAACTTTACGAGAGATGACTATTACAAAGACAGGGATCCAGTGTTATTAAAAGCATTGGATATGGCCCGAACCTTTAGTCATTCTAAAATGTAAATTCATCCAATTCCCCCCACTAAAACTAACGCAATAAAGATGATAACGAAAGCGCAGACAATCATCAGCACTAACATTAAATTCAATTGGAACTGCTTATTGTCTATTTCTTTATTTGGATGATCCGGTTCTCGAGACTCATGCTCAATTTGAGTAATCTCGTGCTTTTTCAATGTTAAATCATAGGTTCGACGCGAATGTGGATCCGAGAGAACCCGATAAGCGTGGTTAATCGATTTAAACACTTCCGCTGCGTGCACGTCGCCCGGGTTCTTGTCGGGATGCCACATTTTCGTCAGTGGATATCGGTGCTTCAAATCGTGCAAGGAGTCATCCTGACTGATGCCAAAAATGTCGTAATACGTAGCATCTAACCGATTTTTACACATGCCACATACAGCCTGATGCAGTTTTTCAGGGTTCACCCTGTTCATGGTACGACAAAAAGGACAAACGTGAATTACTTGGCCTTCATCATGGTCCATCAAGCACACATCCGTTAGCCGTTAATGGTGATTGCGTCACTCTTCTTTATTTTGCATCGAACGCAGCGCCGAACGGTATACTTCATCTTCGCTCACATTTTCTTGTTGTGCTGACTTCTCGAATTCTCTTGGTTCATCTGGTTTGAGTTTTTGACGTAAGGCCATCCGGTAATGTCCGTCTGGCATCCTGTTATCAGAAATCGTGCTTTCTGAACGAGACAGCGCTTTGCGAGGCGGCTGACCATTCGGCTCTTCAATGGGCATCTCTGTTGTGCTCTGAACCGGTGATTCTGGCTCAACAGCGAGTGTGTCTGCTTGTCTCGTCACTTCTTGTGTTTGTTCCATGTGTTTTTTGTCGTTTGTTTGGTGTTCCTTTTCTTCACGTTTCATGAAGCGAAGGTTCAGAACGACGATGAGTATACAGACAATGACGATAACAAGGACAAATACCGTTAAAAACCCCATACATGTCACCCCTTTTCGGAGTACTTATCCCACCATCTTGGCAGTAATTTCAGCAACTCTTCTCCCTAAAGCTCTGCCCAGGGCCAAATCAGTTTCAGTAGGCATATTCAGCGGTGCATCTTCAGAAAGCTCAACGGGGCAAGTAATACCGACCCCATAGTAAGAACCGTACATCACATTTTCTGGAACATTTGGTGGTAGTCCAACAATAATCATGCCGTTATGCAACATCGGCGTGATGAGATTCCAAAGTGTCATTTCGATACCGCCATGCACCGTCGCTGTCGTACAAAAAGCAGCGCCAACCTTGCCCACCAATGCGCCCTGCGCCCAAAGATAACCCAGTTTGTCGATCCACTGCTTAAGGTCAGAGCTGATGGTGCCAAAGTGTCCTGGGCAGCCCCAGATGATGGCATCCACGTCCGTTAATTCTCGAATATCCGCTGCACGCACGTGACGAAGAAGGACATCAGTCCCCGTTCCTACCTGTGCACCTTCGGCAACCGCTTTAGCCAATGCTTCTGTGTGTCCAATTTCACTGTCATACACTACATATATTTTCATCATGCATCCTCCATCTAATGAAAACTAGTCGCACCTCGTGTACATTACCTGTGTATACGAACAGTTGCACTCATACCTGGAACTAGACCGCTTGGTACCCCTTGTAGCGCAATCGTAACGGGAATCACTTGCGTCACTTTCGTGAAATTGGCATTTGTGCTGTCTGATGGAACCAGAGAAAATGAGGAAGCTGTCGCCAGACCAATTTGACTGACAGTGCCTGTAATGGAGGTGCCCGGATATGCATCTACATAAACGTCGACGGCGTCGCCAACCTTAACATCTTGGATCTCTGTTTCTTTAATGTTTGCAGTGACATACAGATTGTTCATGTTGTACGCAACAGCAAGTGGCGTTCCAGCAGCGACAAATTCATTTGTTACAGCATCGTCTTGGGCAATTGTGCCATCTTGCGGCGTCTTGATGTTGATATCCTCCGTTTTATTGCCGCTTGTGACTTCGACTTTTCCAACTGTTCCTCCAGAACTGAGGTTAGTTCCAACTGCGCCATTCCAGGATACAAGCTTTCCCGTTGTCGGTGCAGAAATTGTGATCTGTTGTCCCGTTACCTGTGCATCATCTGTCTTTAAGTACAACGTTGATTGATTATAGAAGTAGTAGCCAACGAATCCAGCAATTAAAACCACCAAAATCAGTACGACATTTACGATCAACAAGCGTCCAGATTTCATATAGATAATTCCTCCCAAATCATTCCTGTGATATATCATTTCTTGAGCGTGGCGTACGAGATCATCCTATTTTAGGTTTTTCCAACAGCCCCCTAACTTCCCTAGTAAAAATTCTTGGTTTTTCCGCTAAACGCCTAACTCTTCCAGTAGAAATCATCAAAATAGATAACACAACTATGATAAAACCCATGATCAGACAAATCTTATATATATCAGAAGCAGTATCTATCGTCGCCACATCGGTTTGGGTTTTGACAATCGTCTGAATCGCCATGTTTTTAGCTTCAGCAAACGGAAATCCTAATGCTTCATTGTGTACAGTCATTTTTTGTATCTCAATCTGAAGATATGGATTATCCATTGAGAGTGCCCAAGTATTTTTTGATAGATGAATGGTGGATAGCCTACTCACAATCCAAGTAAATAACGGCGCAATGGTACTAAAGAAAAACAATCTGAAACTTTGGACAATCGCCATCGTCTCCGGAAGTGCGCTCGGCGGTGCGCCTAAAGCCGCCCCCAAAAGGCCTGCAGCTAACGTCAACCCCGTCCCAAAACCAAGTAACACCAATTGCCAACTCAAACTAGAAAGCGTTGTGTTTATTTGAATCCAACCCCAATGATAATCTACTGCGATGAGGCAACATCCTCCAATCAGCGCTAACACACCCGGCCCGAATCTATCGATAAAAATGATTGCAAATAACGCAGAAAGCGCTACACCCAGAAATAAACTAACGTAGAAAAATATAATTGAGGCATCCGAAAACATGTCAACTGATCGCAAGATCGAGTTCACCATTGCCAGAGAAAATATCATTGTTGCGTTACTCGTAAGTGCCAATAACGATCCGATTCGAGCTTTAGGGTATCTTAATAATCTCAGTGATAACAACGGATTTGGCGTGACTAGCTCCTGTATTACAAAGAAACACAAAAATACCGCACAAAAACCGAGTGGAACACCTACTTGAAGATCAGTAAATTGGTGCGCATCGAGATTGCCCATTCCAATCGTCAGTGAAATGCCACTTGCGAATAAACATATCAGTCCATAGTAGTCAAATGTATAAGACGCGCGATTCGGTGCAGGGATTGGAAATTTCCCTGGTAATCCTTTTGCTCCGATGACCAAGCCTAATACTGTACAGAGTCCTGAAATAAGGAAAATCCAGCGCCATGCATCGTGATAAATTGCTAACGCCCCCAAAAAAGGCCCCATCGCAATCGCGCCAAAGAAACCTCCGATAAGTACACCAACCACTCTGTTACGTCGTTCTGCTGGGAATGAATGAATAAGGATCGGGATCATAACCATTAACACAAGTCCTGTCATTGCTCCTTGTACCATTCTGGCAAATGTCAAAACCACTAAGCCATTGGAAACTGTGGCCATCAAAGACGCAAGTGTAAACAGACCTGTTGAGAAGACGTATGTGTTTCGAAATCCAATTTTCCGCGCACAGACCGGACCGATGGGAACAAATACTGCAAACGAGATATTCCCCAGTACAACAGCCCACATTGGAGCGTAGCTCCCAGTGGAAAAACTATCCTGAATTAGGCCCTGTGTGAACATCATAGCCACACTCAACATCAAATTTGGCCCAACGGCCAAAATAGTCAGCAGGCTCAACGCAAAATGCTTCTTGGCATGCATCGGGACACTCCTTTCCAAACACCAATTCATCTAGGAACTTCACTTCCATGCATATGCAAGTAACGCTTGCACAATGAGCAAAAAAAAATTAAATAAAATACTCAATCACAAAATTTTTTACCATTTCCTCAATATATTTGTCTGGTGCAATATCTGTCACCGCATCTCCTAACACAACCTTCAAAAAGGCAAGCCCAAAATTGGGGGTAAGAAACAGAAGTGCCGCTTGTTCTGTGTCTATTTTTTTCATGACACCCTCTGCTTGCATTCGCTCAAAATAAGTCTTTAATATCTGTTTTCCGTTCCTAGGAAGTTGCGCGACCAGTTGCGAGATATCCCCTGTAGAATGCTCCTGTACAAGCGTGACAATGAGGTTGATATTCTCAGCAATATATTTGTACTGGATTTTTGCTGCTGCGAGTAAATCCTGATATATTTCACCTGTTGAACCTTGATTTAATACGAACTCGACTTCCCTGCGGCCGGTAGAGCGACTTTCAATAATTCCTTTAACAATTCCCTCTTTAGATCCGAACTGACGAAATAGTGTCACTTCATTGACACCAGCCGAATCAGCGATCATTTTTGTCGTCGTGTGCCGATAACCACGTTCTGAAAACAGCTTAACACTAGCTTCCAAAATTTTATCACGAGTTTCGTTACGTGTAATTTTCCTCCTCCCCCTTCCTCAATAAGCAAGTGTCACTTACATTAAACCTCAGAAAGAGCAGTACTGCAAGTGTCAATTGCAACTGACACTACATTGAAGGTGTGCCGACCACGGAGCAGTTTTCCAATGTGTTTAAGTCAGCAATCAACATGGCATTTAAGAGATAAACCGCAGCATCCGCAGTATTCTAGAAATCGGATAGCCAATCCACGGGATGCGTTCAATCATCCCGACGCGGATGACCTTGAAGTAAAGCAGCGCGCCGAAGTAGACGACACCGCCTAAAAGCACACTGAGCACAACTTGAATCACGGGAGATACGGCGGCAAGCGACGCGTGAATCTGATGGATGACCAAAGTGGCCATGACCGTCGAGATCATCATCTTCACGAGATTGCCAACGTTAATAGAAATCGAAACATACTTCCGCACGAACCAGAGATGGAGCAACGCGCTGACGATGGCGGTAATGGCCGTTGCCTTGGCAATGCCATAAACGCCATCGCCCGGTTGGCTCACGAAATAGTAAATGCAATACATCCGTATCCCACTCGTGAAGAGCGAGATGGCGGCAGAAAGCGTGGCTTTGTTCAGACCTTGCAAAATGGCCGACAGTGGATCCCGAATGTACATAAAGACACAAATCGGCGCGATATATACCAGCACATTCCCCGCGAGATGGTCGCGATACAACGACGTGGCGAGATCGTTCCCTGATAAAAGGAAGAATGCCGTTGCGGGAAAGGCGATTAAAAAGGTCACCTGTATGACTTGATAAAGCCGACGGCTGACAAGTCTGGCGTTCCGCATGGCCGCCGCCTCGGATACGGCTGGGATGATGACCGAAGAGAGCGAAGAAGAAAATACAGTCGGGAGCAACAGCAATTGGATGCCCATCTCAAATGAACCATACAGTGAAGTCGCGTCCATTTTGGCGATGCCCGCTTTGGCGAATGCGTAGTAGACGATGAAGGGCTGCGCCGCATAAGCCATAATGCCAAGAATATTCCGGATGGTCGTCGGCGCGGCGATGTCCACCAAATCGCGCACAGTTCCTTTGAGCAACTCCGGACGAGCCAGTTGGGCGGTCGCGCTGTCGTTGTAGACCAATTGTCGATCCCGCCGGTAGTAGCACCAGAGCATATACAGATAGCCCGCACCTTCCCCGACAGCGGCGCCAATCATCACAGCTAATGCGCCATACGCAATGCCATGTGGATTCATAAGCAGGATGAGTGGAATGGTCACAAGCGTGCGGACGGCGGTTTCCAGAATCCATGCAATCGCTGGTGGCGTCTGATTCTGAATCCCCATGTAATATCCTGTCATGATGGATGACAGACAAACCAACGGCATGCGAATGAGCGCGCCGACAAAAGGCAGAAAGGCGCGTGGGTCCAACCACTTTGCGCTGATGACTGGCGAAAGCGCGATGGCGCCAACGCAAAAGACGACGGACAACACGGTGACTGTGGTATTGGATATTTTCAATGCGCGTCGTATTTTTGCCAGATTGCCAAGCGCTAGGTTTTCGGCAATCACCTTAGATAGCGCAGGCGGCAACGCCAATGTCGAGATCGTCAACAGCATGTAGAAGATGGGATTGACGGAGCGGAACAGACCAAATCCGCTTGCGCCCAGTTCCCTGGCGACAACGACCTGAATGATCATGCCTAAGATTTTTGTCGAGACACTGGCTGTTCCAAGCACCATTGCACCGCGCATAAATGATTGTTTTGCCATCGCTTTGCCCTCTTATCCCTGGTAAGTTGTCCACACATTCTCCAGGTACAAGTTATGACGTTGCGATTCGATAAATGCCATTTGAAATTGCCAAATGTGGAAGAGCGGATAATGCACAACACAAAACCACTGGGGGTATGTGACATGAAATACCCCCAGTGGCTTTTACTTGAGATACGACGTCTGACTCAGCCTTTTACCGCTCCGGCCGTCACGCCATTGACAAAATATTTTTGCCCGACAATACACAAAGCGATCAAAACGGGAATGGACATCAGAAAAGCGCCCGTGATCGGCGAGGCAAAATCGATTTTATAGGGGTTATTCAACGTAGTGATGCCCACGGCCAACGTCATTCTCGATTCGGACGAAAGATAAATCAAAGGGCCGATATAGTCGTTCCAGGAACCCATGAACGTCAAGATGCCGACAATGCCGATGGCGCTTCGCGCCAAAGGGAAGGCAATACGCAAATAGGTCCCGAATTCGGAGCATCCATCTACCCGCGCGCTGTCGTACATCTCACGGGGAATGGACACCATGATTTGACGGATGAGAAAGACGGAAAAAGCCGATACGGAGCCAGGCAATATCAGGGGCCAGAACGTATTGAGCCAATGCCAGGAGCGAAACATCATAAACGAAGGCACAATGGTCAGCTGCGCAGGGACCATCATGGTGATGAGCATGGCGATAAACAGCCCATTTTTCCACTTGAAGTCGTACCGGGCAAACCCGAACGCCACGAGGGAATTAAAGACAATCGCCAGAATGGTCACGGATAACGAGATGATCAAACTGTTGGCAAACTGCCGCCAAAAGGGAATCCGCGATAACAAATGCGTGATGTTTTGCATCGTTGGATGCAATGGGAACGGATTCAAGGGCTGTCCCGCAATTTCCGCATACGGTTTAAATGAAGTGCCGATCATATAAAGAAAAGGAACCAAAAAGGCCAAGCTCAGTACACAGAGCACAAAAATACCGATGAACATTCGGACTTTTTTCATCGTGATGGGCATTTTGCGTTTTGGCAGATGGATTTGTTTCCCCACCAATTCGTTGTTCACATTCATCATCTCATCTCCCAACTTAGTTTTCTTCTCGCAAACGGAAAAATTTAAGTTGAACGATCCCGATGATGACCAAGATCAGTGTAAACACCCAGCCGACCGCAGCCGAATACCCGTAATTCTCCGCCTGAAAAGCTTGTTGATACAGATATGTCGTGGGAAAGACGAGAGAATCTGCAGGGCCAAATCCCTTTCCAGCCAGCACGAATGCTTCTGTGAACATGTTGTAGGAGCCGAGTATCGCTTGGAACACGATGAAAGCCATGACCGGGCGCATCGCTGGAAGTGTGATATGCCAAAAACTCTGAAATGAATTTGCGCCATCAATTTTGGCTGCTTCCCCCAGATCCTGCGATACATTCTGCAAACCCGCCAAGCAATACAAGATATTGATGCCAAGCGCCCGCCAAATGATGACAATGACCAGCGAAGGCATCGTCCAGTGGGGATCTTGCAACCACTGTACAGAAGGTAAGCCAAATAGCCCAATCAACCGATTGAGCATCCCCACACTCGGATCAAAAATCAAACTGAAGATGACACCGACCGCGACTGCCGAAGTGATATTCGGCGTAAAGAAAAATGTGGCGAAGAACCCTTTATACTTGGCGATTCTGCGCTGATTGATCAAAATGGCCACGCCCATCGCGAGCGGTGTAATAATCAAGAGACTTGCCAGCGCCATTTTCGTTCCATTCCACATAGACTGCCAAAATAGGGCATCGTGGAAAACTTCGATGTAGTGTTTAAAGCCGACAAATGTGAAGTGATCAATCCCGCCTTGAAAGCTCAACCACAGGCCGTACAACGTTGGATAGAATCCAAAAACACCATAGGCGATAAAGAAGATGGAGATGAAAAGATATGGAGCCATCCGTCTTCTTACAGCCGGTTTAATGTACAATTCATCCACCTCCAGGTATCAACTCTTCATCTGCTCTTGGTCAATGTCTTGTTGCAACGCGTTTTTGACCTTGGCCAAAAATTGCGCCGCTGTCAGCTGACCGCTTTCATATTGGAACTCGTATTTTCCCCAGGCATCCCCGACATAGACGCGCCACCACGCCTGGTTCTGGGCGGGCTCGCCGGGAACAAGACTTTTATACAATTCGGCAATGGTCTTGCCATTTGTCTTGCCAAAAAACTTGGCAAATTGATTGTTGGCGTATAGTTTTGGTTGATTGAGCGCGGTCAACAAAGAAGGGAAGTTTTGATCTATCTCGTATTGCTTCACAACGCTGGATGGTGTCAAAAGCGCATATTTGATAAATTCCCAGGCGAGTTGTTTGTTGCTGGAGTATTTGCTGATCATTGTGCCTGTCCCGCCCGAATCTGTGGTGGTTGCCCAGTCGGGTGCACCTTTTGGCATCGGCACGGCGCCCCATTTCCCTTTTAAGGAAGGGACTTGCGCTGCCAATTCAAACGCCCACCAGTCTGGACCGAAAGCAGCGATGTAACGGCCTGTTTTAAACCCGTTCCAAAATTGGAGACCTGTTGGACTGTCTTTGTCCTCAATGCCTTGTTGCTGCCACGAACGCATCATCTGCAGCACCTTCACCGCTTTTGGAGTGTCCAACCCAATCTGGCCGTCTTTCGTGACCACATCGCCGCCGGCCTGCCGCAGCAGCATTTCAAATTCGCCTTCTTGCGTCGTGTCTCCCGTCTGACCACTGGGAAAAATGTAGCGATTGGGACCGGTCAACTTTTTACTTGCCTGGACAAATTGATTCCATGTCTTCAGCTTCGATACGTCGATCCCGGCCTTGGCGTAGAGGTCTTTGCGATAATATAAAGCGCTTACACAGGCAGCATGTTCAACACCGTATATATTGCCATTCACGGTGTAGAGCGCCTGCCGCCCTGGTGATTCAGCGTGGAGTAAGCCACTTTTCTTCATATCGCTGTTGAGTGGCACAAATGGCACGTCGCCGCGCATGAAGTTCGGAAACATCCCCTGCTCCACATCAATGATATCCGGCGCATTCACGCCATTGGATGTCCGCACAATGGTGTACTTCTGCTCCTCCGAATTGTAATCCAACAACTCCACATCAATTTTGACGCCGGGATGCATTTTTTCAAACGAGGGTGCCAACTCGTCATACAGTTGCTGGTAGTCTTGTACAAACGTCCAAATCACCAATGTTTTGGACTTGGCGCTGCTGGCCTGAACTCCGCAGCCGGAAGCCGAAAGCAGGCAAGTTGAGGTTGCAGCAAACAGCATAATCCCTTTCGTGACCATGGATGTGCTCAAACTATCCCCCCTCATCTGGTAAAACCATCATGTTTCAGGGTCAATGACTGGACAGGATGCACAACACGACAAGTAGGTGAAATCAGCTGTGGATACGTGTATTTGGTAATTTATATGTCCATCGCCGAAAAGGCAATGTCCAGAATTTATCGCTTTTTGTCTGTGATTAATATGTTTTTTTTGCCAAACGGCGTGTTATCTGCATGAAAAGG
>NZ_JBHUCX010000044.1:61554-97506 GCF_042678105.1 Alicyclobacillus fodiniaquatilis
CGGCGTTCCAGCAGCGACAAATTCATTTGTTACAGCATCGTCTTGGGCAATTGTGCCATCTTGCGGCGTCTTGATGTTGATATCCTCCGTTTTATTGCCGCTTGTGACTTCGACTTTTCCAACTGTTCCTCCAGAACTGAGGTTAGTTCCAACTGCGCCATTCCAGGATACAAGCTTTCCCGTTGTCGGTGCAGAAATCGTGATCTGTTGTCCCATTACCTGTGCATCATCTGTCTTTAAGTACAACGTTGATTGATTATAGAAGTAGTAGCCAACGAATCCAGCAATTAAAACCACCAGAATCAGTACAACATTGACAATTAATAAGCGTTGAGATCTCATATGGATGTTTCCTCCTCAAGTCATTCCCGTAATAAGTGTGGTTCGCATTGACTCTTACTCAAGTAAGAGTGTTTCCTTTTCTTTTACTTTCTTAGTGGTCTTGCTGCGTCTTTGTTCTCTAATTGCTCGTTCTTTCTTACTTGCGTAGAAACAGACAAGAACGAACGCCACGAAAATTAAAATGGTCGATACCATAAATAAGTCATCCATTCCTGAAACAAAGGCCCTTTGTTGAATCAACCCATTCATGATGGATATGGCGTCTTGCTTTGCAGCAGCGATTGACATCCCTTGACCTTGCATTAACTGCTGGATTTTCGTCATAAACTGTCCCGAAGAAGATGTTGATGTCACTTGCCAAGATAAGCGGGCAGCATCCACATTAGACCGACTTGTCATATAAGTTGTAAGAATCGCTGTCCCTAATGATGCTGCAACCTGTCTCACTGTGTTGCTTATTGCACTCCCCTGACTCGTCAATTCTAACGGGACTGTGTTCATTCCGGCGGTCATCATCGGCATCATCGCCAACGCCATTCCGGCACTGCGTAAGATATATAACCACTGGATTGTTGATGAACTCGTGTCCGTTGTAAACGTTGTAAATCCGAATGTAGCAAGTGTAACAATAAACAAACCGATGATACCCAATGGTCTTGCACCAAACTTGTCAAACAGTCGACCACTGATGGGCATGAGCAATGCCGATACAAGTGCACCTGGTGTCATGAAAAGACCCGTTCGCACTGCAGAAAATCCTCGGATGTTTTGAAGATAGAGTGGCAAAAACATGACACCGGCAAAGAGCGCGATGGCGATGAGTGAATTGAGGATTAAACTCATACTGAACATGTAGTTTTTTAATACTTTCAACTGAATCATCGGGTTCGGTACATTGAGTTCTACCAATACTAAGATGATTAAAGAAAGTATACCGACGGCTAAAAAGGATAGGACTTCCATTGAACTCCATCCATCGGATGATACCTGGTTAAACCCATAGAGTAAGCTCCCAAAACCGACCACGCAGAATGCGAAGCCCCAGATATCAAACTTACCCCGTGCCTCATGAGGAAATTCGTGCATTGTAAGTATTCCCAGAATCAATGCGACAATCCCAATTGGCACATTCAGATAGAAGATGAATCTCCATGACCAGTAATCCACCAAGTATCCACTTAATGCTGGGCCAAATGCTGGTGCAGCCATCATTGCAATCCCGAAGATCCCCATTACCATCCCTCGGCGGTTGGGAGGGAATATGCGAAAAATCATTGCCGTTGCCACGGGCTGCATGAGCGCTCCGCCAAGTGCCTGAATGATACGAAAGATAATCATTGAGCTAAGACTCCACGCTGCTCCACAAAGCGCAGATCCAACTGTGAATGTGGCTAGGGAGAGCAAAAATAGCTTCTTAGCTCCAATTTTATCGGTCATCCACCCAGAAATGGGAATTAACATCCCTAGAACAAGCATGTAGCCCGTCAAAACCCACTGAATTTGATCAGTTGTGGCATTTAACGCATTCTCCATTTTAGGTATGGCTACGTTCACTACAGTCGTATCTAAAATTGCCATAAATACGCCCATGATTATGATGGTCATTTGTAAGGCAGGAGACTTAATTCGTTCAAATTCATAACCAGTTGCACCGATTTGCTTCATGTAATCACCTCCTTGTATTGATTGTGGAGCACATTGCATAAGTCATTACTCAAGTTCATCAAGTTGATGTTCATTCGATTGTGACCTCCAACATCAATTAGTACTTACAATATAAGGTACACATCTTTAACACACATAGGACTTCACCTCATACTGCATCGTATAACCATACATTTACAACATTTATTTATATTCCCGAAAACTCCCTGACGTCGATCTCCTGAGTGATAGACGCTAATGTCTCCAACGTTTGAAGAAAAGACTCTATTTTATTTAAATCTATCTGTGTTAGACAGTGTTGGATGATTTCGTTACGTAATTGATACACTTGATTAATTTTCTTTCTACCCACATCGGTTAGCTCAACTTTAACCACGCGTCGATCATCAATATCCCTTATCCGATTCACAATACCTTGATTCTCCAATCGGTCAACCATGATGGTGATCGCGCTCGGGGAAACCTCTAACATCTCAGCTAGTTTTGACAAACAACACTGATTTTCACGATAAATGAAATGCAACATAATCACTTGACCGGGCGTTAATCCCAACTGAACACGGTTGATCAATTGCGGACCCAAGTTTTGCATTAATACTGACAGAGACTTGTCAAAACGAGATCGTATCTCATCGATGTTACAGTTCATGAGCCAATCACCTTTGCTTTAACTGCCTGATAATCCACACGAAATATGATATAACAACTGAAATGTATAGTATCTAAAACAATGGCCGTTCGTCAAATGAAATATATGCCTATTGAGGGAGTCAATCAATTCGAAATGGGATAAATAGGATAATCAGGCGAGTTGAGATGATTCCTGCAGTGACAGAATCCAGATACACTCACAGAAATCTCTTGTCTTGTATACAAGTATACCGTACAATGAAAGCGCAATCCTACATTACAGAAAACGCTGTTGCACATCAACTTCGGGAGGTGAATCATGGGCGTGATTCTTCGCGATGGAGAGAAAACCCTATCAGGAATGTGGTATACAAGTATACGACGGCTGATTTGTGTAATCTCGATCCGGTGAGGAACTGTTGTAACCGATTTCGAAGATGTCAGACCGCCATGCGTCTCTGGAATACATGTTTGCAGTTTGGCGAGTACATCAATACGACAAGTGTATCATAATGGGAAGGTGAGAAAATGACAGTTTCTGTTTCTTCTGGCACTGTGGCAAATAAAACTGGAAGCACATTGTTCGTCAGCTTAGTGACTAGCATCGCAGCCATTGGTGGTTTTTTGTTTGGGTACGACCAAGGGGTTATTTCAGGCGCGATTGGATTTCTCCAAACGCAATTCCATATGAACTCTAGTTTGATGGGATTTGTATCTGCGTGCATTCCTCTCGGGGCGATGCTTGGTGTTCTAGTGGCGGGCTTTTTAAGCGACAGAATAGGGCGAAAACCAGTTCTTCTGTTGGGCGCCATATTGTTCATTGTGTCAAGTTTGGGCTGCTCATTTGCCACTTCCGTGGGATTCCTGATTGTTTCCAGATTGATTGGGGGATTGGGTATCGGCGTTGCTTCCATGGTTTCGCCAATGTATATCTCTGAAATTTCACCAGCCCGCATTCGTGGCCGACTCGTTGGCACAAACCAATTGGGTGTCGTCTTGGGGATTTTTATCGTATACATTGTGAACGCTGTCATCGCCAACGTTCATACGCAAACTTGGGATCAACTGTTCGGTTGGCGGTGGATGTTTGGCGTTGGCGTGGTTCCTGGTCTCCTCTTTTTCATCCTGTTGTTCCTGGTTCCAGAGAGCCCTAGATTTTTAGTCAAACAGGGGCGTACGGACAGTGCGTTTCAGATCTTGCAGCGTATCAATGGTCAGGAGATTGCACAGGTAGAACTATCAGATATTGCGATCGCGCTGAAAGAAGAGCGTGCAAGTCAAGGGTTGTTGAGCGAACTGTTCAAACGGGGCATTCGGATTGCGCTCTTGGTGGCGGTGGTGCTCGCAGTGATGCAACAATTCACGGGCACGAGCGCTGTGGCCTATTATGCGCCCATCATCTTTAAAGACAGTGGAGCTGGCGCGAACGCGGCCATGATTGAAACCGTTTTTATCGGCGCACTAAAGGTCATCTTTACGATTGTGCTGATGATGCTTATCGATCGCGTTGGTCGTCGGACCCTCCTGCTGGTAGGTTCTGCGGCAATGGCCGTTTTCCTGATTGCGCTTGGGATTTCGTTTGAGATGGCCCATGTCAATGCAGGGCTGGTGCTCGCCTTTATCTTGCTACACACTGTTGCATTCGAACTGTCTTGGGGTGGTGGGGTCTGGATTGTCATCTCCGAGATCTTCCCGACGCGCATTCGCGGGAGAGCAATGGCGATTGGTTCTTTTGCTTTATGGGGGGCAATTTACTTGGTGACCCAATTCTTCCCGATTATGATGAATCACTTCGGTGGTAGCATCACATTCTGGGTGTTCGCACTCATGTGTATTATCATGTTCCTATTCACTCTGCGTTTTCTTCCAGAAACAAAAGGTAAAACGTTAGAAGAAATCCAAACGCACTGGAACGCATACGATGAAGAAGCAACTGTCAGCCATTTGTAATCTATGATGGTCGGCAAAATGAGATGTGGAGATGGAGAACTCATGAGAATGGTGTTTAGGTGGTACGGCGAAGGGAATGACCGAATTTCTTTACGTCATATCAAACAAATTCCTGGTGTAGAGGGTATCGTGTGGGCACTGCACGATGTACCCGCAGGGGAAGAATGGCCCATGCATCGAATCGATGAGGTCAAAGAGCAGGCGGATCGATACGGGTTCAACATCGATGTGGTAGAAAGCGTCAATGTTCATGAAGATATTAAACTAGGACTTCCAAGTCGAGATCAATATATCGAAAATTATAAGCGAACCATCGAACGGTTGGCGAAAGTTGGCGTCAAGGTTATTTGCTACAATTTTATGCCCGTGTTCGATTGGACCAGAACCGAGCTTTTTAAAGAACTTGAGGATGGTTCAACGGCTATGTTTTATGAGAAAGCCATCGTCGAAAGTATAGATCCCATGGAATTGGTCGAGAAGATTTCTGGGAATCCGAACTTATCCATGCCTGGCTGGGAACCAGAGAGATTAAAGCATCTTTCCAAACTGTTTGATGCCTATAAAAATGTTGCAGAAGAAGACCTTTGGCAACATTTGCAGTATTTTTTGGAGCAAATTATTCCGGTTGCAGAGCAACACGATATCAAAATGGCGATTCATCCCGATGATCCGCCGTGGTCCATCTTTGGTCTGCCAAGAATGATTACGAATCAGGAAAACATGCGCAAATTATTGAGCCTGGTGGACAGTCCGCATCACGGAATTACACTTTGCAGTGGTTCCTTGGGATCGAATCCAGACAATAATGTCGTCGAGATGATTTATGAATTCGCGGAACGTATTCCGTTTGCGCATATTCGGAATGTGAAAATTTACGAAAACGGAGATTTCATTGAGACATCTCACCGAACTTCCGATGGTTCATTGGACGTCTGTGGCATCGTAAAAGCTTACCATGATATTGGTTTTACGGGATATGCTAGACCGGATCATGGCAGACACGTGTTTGACGAAGAATGCCGACCTGGTTACGGGTTGTACGACAGGGCCATGGGAATTATGTACTTGTGGGGAATCTGGGATGCCTTAGAGCGCGCGAAGCAGGAGGATGCAAAATGTTAGGTGTTCACGAAAATTTAAAGGGAAGGGTAGCAGCCATTACTGGTGGAAGTGGGGTTCTTTGCAGCGCAATGGCGAAAGAACTTGGCAGGCAAGGGGTAAAGGTTGCGATTCTGAATCGGAATTCTGAAAAGGGTGAAAAAGTCGTTCGGGAGATCCAGGGTGCTGGTGGGGAAGCGATGGGAATTGCTTGTGATGTTCTTGATGTGGAAAGCGTGAAGCGGGCCGAACAAATCATTCGCGAAAAATGGGGCCCATGTGCCATCCTGATTAACGGAGCGGGCGGTAATCGCCCGGACGGTACGACTACGAATGAAACGTTACATCTTCAAGACTTTGAAAAAGAAGAAGTGAAAACATTTTTCGATCTCAGCCCTGAAGGATTTGGCGCTGTCTTCAACTTAAATGTCCTTGGAACCCTGATTCCCACCCAGATATTCACACGCAACATGCTGAACAGACAAGGCGCAGTGGTCATCAACATGTCCTCCATGAGTGCACCAAGTCCGATGACCAAGGTACCCGCTTACAGTGCAGCCAAAGCAGGAATCGACAACCTGACGCAATGGCTCGCAGTCCATTTGGCAGAGGTGGGGATTCGCGTGAATGCAATTGCACCCGGGTTCTTCCTAACGGAGCAAAATAGATCGCTGTTGAAGCATCCTGATGGCTCATTGACAGAGAGATCGCAGAAAATTATCACGCACACGCCCATGCGTAGATTTGGTAGTCCAGAGGATCTTTTAGGCACTTTACTCTGGTTGTTGGATGACGAGATGTCTGGTTTCGTGACCGGGATCACTGTTCCGGTGGACGGAGGGTTCATGGCTTACGCTGGGGTGTAATATGGTTTCATCGTTGTGGTCGTCTTCTGGAAGAGTGTTTTTTCAGCGAATCGAACCGCATCCTAATTACATTGATTATCCACCATTTCTTCTTTCACAGTCTAACGGCGAATGACTTAGGCTCATCTTACTGGATCAACATGGGCGCTGTTGCAATGACAACATTGGCGGGCGCCCATCTTGTCGTCTTTCCCAAATCAACACTCTTTGTTGTATTCATGCGACCGTTTATATAGGATTGACGATGATACTATGGGTATCTGTGATTTTTTGGATTTATTGTTGTCATCGCATTCTGTAATCAACTTCACACAAAGAGATCTGCAAAAACCGAAAACAGTTAGGAATACAGCCTGTACCCTCACGCTTGGCGACTACATATACAGTTAACTGTCTGTTTCCAGATGAACAAATCCCGTAGTAGCAGTCCTGCGCAGTGCATTCTCAGCCAACGGAAGGACGATAGAGAATGTGGTTCCTCGTCCTTCTTCACTGTCGACGAATATCCCGCCCCCCAATTCATGAATGACTTTATAGGCCAATGTTAAGCCAAGACCCGTTCCCTGCGACTTTGTTGAATAGTACGGTTGGCCTAACTTTTCCAGGGTGGTCTTGGACATGCCACTTCCTGTATCAACAACCTTTAATTCAGCATTTGTCTTAACCTTATTTAACTCGATGACGACTGATGCAGAATCTACATCCGCACACGCTTCAATCGCATTTTTGATCACATTAATCATCACCTGTAAAACCGTCGAGTAATTCCCCCGAATCATCACTTCAGCACGCAATGTCAAATGGAGATCCACATTCTTATCCAGAGCATATGGTTTTAACGCCTGAACGGCGCCTTTTAACAAGACTGGCAGGTCCACATCGGTTTCATCGTCACCAAGCGGGGGCTTGGCAATATTCAAATACTCGCCAATGATCGACTCGGCTCTATCCAGTTCATCCACCATCGTCGTGTAAAAACCCATCGTTGTATCCCGGTCATACTCCTTGCTTGCCAAGAGTTGAGTAAAACCACGAACAACCGTAATTGGGTTCCGTATCTCATGAGCCACTGAAGCTGCCAGTTGGCTTACAAGCTCCGATTTTTCCAAGCGCATTTGATTCTTAGCCATGATATGCGCATTGTAACCTCCGACTGTCACTCTCACGGCCATCGCAACTGCAGCGCCGACAATCGCTAGGAACCAAGCAAAATTACTCAGATGTAGCGGTGCGCGCATTAACATACGCATGGTATAAACATAATCAAAAGCGCCATAACCACATAACGCAATTACAATGCCCATTCCTCTATGAAATGCAGGTTGATTGCGCAATATCCATGAGGTCAACGACATTAAAATCGCAAAAACGACAACTGTAAGAATAGAGTGGTTTAGCTCGGAGATGACGATATGTATCGCTTCGTTCGCAGATTCACCTTTGTCAATATGTATCGCAAACGACAGTATGACCTGACAAAGGATGTATATAGCAAGAGATATCAGTGCTCTGGTCCAAGAGAGCAAAAAGAATCCCCACGACAGACACACCAACGCGAAATTAAGCGGCGTGCCTGGTCCAATTTGAAACGTAAACAAAGTGCACAACGATGAAAAAACGCCTATCGATATCACTAAACCTGAACTTGTCAGGTAGCGCGCGGCGGATGCATGTGTTCTTCTGGTATACCAAAATTCACACAAAATCACAGGGATGTAGGCAAACAGCAGACCTGCTAAAAAATCTCGAACTTCCATCTATTGTTGTCGCTCCTGACTGCATACAATTTAGAAAACTTAAGTGAGTGAGTAGAATAATTATACATCACCCCTGAGTTAGCAAATCATCCATGCCATACAGGGGTGTAAGCCCATCTGACATGTGCCTGTGAAAGGAAAACGGACTTTTTTCTATGTATCCGATAAATATTGAACATTTCATAATCATATCGTCACTAAACTATGTTTGAATATAATTTAAAGTATGTAATTGCAAAAGGAGGGTGATCCGTGTTGAGTCGTAAATTGCGTTGGGGGATTTTGGGTTGTGCCTCTATTGCGAAGCGGGCTGTCATTCCGGGCATTCACGTTTCGAAAAGCGGTGAGCTGGTTGCCATTGCAAGCCGAGATTACAGCAAAGCCAGTCAGACGGCATCCGAGTACGGCATTCCCAAGGCGCACGGCAGTTATGAAGATTTATTGGCGGATGAAACGATTGATGCCGTATATATTCCGCTGCCGAATCACTTGCACATGGAGTGGACCATCCGCGCGGCGCAAGCGGGCAAGCATGTCTTGTGCGAGAAACCGCTTTCGCTGACAGCGGAGGAAGCGGAAGCCATGCGGCAGGCGTGCGAGCGCGCCGGCGTACAACTGGCAGAGGCTTTTATGTACCGGTATAATCCGCGAAACGAACGCATAAAGGAGGTATTGCGATCCGGCGAAATCGGCGAGATCCGCGGCATTCATAGTTCGTTTACCTTTAACAACACCGGCAATAGGAACAATGTCCGGTTCAAGCGCGAGTGGGGAGGGGGTTCCATCTACGATATCGGCTGCTATCCGATTTCTGCAGCGAGACTTTTCCTGGAGCAGGAGCCAGAGGCCGCCACCGTCCATGCATTCTTCTCGGATACGCATGGCGACGTCGATATGATGGCGTCCGGTCTCATTGAGTTTCAAGGCGGGGTAGCGCTTACCTTCGACTGCGCAATGTGGGCTGCTCCGCGAAACACCTTGGAGATCCTTGGTTCCGAAGGTTGCATCTATATGTCGCCAGCATTCGGCGGCCATGATTTTACAGTAACGACGAAGGGAGAATCGCGCATCGTGGCAACGCCTGAGGTGAATCAGTATGCGCTGCAAGCGGATCGGTTCGCAGATGGCGTATTTGGCGACACACCGCTGTTGTTTCCTCCGTCTGACGCCGTGAATAATATGCGCGTTATCGATGCTTGTCTGAAATCGGCGAGCGCGCGTACAAGAATTTTGATATAGACCGCTATGTGTGATGCTTCCCCACCAGTAGAACCATCGAAATGCCGGTCATTCGAGGCATCGCGGATGGCGTGGCGCCAAGGTTACGACTTCATTTCAAGTCAGGGAGGAATTCGAACATGGAATATATCGATGTGAAAGGCATTGACAAGCCTGTCTCGCGCCTCATTTTGGGATCAGGTGGCTTATCCCCAGACAAGATGGATCATGTGCGGTCGATGATGGAGTCCTTCATAAAGCTCGGTGGGACCACGGTTGATCTGGCTTATATTTACGGTGGCGGCGCATGTGAGAAGGCAATTGGACTGTGGATGCAGGAAAATGGTCGTGATCGAATCAACGTTTGGACAAAGGGGGCCCATCACGACGCCAACGGGCCTCGCGTCAACCGGGAAGCGATCCATGAGGAACTCATGATCAGCCTGGAGCGTCTGCAGACAGACCATGTCGATCTCTACGCGCTTCATCGTGACGATCCAAGCGTTCAGGTGGGCGAGATCGTGGAGGCATTGAACGAGCATATCGAAGCGGGCAGAATGAAAGCGATCGGCGCGTCCAATTGGACGCATCAACGACTTCAAGAAGCCAATGATTATGCCGCTTCGCATGGTCTGGTTGGTTTCGCTTTCAACAGTCCGAACTTGAGCCTCGCCAAGACGAACGAGCCCTATTGGAAGGACTGTGTATCTGCCGATTCGGATACACTGGCATGGCATGAGCGGTCCCAACTGCCTTTGTTCTCCTGGTCGTCACAGGCTCGCGGCTTTTTCTCCGGTCGGTTCTCCCCTGATGATCGCTCCGACGCCGATATGGTGCGCGTATTCTACAACGATGCAAACTGGGAACGATTGAAGCGGGCAAACCAAATGGCCAAGGACAAGGGCGTATCGGCTATCCAGTTGTCGCTTGCTTATGTGTTGAACCAGCCGTTCCCCACGGCAGCCCTGATTGGTCCAGCGAACACCGAGGAGTTGCAGTCCTGTTATGAGGCAAGCCAAATCAAGCTGAGCCGCGCAGAGATCGATTGGCTCGATCTCACGGCTGACAAAGTTCAACGCTAAGGTGAAAGCACCGATCTGCGGATGATACCGTGGATCGGTGCACATCGTTATTACATGGGATATGTTGGACTCGCTGTATGCATGACGATTACCTTAGCGGTTTGGGTGTATGGACATTGATTGATGCTTTTTTCATCCAGGGTGGTTTGAGAAAAAAGAATCAAAAAAGGCAGTAAACTTCTATTCATAGCATTCCTTTACCAGCACGAAACAGATCCAAACTCTAAAGCGAAAGTTTGGTTTGCAACCTAGATGAAGTCTTTGAAAATGCAGCTTCTATGACACACTGAAACTCCTGGATACAAGAAAGACCCGAAAAAGGGAGACGATGAAATGAACATTGTACCGCAAGATTATATCAGGATAGCGCCAGAGGCACTGAAAGACTTCGTCGCACTCCTGGCACAAAAAGCAGGGATGTCGGAACAAAAGTGGAACCTTTTTGGCGGAACAACTCGTGAACAATGATTTGCGAGGCGTTTTCAGTCATGGAACCAGGCAAATTGCAACGTATGCGCGTATTATGCGCGATGGGTTGATCAATCCCAATCCCGAGGTGCGTATCGTGAATGAGACTCCGGTCACATGCGTGGTTGATGGAGATGGCGGGCTCGGCTATTTTCCTGCGTATAAAGCTGCATCGGAATTAATTGCACGTTGCCGTACGAATGGCATCGCTGTCGCTGTCAGCCGGAATCATGGGCATATTGGCGCCGCTGGTATCTATGCACGTTTATTGGCGGAACACGGTCTGATTGCTTATGTCACGTCTGGTCATCAATTATCCTTGGAGACGAGTGATTCAATTATGCGCGCTGCAGGCGGATCGCCGATGGCGTTCGCTGTACCGGCGGGGAAGTCTCCCGCGATGGTCCTGGATTTTGGAACGATGCACGATCTCTACGAAGATTCGCCACATGTCGATGAGATTTACAAATTAGCTCCGGGCCTGGTTTTCCGCAGCATGGGGCTTGGTTTCATGTGTCAAGCGCTGGGTGGATTTCTTGCTGGCGTTCCAGTTGATGAAAAGAGAGCACTACGTCGCTATGAGGGCGCGAATCAAGGTGCACTCATCATCGCGCTGGAGATTAACAAATTCTTACCATCCGGAGATTTCTATCGTGAAATGGATGAATTTGTGGAGCGGACCAGCCAAATGCAGCCACTCCCAGGCTACGAACAGGCAACTTTGCCAGGTGCGCTTGAATGGAAGCGAGAGCAGGAGTGGCGTCAAATGGGGATTCCTGTCGGGCCTAGTCAAAAGGAGACGCTCCGCGGCGTTGCCGAAGAATTTGGTGTGGCAATGCCGTTTTAACGTTCACCCTAATAGCGCCATCATTTCGTCTTTTAGAACAACATCTCCTGCATCAAGAATGTCTCTAAGGTGTGATGAACGTTGGCTCCAGATGATTGGGATCGTCAGAAAATCCCTTTGAGAAGTCATCCAAGCAAGCGCGAGCACTGTGATGGAGTATCCGGTCTCTTTGGATACCCGTTTAAGTCGTTCATACCGCAACTGATTTTCCGCATTGTCGTACGTATTGTGTAGGTCTGCATCAAGTGTCCCATCTCCGAGTCTTGAGAAATATCCTCTGGCTTGCGCCGTGTAAGGAATGACCGGGAATTGGCTTCTTTTATGAAAATGAAACATTTGGTCGTCCATCCACTGTGAAGTAGGATCTGATATGGCCTGCACATTCGCCTGCGCATAACTCCATCTTGGTTGATTGGCAGCCAGTCCATTGAGCTTGTGTTCCTGAACATACGTCAAAGCCGCCTGCATGCGGTCTGTACTCCAATTTGACAATCCATAGTATTGGATTTTCCCAGCCATTCTTAATGACTCCATGGATTCGAGTATTTCGGCAACCGGCCTCGATGGATCATCACGGTGTAACCAATATAAGGGTATGGCATCCAACTGCAGTGCTCGCAAACTTTCCTCACAATCCTGCTGAATCTCAGCAACTGATAATCGAGGAATATGCATTGTTTCCAATGCCGGGTGCGCTCCCTTGGTCGCAACAACAACAGAGTCCTTTAATCCTCTGTCGGTCAGCCAAGAGCCAATTATCCGTTCACTGAGGCCCATCCCATCAGGGAGCCAGATGGCATAAGCGCGGGCAGTGTCAATGAAATTCCCTCCACGTTCCACAAATTCGTCCAAGATGCGATAGGAATCATGTTTGTCTAACGCTGAGCCCAATGGCGCAGTTCCAAGGCAAAGTGCCGATAATCGAAGGTCCGTTCCTGGAAGATTGACATATCTCACGATCCGATTCTCCTTTCATGCTTAAACACTGCACTTTTAGTGATGTTTATATATTCCAGATGGTGGTTTTAGTTTGAGTGCATGCGAGTCATAAAACGAGCCCTGCACTGAAGCAGGGTGATTCAAAATTTTGGCTAGTCACCGGATGGTGAATACGAACTTACTTTGCTTGCACCGGGCTGTGTTCACGCAACCATACGCGCAGCGGAACATCTTCATCTGACGGCGAGTAATGGCCATTACAATTCACGCCATCCCCCAACAGCTGTCGACGTATGGGATCACTTTTTTCCCACAAGGTCTGTACGGTCATGTCGTCTTTGGTTCGAATCCAGCGGTAACCGTACCCATAAAACAGCACTTTTCGGGTGACGTCTGACCAGTTTGGCGTTGCGGTGTGCCAGAGCCGGCGGTCAAAGAACACAGCCGTACCTGGTTTTACACAAATCGGAATCGCGCCTTCTGGTTGACCTACACCATCGGTTGGACGTTCCAAATTGTCATTCAAATGACTTCCCGGCACAACCCAAAAGTTCCCTCGATCCGGCACTGAAACATCGGACAGGAAGTATGCAACCTTGATGGACAGCCGCGGTCTTGGGTGAGATTCCATCTCCACATTTACCCGCCCGCTGTCTTGGTGCCAACCAAAGGTTTTGTCATTTTTCTCTTGTCCTGATGGCGGCGTGACAATGAGGTGCGCGTGGTACAAGTAAATGTTCCAGCCAAGAATTCCCCACACTTTAGGAAGGATCTTGTCGTAATCAACCAAGTTGACGAATTGGTCGCTTTCTGGAATGAAGTTGGGGTAAAAAAGCGCTTTCTCCGGATCGTGACCAGCATTTTTTTGCGATGCGTAGATGTCGTCCACAACCGCAGTGAGTGTTGTCACCTGATCTGCAGTTAATGCATTTTCGACAATCAAGTATCCTGTTTCTTCAAATGTTTTTTTCTCTTCTTCTGTGAGGGCGTATTGCAAACAAGATTCGTCCATGACATGACACCTCTCAGCATTTGATTTTATTTACAGCACTGCTGACCCTGTGGATACGCTAGATGGCGCAATTCCTCGTCGATCAGGCATCGAGCGGATACAACTGTCATTGAACTAGCTAGTGCGCTCGTTCCGTCTGGGTGTAATTGTCTATGTAAGATCATTCATATCGGATGACGTGGCACTTTATGTCCAAACAATCCACCGCGCATTGTCTGAAGACCTCAGGTAGCAAGTCTGTATGCATTAAACCGGGAATGAAAAAGCTTTCATAGATATTTACGAAAAGCAAAGCTGTGTACTGGAAAATGAAATTTGCGATTCGTTCCACAAAGTAAATCATCATATAACTGGAAAAACAGAGAGAGCGAGAGATACGTTCGAGTGGACTGGCAAGTCTTAAAGCACAGAAAAAATAATTATTGGTTACGATAAATAATTACACAAAGTTCTGAATTCGTGTAGAATGAGAAACGCAAACTAAAGAAATTTCTATTGTAATGATATGATTGCACGAATAAGACAGAGAGGCAAGCCCTTCAATTGACAGGGGCGGGGTTGATCCATCGGCAGCAATACTCCACAGAATAAGCCACGCCTATGCTATCTTCTAAGACCTTTGTACTCCAAACATTTCTGATTTATTTTTTAATTTTCTGTACGATTCATTTGCGTTTTTCTGCTCATACGGTGTGATCGCCAGTCAATGGTGGATTCATTTCGACTGAATCCGCCCATGACTTTGTAGGTCAAAACGATTGTCAGGAGGGATTGTATGGAGCCTTATCTCGGCGAAATTCGAATGTTTGCCGGAAATTTTGCGCCACAAGGCTGGGCAATGTGTGATGGGCAAGTGATGTCCATCGCTGAAAATGACGCGCTATTCAGTCTATTGGGGACCACTTACGGTGGAGATGGACAATCTACGTTTGCGCTACCCGACTTTCGGGGGCGGATTCCCATTCACTTATCGAGCACGCATGTGTTAGGTGAATTTGGCGGTAGCGAAACGGTCACACTGACCGCGGCTCAGATGCCCAGTCACTCCCATCTTGCCCAAGTGGATGGCAACATGGGGACTGCGGAAAATCCGACTGGTCTGTTCTGGGCAGCGAACAGCAACCATAGTTTTTCAGCCAATACACAAAATCTTGTGCCGATGAATGCGCAAGCGGTATCTACAGCGGGCAGTGGAACTGCACACGACAACATGATGCCTTCCCTTACCGTGACTTTTATTATCGCTCTGCAGGGGATCTATCCGAGTCAGAATTGAAAACGAAAGGAACAGATAAAAGATGCCTGATCCATACCTCGGAGAAATTCGTATCTTTCCGTTTCACTTCGCGCCACGAGGCTGGGCGCAATGTAATGGTCAAGTTCTGCCGATCAATCAATATCAAGCGTTATTTTCAATTCTTGGCACCACATACGGAGGCAATGGTCTATCGACGTTTGCATTGCCTAATCTTATGGGACGAGTACCTGTCCATTATGGGAATGATGTAGCGCTCGGTCAGGTTGGCGGGGAGGAGGCACACACATTGACTGTCCCTGAACTTCCTGAACATACGCACACTGTGCAGGGATCTAGCCTTTTAGCCAATCAGGCTTCACCTGCGGGAAATGTTTGGGCCGATGCAGAGAATTTGTACAGCAAACAAGCGAATGCCAGCATGAATGTGGTATCTGTACAGGCCAGCGGTTCCGGTATGCCACATGCAAATATGCAGCCCTATGGTGTAGTCAATATCTGTATTGCGCTCACAGGCGTATACCCAGCGAGAAGTTAAAGGAGTGGATTTGCAATGCCGGAACCGTTTCTTGGGGAAATTCGAATTTTCACAGGGAATTACGCACCGGTTGGATGGGCGTTCTGTAACGGACAGTTATTGCTGATTTCACAGTATACAGCTCTATTCTCCCTATTAGGCACCATGTATGGCGGCAATGGCACAAGCACATTTGCACTGCCAAATTTAGCGGGATGCGCGCCGATGCATCAAGGTGCGGGACCAGGGCTGACGACTCGATTCGTTGGAGAAGAGACCGGTGAAGTGAGTGTGACGTTGACAAAGGAGAATATGCCTATTCATACGCATCAGGTGATGGCGACGCCGACGCAAGGTACGTCAGGTAGCCCAAGTGCAAACGTCTTTGCAGAGGCCATATCAGGAGGAAAACACGGCGTTCAGATACCTTTGTATACTTCTCAACCCAATGCTTCAATGCACGCCGAAGCATTGGCAAACACGGGTGGAAGTCTGCCTCATAACAATATGCAGCCGTATCTTGGGCTTAGCTTCATCATTGCCCTGCAGGGTGAATTCCCAGTCCGTGGATAAGTGGCGAAATGACAGTTTAAGAGGCAAGTTACAAGTGAAAACAGGGGTGGGTCAATGAAGGTCAACAGATTATCGGTCAGCATGCGACGGGTTTGCTCCGTCGTTTTCGCTTGCGTCCTCGCCATTTCGTTTTTCGGCTATGTCAGTCCGGTCGCTTTCGCTGCCACGGATACGTGGACCCTGCAGAACTCGGGTGACAATGGTGGTGAAATCGATGGTGTCGCATACGGCAATGGACTATGGGTTGCATTTGAGGGCACAGGCGGATATGTGGATACATCTTCCGATGGCGTGAATTGGACTCAAGCGACGACTTCAGTCGGCAGTGATCAATTGTATGCAGGCGTTTACGGGACAAAGTGGGTGGCGGTGGGCGGCACAGAAGGGGTTTCTTCCACTGCTGCTATTTTCACGTCCGCAGATGGCCATTCGTGGACAACACAATCGGTGCCAGCGAATACGCCACTCTTGCAAAGTGTGACTTATGCAAATGGATTGTACGTCGCGGTCGGCCAGAGCGGAGCCATTTTGACTTCTACAGATGGGATCGTATGGACGGCTCAAAATTCGGGCAGCAATAGCAATCTCTGGAGTGTCGTGTATGGTGACGGGACGTTTGTTGTGGTTGGAGACGGGGGCACAGTAATGACTTCGACCAACGGAAGCACATGGACAAAGCAAAACTCAGGAACCAACAACGGTTTGCTTGCAGTGACGTCTACTGGCTCTGAGTTTGTCGCAGTGGGAGACGGGGGGACAGTTTTGGTCTCACCGGACGGCACCACTTGGACTCAACAGATATCTGGGACGAGCAACGATTTGTACGGAGTTGCCTATGGATCAGGAAAGATTGTGGCGACAGGCGATAGCCAGACCATCATCTCCTCAAGCAATGGCGGAAATACTTGGACTCAGGAAACACCAGGATCATCAACTACTGACGAAGCTTGGTTTGATTCAGTCCGTTACGCCGATGACAAATTTATTGGAGTTGGGTACGATCAAACCAAGTATCAGGGATTGATTGAGGCACAGAACTATTCCACCAACGCCAATCTGAGCAACCTCACAATCAGTCAAGGGACATTGTCGCCCGCGTTTTCGACGAACTCGACCAATTATACAGTGAGTGAACCGTATTCCGCGTCGAGTGTGAATGTTACGCCAACTGTTGCTGACAGCGCAGCGACGGTGACGGTGAACGGCAAAGCCCTGGCCAGTGGGGGTGCTGCATCTATCGACTTAAAAGTTGGTAGCAATACGATTTCCATCATTGTGACGGCGCTGAACGGAAACACGAAAACGTACAACATCACAGTGAATCGTGCAGCAGCCGATAGCAACGCGAATTTGAGTGGACTGACGATAGACAAGGGAACTCTTTCGCCAGCATTCTCCGGCAGCACGACCGCTTACACGGCGAACGTGGCAAATGATGTGTCGAGCATCAATGTTACTCCGACGGTGGCGGACAGTACAGCGTCGGTGACCGTGAATGGGAGTGCAGCAAGCAGTGGCAGTCCAGTAGATGTCGCGCTTAAAGTGGGAGCGAACACCATCACAGTGGTGGTGACGGCGCAGGATGGCACGACGCAGATGGCATACACAATAACGGTCACAAGAGCGGCAGCCTTGAGTAGTAACGCGAATTTGAGTGGACTGACGATAGACAATGGTACCCTTTCGCCAGCATTCTCCGGCAACACGACCGCTTACACGGCGAACGTGGCAAATGATGTGTCAAGCATCAATGTTACTCCGACCGTGTCAGACAGCACGGCGACGGTGACCGTGAATGGCACTGCAACAAGCAGTGGCAGTCCAGTAGATGTTGCGCTTAAAGTGGGAACGAACACCATCACGGTGGTGGTGACGGCGCAGGATGGCACGACGCAGATGGCATACACAGTGACGGTCACAAGAGAAGCAGGCTATGGGGGTGGAGGGCCTGTTCCACCTTTCATCAATACGATCTCTTTCATGGAAGATGCACAGGTTGGCAGTCCATATACAGCGCAACTTGTGACGACAGGTGGTACTCAACCATTCAACTGGAGCATCGTCAACGGTGCTTTGCCACAAGGATTGACGCTTAACAACCAAGGTGTAATTTCGGGAACGCCAACTGGCCTGGGTGGTCAGTATACGTTCACTGTGCAAGTGACCGACGTAAATCACTTCAGTGCGACTCGCCAACTGACTCTTACGGTGGATGGCCCAACCTCAGCTCCGTCGATTACAACAACAAGTCTTGTACCAGACACCATAGGGCAGCCCTATGACCAAACCCTTGATGCAACGGGTGGAACCGCGCCGTACACGTGGAGCATCATAAATGGGACGCTACCATTCGGCTTGAGTCTGAATGAACAGACTGGCGAATTGACTGGGACGCCGTCTAAGCGTGGGGTATACAGTATCACCGTGCAAGTCAAGGATGCAAACGGAATGACCGCGACACTGGCCCTTTCGATAGACGTCATCAAGTCGGATGAACGGGAAATTGTTTGGAACGGGCAAATTCTGAACGTACCCTCAATTGTCGGCAACGATGGTGGGACACAGACGACGTACATGCCTATCTGGTATGTGATGCAGTTGTTGAAGACAATGGGCATTCAGAGTACATGGAATGGTCACGATTGGAACATCAACACGTCATTGATGCCAGACTTGTCAAACATTCAAGTCGGAACTGGTGCGGCAAGTGTCTACCTGAACGGAACACTGGTGCGAAAGGTGAATACCAAAGCACAGGTTGACCCATCGACGAATAAGCCGACAACCTATATGCCGATATGGTACGTAAAGCAAATACTCAGTCGTATCGGGTTGCAGGGTACATGGAATGGGAAGACGTGGACGATTACTTGATCATATAAATGCATTCTCTATAGTGCAGGTCTCGTATAAATACGAGGCCTGTTATTTGTTTGGGGTTGGTCAGTTTTATTTGGGATAGTCTCCAACTTCGAAACATAAACAAACTTCGAACTGATTGAGTGAAAGATGTCCTTGAGCGAGTCATTATAGTTATACGTTAACTATGGATTGAAGAAAACTAGGCAAGCTATTGCTTATTTGGTAAGAGAACAAAGTATAGAACTGAACGTGAACCGAGATACATTTATTTTGGGAAAGGCGATAGCAAAATGCAGGCTACAAAAAAAGGTTTAAACGTAATTCACTCCCACTCCGAACCGCTGATGAGTTGCCCAAACGACAAATTGTCGGATTTTGCAGATTTTTATACACTTCACGACTTCGCATAACCCCATATATAATATTAAACATATGTTTGATAATAATTATCTCATTGCATATCGATCCCTATAAGTTCGTGCAACAATCAAATGTTTGACTGAACATGATGACAGCGCTTACTCATGTGGGGAGGTGGGAGCAATGTGATTCTGACGAGTGGGTGGCAATCGTGAGATGTAGACAGACCGTAGACAGACCGTAGACAGACATGATGTTGGAGGTGCAATAATGTCCAAACAGTCAGTTAAAATCACGCTTAGTACTATGCTTGCGGCAGGTCTTGTCGCTGTAGCGCCAACAATTGCTTTGGCAGGGGTACAACCCAGTCAGCAAGTAAAAGCTGCGACACCGGACAGCAATCTTTGGATTAAATTTGCGAAGCCAAAGCAGTTGGTGACTGCAGATATCCAGAATGCCAGTGCAGACGTACAGTTGGCAGCTACTACCCTTCAGGGTGCATACAATCAGCAACAGCGTTCGAGTCGGATTTATCTGTTTCAACGGCCCGAAGATGAGTTTTGGCTGAAGAATGCTGTTCCCAAAGATGTCAAAGTCAAAAGTTTGTCTTATTCAAGCACTGACCCGAACGGAGCACTGGAAGCCTTGCTAAAACAGTATGGCAAGGACATAAAAGGTGCAATTATCACTGATCCAAACAACCAGGATACGGTGAACGTGGCTACGACCATGGCTGGCATTGACGATGCGATGGTCATTACCCCGAGCCAGGAATCCCTGGTTGAGAGCTACGGAATCAAAATTCTACACGATTTTCGAAACGATCACTTAACAGGGACAGTGGCTACATATGAATGGGCCGTCCAAAACTTGCTGCCGAAGACCACCACGAAAGATTTAGTCATGCTCGATCCGACCAATGAAGGTTACATTCGCGATTATGCGGTGGCTACAAAATCATTTGTGTTCTTTTTGACCTCCACGGATGCTGATCAAAAAGCATTGATGGATGAGATCTTACAGCATACGCCCGCAAACACGCCAATCATGGGCTATATCCCAAATGAGGGACCGGATGTTGCAGAGCTTAGTAGCCAAGGGCATTTCTTGAATGCTTCCGACTTCCTGGATAATGAGACGGTATGGGCTTCCATGCCAAGCCCTCCACGGCTGGTGCAGCGCAAGCATCCGGCCCTCGACGCAAAAGCCAACACTGTATACGTAGCCTTTATGGTCAGTGATGGAGATAATGCGCAATACGTCCAACATCGTATGCAGAATCTCTGGCAAGACCCTGATTTCGGCAAAGTGCCTGTTGGGTGGACCATTGCGCCTGGAATGATCGATTTTGCGCCAACGCTCATTTCCTACTACTATCAACATCTGCCTAAAAACAGTGAATTGCTTCCAGGGCCATCAGGCATTGGTTATGCGACAGCGGAAACCGGCTCCAATTTGGCGCAATTTGCGAAACTATCCGGGGATATCATGCGGCGTGATGATATGAGCACCGTCGATTATTGGGGTTCGGCGGATGCGCTCGACACCTTTGCTAAAGCATCTGGTGTACCGAGTATCTCGTTTGATGGGCCCCTAGCTTACGAAACGGACGGAAACTCGGTGCTTTATGGGCAAACAAGTGGGTACATTTCCAGTGCAAGTAGTTTACTGAACACAATTGAACAACAGGCGACCACTGAACAACCAGGCCAGCCTTTGTTCCTTGAGCCGCTCATTGATGCCTGGAATCTAACGCCTACCGATATTTACAATGTCGCACAGCAACTGGTTGCAAGTGGAAAACAGAGCGGTAAAAACTATGTCTTTGTGACCCCGAGTCAACTGGCGTCGACCATGAAAGATTATTACAGCACGCATACAACAGGCCCCTCGTCAGGTGATGCTCCATACAATCCGCCTGGTAACATCATCTCCAATCCAAGCGGGGAGGATGGCACCACCAATGGCTGGACAGTTGCTTATAATGGGCAATATTCTACCTTGACAAGCACACAGTACGACGGATCCTCAGCGCTTGAATGGCAAGTGCAAGATTCGGGAAGTCAAGATTGGGTGTCATATTATCCACCTGTGCAAAACGGAAAAACATACACGTTCTCTGTACAAGTAGCGGGCTCTGGTCAAGCATTCATGGATGTTTGGGATGGAACAGAGGATATACAAACGATACCCGTGAAGCTAAGCAGTGGCTTCCAGACATTAACTTGGACCGGAACCATTCCTGCCAATGCGCCGGGCGGACAAAATGGATCTGCACCTCAACTTCAGGTTCGTGAGGCAGTAGGTTCGCCAACCGTATACATTCGCGATGCAAGTGTGGTGCCAGACAACTCAAATTCTTAACCGGACACCCGTGAGGATTCTCCTCGCGGGTTTCTCTGTGCGCTGGCCTTAAGTTCATGAATGAGTCTGCCATCCCTCTCATACAGTTTATAGGCGCTAAGTTCATTGAGGGTGATCCGCCTAGGATCTATGAAGGGGGAGGCTAATGTGTCTGCAAGTATGCCGGAATTCATTCAAACTGAGGTTGACCAATACATTGAGTTATACCAGGTATCCAAGCAGTTGGAAGGGCGAATGAAAGACCTGAAATCGAAGATTCTCTCGTTTATGCAAGAAAATCAGATGGACGAAATTTGGGACAGCAAGCGGACTGGGAAAGTTCAGTTGTCGGCTTCTGAACGCGCCCCGTTAACTACGCGGTATACAACCTATGACATCGATGTCCTATCTACATTATTGACGCCAACTATTTTAGAACGGTGTGTTGTTTCGGTGATAGACAAGGAGAAGCTGGAAGCTTTGCGGCAATTAGGGGAGGTGGATGAGGAGGTACTCTCTCACAAGTCCACGCAAAATGCGTACGCCTTAAAGGTTCGAATGATGAGGTAGATGTTATTTTGGTCAGTTATTTTCTACAAAGTCTCTCTAAGTCACGTGGTATAATTGGACAACACCTGATGAGTGAAGAAATGATTTCTATCTAGTGACTGATGTTCACGCAAGAGATTTCCCAGTAATCACTCATGAGGTGCTGTCCCCACTACCTGCATTGAACTTGGCAAGGTTGTGATTCCGCATGAAACGCTAAGAAACAGCGGGCTCGGTTTGTGTTGAGAAATCCGTAATGGAAGTTTGCTCATCGGCTTAAGGCACTGATTTTAGAAGACTGTATTTCTTCGTTCTTCCTCTTATCGATATTTTTCCCCATTTGCTCCGACTTTGAAGTTGTCGCGTTTTAACTTATATATGATATGGTGTTTTTAAATTATACGGGGTTGAAGAAGGAAGTTTGGATTCCTCATTGAAGAAATCCGATGACGCATTGTACCAGTGCAAGGAAATGGGAAGAAATGGAGTTGAAATAGCAGGAAGGTGCGTTGATGGCGGGTACCAAGAATCGAGCAAGGTTGCTTCATCTGATAGACCTCTTTCACATGGAGACTGACGAGGAGCACTTTCTCTCGCTTAAGGAAATACAGGAACGTCTTGTGGACGAGCTCAGGGAGTCAGTGAGTTTGCGCGCGCTTGCGGATGACATTGAGTTTCTTCGGGAACGACAACGTGTAATAGAGGCAACCGTTGCACACGGTGAAAAAAGATATAGTATGCCTAGAAGTGATTTTGAAGTGCATGAACTACGCCTCCTTGTTGACGCGATCGCGTCAGCGAGATCGATCACTCCAAGCCAAACCCAACGTCTGATTCGAAAAATCCAATCTCTGACGAGCCGTTATATGGGCAAGAAGCTAGAGAATCAAATTTATCTAGATGGTCGGGTCAAGGAACCCAACGAAAGATTGAAATACTACATAACGGATCTTCACGAGGCCATTGCTACGCAATCTAAGGTTACCTTTCAGTATGCTAAGTACACCCCTACGAAGAAGAGAAAGCTGGTACATGATGGTCAGGTCTATGTTGTGTCGCCATACGGACTCATCTGGAGTAGTGACTATTACTATCTGATTGGCGAACACGAGCAAGTCGGTCAGATTAAGTCTTTCCGAGTTGATCGAATGGAAAACGTTGCGCTGACAAAGGAACACTTTAGGCGCCCGTCGTTCAATGTATCTGAATACGTCAACAGGAACTTCAACATGTATTCTGGTCCAGTTGAGTATTTGGAGATTGAGTTCGACAATCAGTTGGTAAACGTGGTGATTGATCGATTTGGCTCGTCGGTGCGGATGATGCCCGCCGAGCATGAGCGGTTTCGCGTTCGGGTACAAGCAGGTGTAAGTGATGGTCTTGTGCGGTGGCTTATGACTTGGGGCGGTGACGCGCGTGTGATTTCTCCGCTAAGCTTGGTGGAGCGGATGAGACAAGAGGCAAAGAAGATGATGGAGCGATATACGGAATAATGATTCAGCAACTTCCAGATCGCCAATTTTGTCGAATCTGAATTGCTATAGTTTTCTTATCTCATTAACGAACATGGAGGCTTAGGTATAGAGACTTGGGAAAAAATCAGCGGATGGTCGTTGAGATGAGGTGATCGTGTTATGCATCAACGTATACCTTCACGATTGCTGAGGCGTCGAAAGAGGGCAGATACGCTTCAATGGATCATCTACGCGATACTTTGGGGGGCTATTGTCTGTTTCGGCATGTGGATTGGTCTGCGACTGGGATCAGTTCGGATTGGATTGATGAGTGGTCTGGGTGTCATAGTCGTCTGCCTCTTCTATGCGATAGTCTGCTTATCTTGGCATGCTTGTTCGCTGGTAGACAAGGAACAATCCGAAACTGATGTTGCACGAGTCAAGCGCTTACTTACTCCGATTTGCAAAAGTGCAGATATTCGCATGCCACGCGTTTTTATTCTACGGACCCTGGCCGCGAATGCATTTGCGGCCGGGGTATTGAGTCGAATGCGCTCAATAGGAGTTACCCGCGGCGCACTAGATATGCTTGATGATCACGAACTGCAAGCGGTTCTGGCCCATGAAGTGACCCATCTGCAGCGGCGCGACAGCTTGTTTGATGGATGGTGGATAGCGCTTACCGGTTTGGTGATTTTTATTAGCGCAATCAGCGTATCGTTCGGAATTGCAGCGCTTCAATCTAGATCAACCGATCACGACGATAAAGAAGGCGGATCAGGCGCTGTGCTCGGGATTTTTCTAATCGTGGGAGGGTTCGTGTTTGGAATTGTTGCAATCCTGATTATTCAATTATTGCTTCACCATATCATGCGTCGATGTGAATATAGGGCGGATGAGGGGGCTGTCTTCCTTATTGGATCAGCTAAACCTTTAATTCGAGCGCTGCGCAAACTTGAATTCAGTGAGCCCATGCTCGATCACCATACTGCACTCGCGATGCTGTTCTCATTGGATCCGGCGCCAAGGCGCGGATGGTTGGACGCACTTTTTTCAACGCATCCTCGGATGTCGAGACGGATTCAACGTCTGCAGGGACTAAGTAAAGAATTGGGAGAACCGATAACGTGAGTGAAGATAAGGAGGTCATTCTGAACAGGGCTTTGAAGGTCGCAAGACGTTAATAGCATTCATATTGTAAGATTAGCACAATGGATGGATGAAGAATTTGACCTGGCGATTCATGGGAAGGCAGAGGAGGTTCTGAA
Organism: Alicyclobacillus fodiniaquatilis; assembly: GCF_042678105.1. Taxonomy (NCBI): domain Bacteria; kingdom Bacillati; phylum Bacillota; class Bacilli; order Caryophanales; family Alicyclobacillaceae; genus Alicyclobacillus; species Alicyclobacillus fodiniaquatilis. Next base: position 86,610 of record NZ_JBHUCX010000044.1, read on the forward strand.
GTGGGTACATGAGTGGATGGGAAGATTATGACTTTTCTCATCTATACAACCGTGATTACAGGTCTATACACTGCAATTTAATTTATAATTTTAAGAGGCCAAAATAGACTAAGGATGGAGGAATTATCATGTGCAAACAATCGTCGACAGGTTATCGAGATAAGGCGCGAAGACGTCAGACTGATTTTAAACGTGGCTATTCCGGGCTTTCGGGCGAAGCGCGAAATGATGGTTTTTTTAATGGCAAGCAGTACAGTTTTGTCCTACCCGAAAGGTGCGCCAGTGAGAATCTCTATGAAGGGATTCGCGATGACGTGCTCAGATATTTTCGAGAATTTCGAATTAAGTTTTGGGGTGGGAAGGATAGGACTCCATCTAACCATATGTGTTCTTCTCAGGTTGCCTGTTTAAATCTTTTGTTTCCTAGCGCGCTCGATAAAGACTTCGCGAGGGATGTTGTCGGTCAACTTGATTCTGAAGTTGAGACGGTTATTCCTTTGGAAAATGGACAGTACATAGCGTTCGAATGGCGAGACGAAAACAATCTGTTGAAGGAACCTGGTTTCAACCCAAATAGGCTCAGGGGTCAATTATCTACAAGTGTAGACGCTGCCATCTACTACTCAACGACGGCCGGAAAACGAAATCTACTACTCATAGAATGGAAATATACAGAGTCAAAATCTACAAAAGATGAGCGGATTAGTAGCCGCGAGACAGACAAACGTTCGATATATGAAAGGTTTTTCTTTCACGACGATTCGCCATTTATAGATGAGGTAACTTGTATGCCAGGTTCAGAAGATGCGGCATTTTATGATAGCTTCTTCTTGGGGGAGGGCTATCAGCTTCTTCGACTGCAATTATTGGCAAACGCAATTCAAAAGCGTGGTGAGTTCTCTGGAATGCCAGTCGACCATGTCACTATGGTTTTCGCTACACCGAAATGCAATTCACAGGTGCGTTCTCTCCCGTTTTCTGATGGGTCCTCACCGCGCAAAGCACTGGCTAGATGGGGCTCGTCGTGGGATGTGGTTTGGCCACAGCTGTTGCGGGATCCATGTACGTTTATGAGCGTATCATGGAATGAGATTTTAGGGAATGTTCGAATGGAGAAGCACCCGAAGTGGAGACATTGGGCTGATTATGTAGCGGATCGATATGGTGTGGATTTTTGTCCACAGTTGTAATAGTTCAAGTTATGGAATTTCACTCCTGGTAGTCTTCGAGATACCTATGAGTGAAATTATTCCAGGACTCGGCCAACTGTATGAAGGTGATGGTTAGGGAGTGATACCAGATAATTAATTGGAAAAACGGAACTTATGTTACATAAATGGTCTTCGATATTCTTTGGAGGCATGATGACTCACGGATTCGCTATTTGCCAAAAGAGGATTCCAATATTGAAATCGAGCTGGATAGCGTACTTTCATTATGGAGGCGGTATCCAGCCAATCACCAAACGCTCAAACAAAGCACAATGCCTGGGTCCCATAAGGGAAACCCTTAGCCCATGTTGACATAAATCAACAAAGCTGTAACACCGATTGCGATCCCGATCAGACAAGCTATAATCCAATACCACTTTGGCACACCCAAGACAACATCTCCTAAAAATATCCTCTTAAAGTTCTTCACATAACGACATGCGCGCCAACTGTCTAGCTCAAGTTTATCAAATACAATTCACAGACTGGTGAACCCTTTATGAACATCTCGTCTTTTTTATTGCCTAGAATAGATATGTATCGTACAGTACTTTCGCAACCTGAATGGATTGGAGATGTGAAAATGCTAGCTGTAACCATTTTTGGTGTGCTGGTTGTCATTATCGCTGGTGTTGCTATCATATTGTGCAACAAGCTCCTACATAAATACGCGAATAAAGCAGTGGGTAACGTAGAGACAACAGTAAATCATGCAAAAAAAAAGCCGAAGAAAAATCTTATGCTGTATGTAGTGATTTCTTATGGAATTCTCATCGTCATTGTCGGTGCTCTCATTGTGACGAATGAAGGGCGTGCCAAACAAAAAGGGAATCAATCTGTTTCTACCACAGCAAATCCAACAGCATTGGAACTTTCAAAAATCAGCAACGAAATCGCTTCATGGGAAGTATCCAAGCGTGAAGCTGATAAAATCACAATTCAAGCCTTCCAAAAATATTATACATCCACATCTCCGAATACCAAATCTAATCGTGCACACTATGAATATTGGTCAGCAATCCACACGAATCTATTAATGGCTGATCAATACGCGAAAAACGAAAATTTTACGCTTTTACAATCATCCTGGCAAGCAATACAACAAGCGTTGGAAGAGATTCAAGGCAAACAAGAAGCGCCAATGGAAACCAATTTCTTTTAAGAGAAATCAGACACTTGGTTGATTATTGATTGATAGATGGGTCATTTCGGTGTTCTCTTACTGGAGTGACTTTTTTTATACGCAAGCCAACTTGCATGAAGAGTTAACGTCGCATGCCTTTAAAATGAAGCGGCTACATGTGCTCAAAAAATGTATTGCATCATTCATTCAAGCGGTGTATGATTGCTCCACATACTTTGTGAAGGGGAGTGAAGGCGATGAAAAACGAGAATTGTGGATTCCGTATGTTCATGTTGCCCTCGCTCGTCTTATCGGAAGTTTGATTCACCAAAAATTTGGTGAGTTCTGATGTGACGCCCTGGGCGACCAATGCCCAGGGCGTCTTTGTGTCTGAAATTAGCCACAGGACTGCCTCTGTCCTGTGGCTTGTTGTCACCGAAATACGCGAATTCGGGAGAAGTCCATCCCAGCCAAATATAGACTGATCCGGTCTAATATCATCCACGATTCTAAACACTTTTTCTATTACCTCAAAAACTTATCGATGTCATCAGCTGCTGTGTCGGACATACTCGAGACCTTTTCATTAACCATGTGCAACACAAAGCAGTAGATCGCCATAGGCAAAGGAGCAGTTTGTCGATCACGACCATCGTTGTTGTCGTACTGTACCTTTGCGGCGGAATTCAATGTTTTTTTTGGCATGGACTGATGGATGGCGTCGCATTGGCCATGGTACGGAGAACAACTGACCTTGGCGATACTATGTAAACTCACATGCTGGGGGGATTTTCAATGAAGCTTACTGATCTCGGATGGTCGTCTTTTTTTGAAGAGAAGTTTTCTGTGTACGTGCAATCTGGCCATTGCGTTGGCCGTGTCGCTGCTGAATACAGGCATCTGTATGGACTGCTTACAGCGTCAGGAGAGGTCCTCGCTCAAGTTTCAGGCAAGATGAGGCATCAGTCAGCTGGGCGAGGGGATTTCCCAACTGTCGGTGACTGGGTCGTGATCGAAGAGTTTCCGGGAGATAAAGCGATGATTCACGCTGTGTTGCCGCGGAAAAGCAAGTTCTCACGCAAAGTGGCTGGTAACGAATTTGAAGAGCAAATTGTCGCAGCGAATGTAGATCTTGTGTTTTTAGTGATGTCTCTCAATCAGGATTTTAACTTGAGAAGATTGGAGCGGTATCTTGTCGTCGCTTGGGAAAGCGGCTCCACCCCGGTTGTCATTTTGAGCAAATCCGATCTCTGTGACGATCTCGATGAAAAGGTTGCCCAAGTCCAATCTATCGCCGTCGGTGTGCCTATCCATGTAATCAGTTCCATTCAACAACAAGGGCTAGAAGCGTTATCACCTTATCTTGTGCATGGGCAAACTGTTGCCCTCCTTGGCTCTTCAGGGGTTGGTAAATCAACCTTGATAAACACACTATTGGGTAAGGAAGTTCAACGGGTGCATGAGGTGCGTGAAAATGACGCTAGAGGGCGGCATACCACAACGAATCGTGAATTATTTCTCCTGCCTGAAGGCGGCATCATCATCGATACACCCGGAATGAGGGAATTGCACTTTTGGGAAGGGGATCATGGCTTCGATACCACATTCACTGATATCCAAGAATTGGCGGATAAGTGTTTCTTCAATGACTGTCGACATCAACAAGAACCAGGTTGTGCGGTTCAACAAGCGATCACCGCAGGATTGCTTGATCTAACTCGACTGGATAGCTATCGCAACTTACAGAGAGAAATCGCGATCACCGCGCTTAACTTGGACAAGAAACAGTTACGAAGAGCGGAGAATAAAAGGAGAGGGAGAGCGTCTTACAAAAGTAGGCGAAGCCGGATCATTAAGAAACACTAGATGAAAGAGCGTTCAGATGGATAATCACGACTACGAAAAGGAGACGGGGCTGCGTAATTCCATCAAAAACTTAGTTGCCCGCAAGACGTTGGTTCGCCATGCTGTGCTGGATATCTCTTTTGAGATTAGAGCGGGGGAGGCTGTTGCGTTTTTGGGGCCGAATGGCGCAGGGAAGACGACGACGTTGAAGATGCTTTCCGCATCTTTCATCCCAGCAGTGGTCATGCCGAGGTGTTGGGTTTTATTCCATGGCAGAGAAAGAAAGCATTTAAATTGAAATTTGCCATTGTTCTGGGGCAAGCAGTTAACTCGCATCATCTCCAAGACCCATGCGCCAAAGTGATTCGGAAAGTGTAACAAAATGATAAACAAGGCGATACAAAGCGCGTGACGCTGATTCTGGCTGACGGATGCGTGCTAAACTGATAGGGATTGGCTGCATTAATCCTTCCACGTGTTGGTGAATGAAGAATTGACGGAGGATTTGACATGATGATGCCCCCGACAGTTTTGGTCGTGGATGACGATCAACGCATCCTGCAATTGATGCAGGATTTCTTGGAGAACGATGGGTTTCACGTGGAAACAGCGCATGGAGCCGATGAGGCAAGGTGCATATATGAAAAAGCGGATTGTATCATTTTGGATATTATGATGGCTGGACAGAGTGGCTTTGATTTTTGTCGGGAGGTTCGGATGAACAGCGAGGTCCCGATTTTGTTCTTGAGTGCGCGCAGCAATGATGTGGACAAAATTCGCGGGCTGACTTTGGGTGGAGATGATTATATCGTAAAATCGGCTACGCCTGGAGAAATCGTGGCAAGGGTGAAAGCCGTTTTAAGACGGACCAGTCCACGCCAGAAAGTGGTTCGATTCGGCGCGTTGGAATTGAACTTTGCTGCTAGAGAGGTATCCATCAATGGTCGGGATATCTCTCTATCCCCGAAGGAGTATGACCTTCTTCAACTATTTACAGAACATCCTCGACAGGTGTTTACTTATGAACATTTGATTGCGAAGTTTTGGAACGGCGTTGGAGATAAGGGGACCATCCGAGTGCACGTCAATCGTTTGCGAGAGAAGATCGAAGCTGATCCGAACAAGCCAAAGTACATCGTCAATATTTGGGGCGTCGGATATCGATTTGAGGGAAGGTAACATGAGAACGATTCGGATACGCACTTTTTTGATTTGGGCATTATTGCTCATCTCCACGTTGCCTTGGATTACATTTGTGGTGGTTCATTTGTTGCTCACCAAACAACTCGCTTTTGCGACGAATCAACCGCAAACCCAGGTTCAGGCACATGACGTGATGCGGATGGCGCCATTCAATGCATGGCAAATATTTGCCATCATTTTGGGTTTTGGTCTGGCGGTTTTCATTGTGGGCATTGCGATGCGCCGTTTCATCATCAAGCCGCTGGAAGCGATGCGCCGCGCAGCAGGGCAAATTGCTGTGGGGGATTTGGATGTCGTTTTATCGAAGTCACGGGTTCTAGAAATTGCAGAAGTGAGCAATGGTTTTGAGTCAATGGTTGTTGGGCTGCAAAATGCATTCCAGAAACAGACGGTTTTAGAAGAAGAGAGGACCTTCGTCATCAATGCCGTCGCGCATGATTTGCGCACACCGATATTTGCCTTGCGGGGATATTTAGACGGACTGGAGAAGGGGATTGCGCATACACCCGAGAAAATGGCGATGTATGTCGCGGTTTGCAAGGAGTCCGCAGGACAATTAGATCACTTAGTGACTGATTTGTTCACGTTCACGCAAATGGCGTATACGGAGGCAGATGGCTTTGCCATCCAGTCGGAATTGGTGGATATAAAAGATGTGGTCATGCAATCGGTCGATGGCCTTCGTGTCTTAGCGACAGAAAAAGAAATATCGCTTTTGGTGGATGTTCATTCCGGAAATTTTTACATTCATGGAGATAGACACCTGCTTGCGCGTGCGATGAACAATCTCATTGATAACGCGGTGAGACATACGCCGCAAAAGGGTGATATCCGTGTTCAATGCAGCAGAAGCCCAGGGAAAGTGCGTATTGTAGTTCGAGATTCGGGCGCGGGTTTTTCGATAGAAGACATCCCTCACGTTTTTGAACCGCTGTATCGTGGCGAAGATTCGAGAAATCGTTCAACTGGAGGGGCAGGTTTAGGATTGGCGATTGCACAACGTATCATACGACGGCATGGGGGGGACGTCGCTGCAGAGAACCATGCCGATGGTGGGGCCATCGTGACGTTTTGGCTGCCAGATATAACAGATGGACTACCCCTGACGATCCAGCCGTCTGTTGGCGACTGGATCGATTAGGTGAATTTTCTGCAAGTCTCTTGCGAATTGAAGGTTAGCGATCACGACTGTGCCTATCATCATATGGTGATGTTTTTTGCTTGAGTGCTACGCCATGCGCGTTCCCTCCACCTTCGAGCGAGGGAGAAGGCCTGCTTTGGCGATGCCGACCATTGTGTTCCCGTTGATTGTGACGTCAAACTTGAGTTCTAATGACATCGGTTTTGTGATACGCTGCGACCACATCATGCGATTTCCTGTGATGATTGGGTTCACGAATTCAACGCGCTCTTCGTCTTGGGTGGCCGTCCCATTCACTAGCCCATCTTTCGTGGAAATCTGAAAAAGGACATTCTGTTTACCGATAGGGGTAGAAATGGTGACTTTCCATGTGCCATCAAAGATTGCAGCATTGCTGGAAGCAATAGATGTTTCTTTGTCATTTGCGCTGGGTGTCACATGGCTTGAAGGTTGGGCAGCGCCGCTTACAGGGATGAGTCCCTCGGCGCGCCAAGTGACGCCTCGCCGTTCATATTCAAACAGTTGCTCGACAGCATGGGCAATGCGTGGTCCTAACTGCTGTTCAACGATGTACAGCGCCACATCAAGACCCGATGTGACGCCTCCTCCCGTGATCAAATTGCCATCTTGCACGACGCGAGCCGCGATGGGCACTGCACCGGTCGCAGCCAGGACCTCCATACCGAGGTGATGAGTCACAGCGTGACGATGCTTGAGTAACCCGCCCATAGCAAGGATGAGCGATCCGCCGCAGACCGTGGCAATGAGGGTATCTGGTTGGCCAAGACTTTGCTGAACCAATGGAGTCAGCGCTGTCTCTGCCGCTTGGGCAAGAATGGCGGGGACGGAATCGGGACCATCACCAACCACATCTCCTGCTGCGCCAGGGATAAGGACGATCTGCGCCCGGATGGGATCAAGTTTGCCGCTGGCTTTGATTTCAAGCCCGGTCATGCCGCTGGGCACCATCCTTGCGCCTTCGGCAGTCACAAGTTCCACATCGAGTTCACCCTCTGTAAAAGCGTTTGCGGCTACAAACACTTCGTAGGGAGCAAGTGCATCTAAAAGATCAAATCCATCGAACAAGACGATTTGCGCCAGCATGGGTTTCCTCCTTGGCCATCTGTGACATGCTTATTTGCAAAGTAATTCCTTCAGTTTCTGATACTCGCTTTCACTCATTTCACCAACTGCGAAACGATATTTCAGTACGGCCAACGCATCGATCATGGGTTGTTTGGCGTTTTGGCGTCGCAGCATAAACCGACTTGCCATATAGGCGACTAAGAAAGCAAACAGCGTCAGACAGTACAGCACGCCAAATGGGAAAAACGAAAAGTGGTGATTGCTCATTTTGTGACCTCCTTGTGCGGAATCGGTGTGGAGAGTTTGCGAATTCACTGATTGTGATAAGGAGTTATCACCCCTATGCGAACAGCATACCGGGCAAGTGTTTCAAAGGAAGACTGGAAAAATTACAAAATGATTAATAAGCAGAAACTCGATGGATGGTATACTGTGTACGTTGTAAACAGGGAACCAGGACGGAGATATCCTTAAACAATGCAAAGTATCCATTTGAAACGGGATTTAGAAATCGAGAATGGCGCTCACATTCTGTATGTATTCCACAACAAATCTTGCTATATCGACAACTTGGTAGCTTACGTTATAGATGGAATTAAATTAGATCACCTAGTGATGATTGTAGAGCGTAGCGACGTCTATCAGGAAGTTCTGAAACGTCTTTCGCGTATTTGCTCGAAGGAAGCGTTGCAATACGTTTTTTTCGACGACGCCGATACTTTTTACGGTGTACACACTGAATTCCAAACGGATAAAATCGTCCAGCATTTCGAAGATTTTCTAAAATCACTACCACAGACAAACCGTACGATTCGAACTTGGGCAAGTGTCGTATGGCGAGCGCATAAGGACATCATGTCTCAATTGATTCAGTATGAAAACAATGCGGATGATAGTGTCAAAGAAGGGAGACTGGTATCTGTGTGTGCCTACGACGAGGCGAACATGCCCAGTGGGCTGCTGATTGACATGCTCAAAAATCACGATTATTTCATGACAGATACAGAATTGGTTAGATCCCCTCTTTACAACAGAGGAAAGGCGGTTTTTCCGTCCCTATCTGTTCAATCCAAAATTGAGTCAGAAATGGATTTCTATAAATCGAAACTCGATTTTGTTCACGTTGTTTCGCATGAAGTTCGTAATCCACTCACCATCATCAACGGCTACGCAAATATTTTGCGGACGAGCGAGCCGAACTTGAGTTCAGAGGGGTTGGAGAAGCTCGTTGCTATCGGACATTATGTGAACGCCATAGATCAAGAGCTCTCACACATCATCGAAACGGAACAAATGCTTTCAAATGATTTGTATATGAAGTTGGAGACAATTTATCCGTTCGATGCCATTCACGAAGTGGTTCAGTTGATGCAGACAAAAAGCTTTGTTGAGAATGTCGCATTTGTGACACATCTGTATTTTGATCCGCGATATTCCATGCTGGGGAATCTAATGGGGCTTAAACTCATCCTGTCAAATTTGATTAGCAATGCGATTAAATACACAGGAGAACAGGGCACGGTAGAATTCTCCGCAACAGTCCAAGATTATCGGATTCAGTTTGTCGTCAAGGATGATGGCGTAGGCATGTCCAGAAACCAGTTAAACGCCTTGTACCAAAAATATGCAAGAGTTGACGAAAGCAAAAGTGGGCAAGGGATTGGGCTGTATGTCGTCAAACATCTCACGGATCGGTTTCATGGACACATTTCTTTCGAGAGCGAGTTAGGGCAAGGCACGAAAGTGACGGTCGAGTTTCCGATTCTTGGGCGAAGTGAACCCTTGGGGGGCGACGAGAATGAGCGATTTAATGGTGCCAGAGCCTGTCCGACACAAGGCCATCAGCTTGGGCGTTGAAGGGTTAAAGTGGCTGAACAGCCTTGGCCAGCTTATCCGGCAAATGGAGAAACAGTGGCAACTGGTGGTGATAGGGGAATGTCTAGAAGGCGGATCTGAAGCTTACGTTACCAGAGCAAAAACCGCGGATGGTCTAGAGGTTGTCCTCAAACTAGGCATGCCAGAAATGAGTGGGAACTCTGACCTTAAAAGCGAAATTCAAGCACTCTCTCTTGCTGATGGGCATGGATACGCACGTCTCCTGAAGTATGACATAGAGCGGCGCGCGCTGCTACTGGAGCGGCTCGGGGCGCCGTTGCGGGATCTTCCGTTGTCGACGAGCGAGCAAATCCGAATCATCTGTTCCACCTTGCAACAGTCCTGGACACCCGTTCCGCAAGAAGTGGTGTTTCAATCTGGTGCGAATCTGGCAATGGGGCTAGCTGACTTCATCGAGCGGCTTTCGCAAGAACTTGGCAGTCCATCATCGGAAAAGGCCTTGAAAATGGTCCTGTCCTTTACACAATCCCGCGCCGCTGCACACCAGCCTGAATGTGCCGTACTCGTTCACGGCGATGCCCACAATGGCAACCTCTTACAGAGTCTAGACGATGCGTCACTGGAAAAACCCCTATTCAAATTTATCGATCCCGATGGAATTCAAGGTGAGCCGGCGTGCGACTTGGGCGTGCTGATGAGAGCGTGGCCGGACGATTTGTTCTCTGGTGATCCCGCGCAACTGGGGCGGGATCGATGCGATTACATCAGTTCTCTTACAGGCGTGCGGCCGCGAGCGATATGGGAGTGGGGATTGATTCAATGTATGTCGACGGGCTTATTTCTCATGCAGGTTGGCAATGCGCATTTAGGGAGCCAGTTGCTCAAAATTGCCGACGCGTGTGCGGAGGGGGCCGGTTGCTGACAAATGATCAGGGAGAATGAGGTCAGCTGAGGCTTTCCTGTTTTTTGTGTTTTCCTCTGGATAGATGATGGTTGAACTGATTTTGGTTGATATCAAGAGAATGTATAGTCGCTATGCTAAACTTGGTTCATTGACGTTCCCATTTGGAGGGCAAAGGATGGAAAAGAAGTCAAAACAGGCGCGTCAGGAAGAATAGCGGATATTGAATGACTACCATAAATGGTTGACCGAACAAGCGCTTGAACCGCTCTACGAGCATTTTCTCAAATGGAAATAGGGGACGGCGCCCTACTACGAGTTGACGGAAAGTATTCATCGTTTCCACAAGAGAAACCAGGAAATTTGAACGAAAGTTCGATTGCTGAAATTTATCAGATGCGCCGTAAAACCCCTTGCTTTAGCTATGGGGATATAAGGCGTTCGCCATTAGGCGAAATGTCTTTTAACGATCAACTAAACGTTAGATGACATAGTCGTATCTAACTTGTTTTGGTAAGATGTTCTTGGGTGATCGCAATGAGTAGAGACGT
>NZ_JBHUCX010000044.1:97516-199601 GCF_042678105.1 Alicyclobacillus fodiniaquatilis
GATACATCAGAGGTGAGTCCAAGACCTTTGGCGATACGCTCTCCCCAATTGGCATCCGCCTTGGCAAAATGCTCAACTTGGCGTCGTTGAATCGCCTCATCGACCGGTTTCATCGCGTCGACGATGTTCTCGATGAGTCTATCTTGCTCATCCGCCGTCATCAAACGATACAAGTCACCGGGTTGCGTGTAATGGTCATCTCGGTCGTACGGTGTATGGCCAGTTGTCCCAGACACTGGCAAACGATATCCCTCCAGCGATTTTGTCTCCGTGGGCGTGCCATAACTGTTCGGTTCATAATTGAGCGATCCGCCGCCATTGCCATCAAAGCGCATCGCGCCGTCGCGTTGGTAGTTGTGCACCTCTGCGGCGTGAGGTCGGTTGACTGGCAGCAGATTGAAATTTGTCCCAACACGATAACGATGCGCATCCGCGTAGGCAAACAACCGTCCCTGCAGCATCTTGTCGGGCGAAAAACCGATGCCTGGCACGACATTGCCCGGTGAGAAGGTAGCTTGTTCCACATCCGCAAAATAGTTTTCGGGATTGCGGTTCAAAACCAGACGACCGACTGGAATCAAAGGATAATCCTCGAAGTGCCAAACCTTCGTCACGTCGAACGGATCGAACTTGTATGTGTCCGCATCCGCGAGCGGCATGATTTGCACGTACAGTTTCCAAGCCGGGAAATCGCCCTGTTCAATCGCGTTGTACAGATCCTCTGTGGCATAATCCGGATTTTCGCCTGCCATCTTGATGGCTTCTTCTCTCGTGAAGTTTTCAATGCCCTGCTCTGTCCTGAAATGATATTTGACCCAAACGGCTTCACCTTTGTCGTTGATCCACTGGAATGTGTGGCTGCCGTATCCATGCATGTGACGATACGTCTTGGGCGTCCCGCGGTCTGAGAACAAAATGGTCACTTGGTGCAGCGACTCCGGCGAGAGGGAGAAAAAGTCCCACATGTCATTCGGATCTTTCGTATTGGTCGCCGGTTTGCGCTTTTGCGTATGGATGAAATCTGGGAATTTGACTGCATCGCGAATAAAGAAGACCGGTGTGTTGTTGCCAACGAGATCGTAATTGCCGTCTTCGGTATAGAATTTGATGGCAAATCCCCGTGGGTCGCGCACGGAATCTGCGGATCCTTTCTCACCGCCCACTGTCGAAAAGCGCGCAAATACTTCTGTGCGTTTGCCGACGGTGGACAAAAAGTTGGCGCTGGTCCATTTGCTCACATCATCTGTGACTTCAAAATAGCCGAAGGCGCCAGCTCCCTTGGCATGCACAACACGCTCTGGCACGCGCTCACGATTAAAATGCGCCAGTTTTTCAAACAGATGTACATCTTCAAATACGGTCGGTCCACGTGACCCCGCAGTCTTCGAATTTTGATTATCCACAACAGGTGCCCCAGTTTGTGTTGTCAACCGATGGTCAGCCAATGTCATTCGCCCTTTCGTTTTAGAAATTAGACTTAGTATAAATCCTAATATAGAATATAGCAAGAGGGTACGAAAATGATGTAGCGTAGATTGACCAGCCCATAGCAATCAGTGTAGATTCATTACATTGTCAACGTTTTGGCCATACATTGTGAATAAGGAGGAGATGCATCGTGAATCGCAAGGTGAACTGGACCACACAGCGCAGAGTCATTTACGAATTGATTCAAACCGCAAAAGATCACCCGACGGCAAATGACGTGTTGGAACGACTGCGTGAATCTGGTCATCAGTTTGCATATGGGACGGTCTACAACTCATTGCGCTATCTCGTCGAAATGGGGCTCGTTCGCGAGTTGAAGCTTGGCAACGCCGTCAGCCGCTTTGATGGCCGCATCGAAGATCATCTGCACATCATTTGTGACGTGTGTGGAACGGTCGCGGAAGCCGCCGTGGAATTGCCAGATACTTGGCTCAGTGAGGTCGCTTCGAAGACGAATTTTACGGTGGAAAACGCCGAGATCGTCCTGCATGGGGTCTGCCAAAACTGCAGAAATCAAAGAACATCTGAATGACTGCAATGCGGCGAATGGGTAGATAGAAAATGGACTTATATCTATTTTTTGAAAGCATGCCTGACCACCAGGTCGGTTTACAGCTCGATGGCCAGGCCCGACACAATTTTTTCAATCTTTAGCCGCTTGCCTAGTCAAACAAGCGGTAGCTCTGAATTGAAATGGCGACCCGCTGACCAGGTATGAGCAAGTCACGCTGTTTTCTATCCACATAGGCCTGAATTTGGACCGTATCTGTCAACCGTACATCCACGCCGTAGAAGTTCCCCTTGTATGACGCGCGAATCACTTTGCCCACCACATCGTGCGCAGAAGAAACCGTCGTCAGACGCACATCCGCAGGGCGAATGATAGCCCGCACTTCCTGGCCATCCTGTTTGGCGGACGCATCCAACGCAAATGGCCCAAGCGCAAATTTCCCGCTTTGCACAACGCCGACAAACTGGTTTGCCTCGCCAACAAAATCAGCCACAAACAGGCTTTTCGGGGCATCGTAAACTTCTTGGGGCGTGCCGAGCTGCTCTACGCGGCCTTGATGCATAACCAGTACCCTGTCGGCAATTTCCAACGCTTCTTCCTGATCATGTGTGACAAAAATACTCGTGATCCCGATTTCATCGTGCACCTGGCGGACCCATTTGCGCAATTCTCGCCTGATTTTCGTGTCGATGGCGGCAAACGGCTCATCCAATAGCAAGATGCTGGGTTTGGGTGCAAGCGCCCGCGCCAAGGCGACGCGCTGTGCCTGCCCGCCCGAAAGTTGATTGGGATAGCGATGTTCAAGCCCAGGCAAATGGACGAGATCGAGCAAATCGTGCACCCTTGCTTTGATTTCAGCAGGCCGCTGTTTTTGCACGCGCAAGCCAAACGCGATATTTTCAAACACGCTCATATGTTTAAACAGCGCGTAATTCTGAAAGACGAAGCCGACACCTCGTTTTTGCGGTGACAAGTGATCTATCACTTGACCACGGATGCGAATCTCCCCGGCATTTTGTTTATCCAATCCGGCAATCAGGCGCAATAAAGTGGTTTTGCCGCTGCCACTAGGGCCAAGAAAGCCGATCATTTCCCCTTCTTGAATGGTGAAACTGACGTCGTTCAGCGCAGCTGAACCACCAGAAAATCGTTTTACCAAGTGACTGACTTCGATACTCATACGCGCTGCACTCCTTGCCGTTTCCTGACGAAATGCAATAGTAGCAAAATGACAAATGAGGTGGCCGCAAGCACCAGTGATACCGCGTAAGCGCCCTGCATTTGACTGTTGACCGTCGCCTGATAAACATAGAGCGTCGCGGTCTGTGTGAGCATGATCAAACTGCCTGAGACCACCAGCACAGCGCCAAATTCACCCTGCGCGCGGGCAATGGTCAAAACCATCCCGTATATCAAGCTCCATTTGATTTCAGGCAGCGTCACCCGCCAAAATATTCGCCAACCAGAGGCCCCCAAAGTCAGCGCCGCCTCTTCCTGTTGTGTGCCAATCTCCCGCAAAACGGGCACCAATTCACGCACGACAAAAGGAAATGTGACAAACAAGGTGGCCATCACCATCCCTGGCATAGCAAACATCAATTTCACGTTGTTCTGCTGCAAAAATCCGCCGATGAACGTGTTCGGCCCATAGATGAGTAGCAGCGCCAAGCCCGCAATGACGGGAGACACCGCAAACGGAATATCGACAATGGCATTGACCACTTGCCAGCCGCGCATGTTGCGCCGCGCAATGATGATGGATGTCAGGATGCCAAACACGGTGTTGATGATGACGGTGATGGCCGTGATCTCAAAGGTCAACCGCAGTGAAAAGAGCGCATCCGGCTTTGTAAGCTGCACCCAAAACTGACCAAAGCCGTCGCGAAATGCGCCCGAAAGCATTCCGATGACAGGGAGGATAATCAAAAGAGCGAACCAGACGTAGACAAAACTAAACAGCCCGATCCGACGCTTCATACCTATCGCTCCCTTCCCGTTTTTTTGTGAACCACGACGCGATATGCTTCAATTTGGCTTGCGGTTTTTGTTTCAACATGTACAGTTGATAGACCAGCGCCAGAAAAGAAATCGCCAGCAGCACAACCGAGATGGCTGCTGCGCCTTGTTGGTCGTAGTTCTCCAATAGTCCATACAGATACACCGCAGCAACCTGCGTATGCATCGGCAGGTTGCCCGAGATCACCACCACAGCGCCCAACTCCGCCATGGAACGGCTAAATATCAACGTGAAACCAGACAAGATTCCGGGCATCAATGTCGGCAAAATGATGGCTTTCATAATACGCCAGCCGCTCGCACCCAACGTCGACGCCGCTTCCTCCATGCGAACGTCGATATCTTCCAACAATGGCTGCACAGCCCGGATGGTATAAGGAAATGTCACAAAAACCATCGCCAAGATAATCGCCGCAGTCGAGTACACCAGTTGAATGTGATAATGCGCCAACCAGATGCCCAAAGGGGCCGATGGACCATAGAGCAAAACGAGCATGATGCCACTTACGGTCGTTGGAATGGCAAAAGGCAAATCGACCAATGCGTTCAAAATGGACTTGCCAGGCAACTGCGTACGCACCAGCGCATAGGCGATGAATGTCCCCGCGATGGTATTGATGATGGCTGCGATGAGTGCCGTTTCTACCGTGACGCGTAAGGCAGCGACGCCAATCGGTTGGATGACAGCATGGATAAATTGATGAACCCCGCCTGAAAACGCCTGTTCAAAAATGGAGCCGACTGGCAGAACAATCAGCAAAAACATGTATCCAGCCACTGAGACAAACGAAATTTTTGTATGGATAGATCGGTTCATTTGGCCTCCAGCACCTGGTTCCAAATCCCGCTGTCAGAATATAAATCGGCATCGATTTTTGGCCAACCGCCCTCATCCTTCACTGTAAACAGATCCTTTGGCGTCGGGAATTTTTTCGCTGCAGAGCTTTGCAAAGCAGCATCTATCGGTCGAAAACCAGCTTGCTCGAAAATCTTTTGTCCCTGTTCACTTTCCAAGAACGACACAAACGCTTCAGCAACTTTTCGATCCCCATGTTTATCCACATTCTTGTCGACCACCGCAATTGGGTTTTCAATCAGCATGGTGGAATTTGGAACGACCTCACTGAAGGTCTTCAAGTTGTTACTATCTTCAAGGATTTCATTTTCGTAACTGACCACCGCGTCCCCGGTCCCGTTCGTAAATGTGGTCATGGAAGCTTCGCCTGACTTATCGAGCACTTTTACGTTTTTCACGATTTGCGAAAGTAAAGATTTTGCCTTTGCCGGCGTACCATGGCGCAAAGTTGCATAATAAATGGCGTTGATGTCCCACTTTGCCCCACCTGAAGTCGATGGATTTGGCAAGTCCACAGTCACCCCTGGTTTGGCCAAATCAGCCCAGGACTCAATATGCTTCGGATTTCCTTTGCGCACGCCAATGGTGACAATGGAATCCGTCACAATGCCGTGGTTTGGCCCAGCTTGCCAATTGTGCGTGATCAACCCGGCTTGTTGAATTTTGTCGACATCATCCGCAAGCGACAAAGCGGCGACATCGACAGGCAAGCCGCTGGCAATCGCACGTGCTTCTGCACCGGAGGCATCAAACGAAGCGTCGAACTTGACCGTCTGCCCCGTCTTTTTCTTCCAATATTTCTCGAATGCCGGAAACAGCTGATTTTCATAGACTTTCTGGGTCACACTGTAGGAGCCAAAATAGAGTGTCACGGTCTTGGCAGAATTTGTCGACTGACCACTTGCCGAGTCATTGTTGCCGCCTGTTTGAGAACCACAACCTGCAATACCTGCCATCATCATAACAATTGTGCTTGCCAAGGCGAATTTGCGCACGAAAGTCCCTCCCCATGTCCATTCCGATCTCGATTTTTTCCTTTGCCCACAAGCAACCCAAATCATTTTGGGGCAAGATTAAGTATCATTCTCATTATTCCGACCGATTTTGTCAACATTGACATGATGTCATGACCAATTTGAAGTGATATCATGTCAAGTGACAGATGATGCCTTGAATGGGGCAGTTGACATACGGTGCAAACTGGGGATGGAGGCGTCAGGCGAAGCACCCTCTGGGATTTTGTAAACGTAACGCAAAGGAGAAACCGCTCAGATGATGATTTTTGTCGATGCTGATGCTACCCCGCGTGATGTGCTGAGCATCACGCGCCGAGTGGCAAAAGAAGCGGATATCGCGCTTGTCACGGTCAGTTCCATCAATCACAATATCGACGGCCCCAACCACATCCAGGTCGATGCTGCGCCCCAAGCCACGGACATGGAAATCGTCAAACGCATGCGCGCTGACGAGCAGACCATTGTCATCACGCAGGATTACGGCCTGGCCGCAATGGTTCTAGCCCGCAATGGACGCGCCATTTCGCCCAGCGGGCGCATATTTTCGAATGAAAACATCGATTCGCTACTAGCCGAACGAGCGATGAGCGCCAAACTCCGCCGCAGTGGCAAAGTCCGTCTGCGCGGTCCTCGGGCCCGGACAGCTGCAGACAACGCGCATTTTGAGGAAGCTTTACGGAGATTGATCAATTCTTTTGACGAAAACGCCTAACGACAAGCATGTAAATCAGGCCCAATCCGCATTGGATGGGCCCTGTTCACACTTTTGATCAGTCTGATGATTTTAAAAGAAATGCTCCATCGAAAAACCGACGGGCAGTGGTGCGGGCCGTTCACAAGTGGTCGTCATTTCATAGTGACGGCCTTCGTCCGATGCCACTTGAAATCCTTGCATCACTTCCAGCGCATGCAATGCCAGCGCGCCACTCGCGCGATGTGGACGCTTTTGCAAAATGGCGTCCGCCATATCCGCCACAGCCAAACCTCGGCCATTCTCCGTAAATCCGTGTGTGAGCGCCACTTCTGTCCACTCTTTTGCATCACGGCGGCGAATGGAAATTGGGCCGCCAAAGCCGTTGGGATCCGGCACACTTAACGTGCCTTCCGTACCATAAATCTCGATGAGCGGCAATCTCGCATGCCAGACATCAAAACTTGTGATGATGGTTCCAACCGCGCCTGACGCAAAATCAAACACCCCTGCGACATGTGTGGCTGTCTCTACCGGAATCTCCTGGCCATACTTGGGCTTGCTTGTGATGGTGCGCGTTGGGAACGTCACTTGCGCCGACCCTGTCACCCTGCGAACAGGACCAATCAAATTGACCAATGCGGTAATATAGTACGGCCCCATATCAAACATCGGGCCACCGCCTGCCTGATAATAGAACGCCGGATCTGGATGCCAACTTTCGTGCCCATGGCACATCATGAAGGCGGTTGCAGCAATCGGTTGACCAATCCAGCCATCGTCAATCAGCTTGCGGCACGTTTGAATGCCACCGCCAAGGAATGTGTCTGGCGCCCCGCCGACCAAGAGACCCTTCTCTTTGGCAAGTTCCACTGTGCGCAAGCCGTCCGCCAAATTGATGGCCAGCGGTTTTTCCACGTGCACGTGTTTCCCTGCCGCCAACGCTTTTTGACATACGTCCGCATGCGCTTTGGGAATCGTCAAATTGACAACGATTTCAACGTCCGCATCCGCCAACAACTCATCCACACTGCATGCTTTGGCGATGCCAAATTGATTGGCGCGCGCTTTCGCCCGCTCTACATCCAAATCGGCGCAAGCAACCACCTCGGTGTTCGGAAATGATTGCAGGTTCCGGAAATATACTTCGCTGATATTTCCACAGCCAATGATACCTACTTTTACACGACGCATAGACTGCCCTCCTAAATGCTCAACCCATTTGTGCGCTAATAAGCACGTGTCCGACTCAACCGCTTTCGCGCATGTTTATACAATCGCATGAAACCTTTCAATGTGACATGAAATTGGATAAACACGCCCGCAGCTTCTATACGCGGACACCTTCTAGCTCCATTTTAAGCTAGTGATGCTTGAGGGACAACGTGCTCATCCTTACGCATTTTGCTATTTCCATACCTTGCGCACCAATGTTCAGGAGATTTCCAGATACAAACGAGGGCCGTCCTAATGTCCAACACAGCTAGACATAGACGACCCAACATCTATGAGAAACAGTTTTTAGGAAAAATCACGCGCGCTGCAATTGCACAGGCGCTTTTACTTTCGCCGACTCATACGCAGCCAAAGCGACCTCCATCGCCCGTAGGCCGTCTTCCCCCGTCACAGAAGGCGCTTTGTTGTCGCGCACACTCTGGATGAAATCAGCAATCAGCAACTCATCCATGTCATTGCCCCAATTCTGATACGTCGCATGACCGCGATCATCACTGTGAAGCGTCATATGCTGCGCATTTGAATCCAGTTCCAGCACACCATCCGTGCCGATGATTTCAATTGTGACGTCGCCCCAAGTCGGATATGTCCTCGGACGAGACCAACTGGGATCATGCGAGGCAATGATGCCGTTCTCAAATTCGAAGAGCAACAGCCCACAATCGTCAACGGGCAAATTCTCATAGAAACGCGTGTCCACTTCTGCAAACACTTCACGCACCTCGCTGCCGGTCAGCCAGCGCATGATATCCAGCACGTGCACAGTGTGATCCAAAACGGCCCCGCCCCCAGACAGTTGTTTGTCCACAAACCAACCACCGGGATTTTGGCCGCGATTCGTCCCCCGCATGGCCAGGATGCGACCAATTTTCCCGTCGTCAATCAGCTCTTTGACACGGCGGACTGAAGGATGGAACCGCACTGGAAACGCAATCTGCAACAGCGTACCATGCTTCTTACAAGCCGCAATCATGCGCGTTGCATCTGCGACGTTGGTGGCAATCGGCTTTTCACACAACACGTGTTTTTTCGCCTCTGCAGCAGCGACCACAATGTCTGCATGTTTGGCATTCTCGGAGCAGACGATGACCGCATCGACATCCGTTTTCAACAACTCATGATAATCTTGCACATACGTTGCACCCAATTCGGTTGCAGCCGTTTGCCCGCGTTTTGGATCTTCATCCGCGATGATGGTAAGTTCTACGTCAGGAATTTGTTGGATTGCCCGCGCGTATGAGTACGCGTGCATATGCGCAAAGCTGATGATGCCAATTTTCACTTCGCCACCCCCAATGCAACCGCCTCACCGGTCTGAATCGATTTCAACGCAGCCAAGCTGATTTCCAACGCTTTGTAAGCATCCTCGGCTGTCACAAGCGCAGCATCACCTGTCGTCAAACACGCGAGGAAGTGCTCCAATTCAAGTTGGTACGGGTCTTTTTCCAATGGACTTTCCGGCACTGCGACACCGCCGCTGCGATATTGGTTATCACGCAAAGATAGATGAATCGGCGCCTCATTGCCACTCGTATGTTCAAGCACACCTTTGTTGCCCGCCACTTCCAACATGGTTTTGAATCCTGATGGATACGCCCAAGTGCCTTCGACATGGCCAATGACGCCATTTTGGAAGCGGAGACTGACAAAGGCGTGATCCAACCGATTGATGTCGCGACCAAGCAAACCTTTGGCATACACGCGTTCCACTTCGCCAAAACACCAACGGAGGAAGTCGAAATCATGGATGATGGCGTCGACCACCAATGTGCCTGACAATTCCACATTGGCATACCAGTCATTCCATGCGCGCGGGAAACCGCCCCCGCGCATCGCCCGCACAGTTCCTACATCCCCCACCGCATTGGCCGCCAACAGCTCATGCGCACGCCGATATTGCGGGAAAAAGCGAAGCACTTGCGCGATAAACAAGCGGACGCCATGTTCTTCACACAGTTGGATCATCGCCTGCGCGTCTTCGAGTGTGCGCGCAATCGGTTTTTCACAAATCACATGCTTCCCAGCTCGGGCAGCTTGTTCGACATAAGCGCGGTGCAAGTAGGTCGGCACACAAATATCGACCACATCGACCTCTTCTTCTGCCAACAGTTGCTCAAGCGTCGCATACCAGTTCGTGTTCAGCAGGAATGCCTTCTCGCGGCCATGCATTTCTCGAATGTCGACAATGCCCACCAGTTTTGCATCTTCCATGCGTGCATACGCTTCCGCGTGCACATTGCCAATCGTGCCACAGCCCACCAAAGCTACGCGATACATATCATCCATCGCCCCTCAAGCCCTTGTTGTGATTTAATTCAAACTGCCTCTCGGCGCAAACTGCTGCCAATTGCAACAATCGTCCATCACGCGTTCTTGACGATCCCGCTCGTCAACACATGAAATCGAATTTCAATGCCGCGCCGCTGAATGGCTGCGGCGCGGGCGATCACGTTGCAGCAGTTTAGAGAATGACTTCGCGGCCTGTTTGGGCAGATTCAGTGATCCCGCTCAGCATTTGCACAATTTGCGCGCCTTGTTCGGCCGTGATCAAAGGCGCTGTGCGCGTCTGTACAGTCTCGACGAAATGGTTGATTTCATCTTCGTAAAAATCGTTGCTTACAATGTCAATGCGACTTTCCGTAAAAATGTCGTCGCGCTCGCCATAGAAACAAAGCGGATCAAGCGAGACGCCGCCCTTTGTGCCAAAGACATCCACCTTGACCGCGTCGTCTTGCGCACCATTGAGCGCCCAGCTCACTTCCAGGCTCAGCACCATGCCATTTTGAAAGCGGATATACGCGCTCGCAAAGTCCTCCACATCAAACACCGCATTGTCCTGATTGGCAGCGTCAGCCGACTTCCAGCGTGAAGTCATCGCCGTTTTGTAAGCGCCAATGCCCTGCACCAATTGCCCGGTGACCGATGTTGCCTGCGGTCTACCGGTAATCCACCAGGCGACGTCCAACGCATGCACGCCGATGTCCATCAGCGGTCCGCCGCCCGATTTCGATTTATCCGTGAACCAGCCTGTCGGCGTACCGCGGCGGCGCAAGATTTTCGCTTTGACGTAGTAGATGTCGCCTACATCGCCGTGATCGACAAACCGCTTGATGGAGCGCGCTTCATTGCGGAAGCGATGCGGCATGCCAATCATGCAGATGCGATTGCTCTTTTTGACCGCCTCGACCAATTGCAAAGCTTCTTGGTAGTCGGTGGACAACGGTTTTTCGAGCAGTACGTCCACCCCGTTTTCCAACGCGATCAACGCGAGAGGCACATGGCTGGTGTTCGGCGTACAAATGCTGACAGCATCCAGCTTTTCAGCCTTAAACATCTCGGCTACATCGGTATAGACGCGGGGGACGCCAAACTCATCGGCCACTGCGCGGGCGCGGGCCTCATCGAAATCGGCAACCGCGACCAGCTCTACGTCCTTGTTTTTGCGATAATTCGGAAGATGCGCAAGGCGCGCAATCGAACCAATTCCAATCACACCAACTTTGATGGTCATCACAATTCCTCCTGAATACATGAATCGATTTTAGATAAGCCCAAAGATACAGACAATCTCACCGGGCGTGTGAATGATAGTGGAACGGCTGCAATGCAGCGCCAACCAAGCCAGCGTCGGAGCCAAAACGCGCGTTGGCCAACGTCACCGTGCCGAGCAGTGAAGAAATGCCATGGATTGCGAATGCTTGCCTCACCCGGTCAAGAGCCCCGTTCCCCTCAGCCATGATTCCACCAGCAAACACAATCATTTCTGGGTTAAAACTGTGTGCTAGATTGACCGACGCTGCTGTCAACGCCGCAATCGCTTGGTCCAAAACCTCGTTCGCCAGCACATCGCCTTGTTTTGCCTTTCTAAAAACCATTTCGCCCGTCAGTTCTTTGGCCTGTCCCTCTACAAGACCAAGACGTTGCGCCATCTGTGCGGCAATACCGGCGCCCGACGCGAACAGTTCAAGACAGCCTCTGGCGCCGCAATTGCAGAGCGGGCCTTGAAAATCAACGGTCATATGGCCGAATTCAGCCGCCCCGCCCCAACTGCCATGCAACAATTCGCCGTTCATCATCGCCGCCCCGCCGATGCCTGTGCCAAGCGACAACATCACAACATGTCTTTTAGCGACGGCCACGCCCAGACTGGCTTCCGCCAGCAACTGAACATTTACATCGTTGTCAACCCATACCGGGAGACCTGTGATTGGCTGCAACGTCTTTCTAAGTTCAACATTTGCCCAGTTGAGAATATTCGGCGTACCGGACAGCACACATCCATTCACAAAATCTACCTGTCCCGCCGTACCAATCCCCACCCCCGCCAAAGAAATCGTTTTGAGCACTTCGCAAGTTTGGAGTTCAGCGAGCAATGTGACCAGCGTACGCACAACTTGTGCACCGTCGTGCGCTGGCGTATTTACGCGAATGCGATGAAGGACTACCCCATCTTCGCGCACAATGCCAGCTAGCATCTTCGTCGCGCCAATGTCAACGCCAATGCTGTGGCGCATGCGCCTCCCCCCACGCTTTCATAATCAGTAACCAGAAAGGGTCACATAGAGAAAGCTGGTCATTCCAAGGAACCATATGATTCTGATGCCTTTTCAAAAGTCGCGCATTTTTTCAACAAAAAGGCGTGTGATTTCCTGCGGTCGTGTGATGGCAGAACCTACGACCACCGCGACACAACCGAGCTGAATACAGCGCAACGCCTCATCCGGGGTATGGATTCTGCCTTCAGCAATCACAGGTTTCCCTGTATTCCGCACCAAGGACTCGATGAGCGCAAAGTCCGGCTCTGTGCGCTGTGGACTATAAGGCGTATAGCCAGATAACGTCGAAGCGACCACATCTACGCCAAGTCCTGCAGCGGTCAAACCTTCTTCTAGCGTCGAGACATCAGCCATAATCAACAGTTCTGGAAACGCGGCACGAATCCTCCTGACCAACGCCTCTAAAGTTTCTCCACCAGGACGTGTTCTCGAAGTTGCGTCTAAAGCCACCACATCTGCTCCAGCATGCGCAACTTCTTCGACTTCTTTAAACGTCGGCGTGATGTACACCGGACTTCCCGCATAATTCCGTTTTACGATCCCGATAAGCGGCATGGCGACTTCTGCTTTGATTTTGCGGATGTCATCCGCTCCATTTGCGCGGATGCCAACAGCACCGCCAATGGCAACTGCCCTCGCCATGAGTGGCATCATGCCAGTGCCATATAACGGCTCATCATCAAGCGCCTGACAAGAAACAATCAATCCGCCGCGAATCTTTTGAATGAACGTTCCATTTTCCATCTCGGAAATCTCCAAATGCTATAGAATCGGACTGCTTCACCTAAAGGAGTATTCGCGCCAAAATGAAATATACCTCCAAACCCAATATTAAAGTGGAGTTTTTTTTCGAAAAACAAATGCGATGATCCATACACATCGCGCCGGGCGAGCTAGTACAATTTATCTATCACGGCTTGCGCCGTTTGTTTCAGCGCTTTAATTGTCGAGTCCTGTTGTTTGATGGAAACAATGGTAGACAGGATATCCAGTAAGTGAATCTGTGCCAATTTCGAAGCAAATGCCCCACCTTGTAGAGGGTTTTCTTGTGAAGCGGCCAACAAAATAGCGTCTGCATAGGATGTCACAGGCGAACGTGCATGATTGGTCAAACAAATGACAAAAGCGCCGTTGTTTTTCGCAATCCGCATTGCGTCCACTAAATCTTTCGTGCTACCCGATGTGGAAATGCCGACGACCACATCCGCTTCGGTGACTAACGCACAATTCATGGAAATAATATGCGCGTCAGACGCGTAGTGGGCGTCGAACCCTAAGCGCATAAATCGATACTGAGCATCTTGGGCCGTAATGCCCGACGAACCTACACCAAAAAAATATTGACGTCGACCGCGCATCAATGCATCCGTGGCTTTTTGCAATTCCTTCTCATCCAATAAGCCAATGGTGTCTTCAAGCGCTTGCGTATTGAACATCGTCATCTTGCGACACATCACATCAACGCTGTCATTCTCTTCAATCTTGCCGTATACTTGCTGCTTTGGGCTGACGAGATCCTGGGCAATCGACAATTTAAATTCTTGAAACCCACTGTAGCCCAATTTGCGGCAAAAACGAATGATGGTCGTTTCACCAACACCCGCAAGCAGCGCGAGATCCGTAATGGAGGAATAAACTGTCTGACTTGGATCCTTCAATACGGACGTCGCAACCTTTTGCTCTGCTTTGGACAACGAAGGCAAGATGCTGTGCATCATCGCGATCGAATTTGCGTTCGTTTGTGTCTTTTCCATAGCTTCACCTCGGACTTTCATTGTGCTATTGATAGGACCAGGGCGACATCACATCGCCCTGGTCCTATCCTGTAAATCATACGATACCTTTGCGCGCGCCATCCGCGATGCCTCGATTGACTGATATTTTCATGATGTTGCTGGTGCGGGACGCATCACGCATGGCGGTCTATCATGAACATCTTACTGCCAATGTTTAGTCTTTGGCTGCAGCCCATACCATCCCCTGCAGCATCAACTGACTCACCTCTGGCATCTTGACGACTTTGTCGGTGTGTCCCAGCGAACAGTAAAACACGCGCCCTTGGCCATAGGTTTTAGTCCATGCCACGGGCATGGTCACTTCGCCAAACTGTGTGGTAGCCAGCACGTGATTGACAGGATCCACATGCATGTAATACTGTTCCGAGGTGACCGTGAAGTCATGTATACCTGCGGTGATCTCATGTTCCTTATCCGTAATGTTGACATCATATGTCACGCCATCATTACCCGGATGTGCGACCCATTGGCCGCCGACCATGTATTGGAACTCCGGCGCATCGCGAAATGCGTCCCCCATGCCTCCATGTAGACCAGTGATGCCAACACCACTTTGAACCGCTTTCACCAATCCTTCCAATTGCGGATGTGAGATGGTGCCCATCGTCCAATGCGGCACAATCAGATTGTAGGTCTTTAAATGCGCCGCATCGCTGAATACCTCCAAATTGTCCGCTACTTCCACGGCGAAATCAGCAGATTTGAGCAACTGCGCCAGTACCTCTGACACCTCGCGAGGTTGATGCCCTTCCCAACCACCTTGTACAATGAGTGCTGTTTTCCCCATCTTGTATGTACCTCCCTGTGACGACAATGCTGTTTACGAGCATCGCAAAGCAACTGTCATTACATTTTAGATCCTTCAAGCCTATGTTATCACTTTATTCGAACGATTATATGATAGGATTTACGGTAGCATGCGGTTTAAATCGCCATGCGCGATGCTTCCCGCACCAGCGGCGCTACAAAAAGATCATCAATCGAGGCATCGCGGACGGTGCATCGACTTTGTCTCAAGATAGAAAGGCGGACAGCACAGATGACGACAATCCAATTAAGTGATGTATCCTGGGTGCGCAATCAAAAAATGATTTTGTCTGATATCAATTGGACTGTGAAAAAAGGAGAACACTGGGCAATCATCGGCCTGAACGGATCAGGCAAGACCTCCATTCTCAATTTGATAACCGGATATACTTGGCCCACAAAAGGCACTGTGGAAGTGCTTGGCCATCGCTTCGGCAAAGTGGATTTGCGCGAAGTTCGCAAACAGATTGGCTGGGTGAGCGCCTCGATGGCGGATCGAATCACGACGGATAAGCCGTTAGAAAGAGCGCTCGATGTGGTCATCAGCGGCAAGTATGCATCTGTCGGCCTGTGGGAAAATGACGCGCATGATGAGGATATCGCCTATCAACTGCTCGTGGAGATGAATAGCGAGCACCTCGCAGACAAGCCATTGCAAGTGCTCTCTCAAGGGGAAAAACAGCGTGTGCTCATCGCCCGTGCCATGATGTCCAAATTGGATTTGCTCATTCTCGACGAACCCTGTACTGGACTGGACGTGCGCGCGCGTGAAACGCTGTTGCAGGCGATTGACCGCTTGGCGCATGGCCAAACCTCCCATGTGCCCACCTTATTGTATGTGACACATCATTCGGAGGAAATCCTCCCTTGTTTCACCCATGTGCTGCTGCTGAAAAACGGGAAGATCAGCGCCAGCGGACCCAAGCACGAAGTGATGACATCGGAGCATTTGTCAGATGCGTTTGAAATTGACGTCGATTTGTCCTGGCGTGGGAA
Organism: Alicyclobacillus fodiniaquatilis; assembly: GCF_042678105.1. Classification (NCBI taxonomy): domain Bacteria; kingdom Bacillati; phylum Bacillota; class Bacilli; order Caryophanales; family Alicyclobacillaceae; genus Alicyclobacillus; species Alicyclobacillus fodiniaquatilis. Next base: position 113,486 of record NZ_JBHUCX010000044.1, read on the forward strand.
TCGCCCGTGGATTCAAGTGGAATCCTGGACACAAACTCCCTCAACTTCGTGATAAATTGTTTCCCGCTTTTGCGTCTGCAGCTTTCAATTTTTAACGCGGTTGAACAAGGACCTTTTGATGGAAATGACAACTTTGACATTTCCCAAGCAATATTGACGACAATCGACAGGGGGTACACGAGATGAGCGCAGATTTCATGCCCGTCATCGAGACAAATCGCACGATTCTCCGCCAACTCGTACCTGCCGACGCGGGCGAACTGTTTGCCTATGCCTCTGATGAAGCCGTAGCCAAATATACTACATGGCAACCACATCAAACTGTAGATGATGCCCGCCAATTTATTCAGCGCGCGCTGGAGCGATATGCACAAAACATTCATGCCGATTGGGGCATCATTGAAAAGGCTACAGACAGGCTGATTGGGACATGCGGGTTCGTCCATGTCCACCCGCATCGACGCGCTGAAATTGGCTATGCGCTTGGTCGAACGCATTGGAATCAAGGTTTGATGAGTGAGGTTGTCAAAAGCGTCATTCTCTACGGCTTTAAAACCCTTCAACTGCATCGCATTGAGGCGCGCGCCGATGTCCGCAATGTTGGCTCTTGGCGCGTGATGGAAAAGTGTAACATGACATTCGAAGGCGTATTGCGAGGACATCTGTTTGCGAAAAACGAATTTCACGATGTACGCATGTATTCTATTCTTGTATCAGAGTTGGATGACCCCTGATATTTGAACTCAAAGATGTTACATCATTGCTGTCGACGATATGCGCGCATATCGAAAAATAGAAAATTTCACAAATCCCCCGTTTCACGCATCCGGGCTGGCCAGAACAAACGTGTTTCCGTCGGGATCTCTAAAAATTGCCTGCATGCCGCCCCATTCCGCACGTTCTGCTGGCCGAACAAATTCGACGCCGAGATCGCGCAACCGGATATATTCGGCTTCCACATCATCGCTCGTAAACGCCACATTTTGAAATGAGCCGATACGCCCCTCATCCCCAGGCGGTGTAAACAGGACAACGAGTATATCTGAACCAGGCGGTTTCAGTTCGATCCAGCGCTGTCCCCCGCCAAACGGCTGATCTGTCACCAATTGAAATCCAAGTTTTTCTGTGTAAAAGCTGAGTGATACATCCTGATTGCGAACCGGAATGCTGACAAAACGAACTTTCATCATGATAAACTGCTCCCATCTCAAACGGAGTGATACACACATAGACAACATTCAGTATATAACAGCGACGCAGACAAAACGAACCCGACCGCCAAAAGTCCAATCATTCCTCGGCAACTGACTTCTCCAAAGGCGAGATCTTATCTACCCAATACGTGAAGCCCATGGTCAGTAAAAGCAAGAGACCCGTCACCCAAAAGACGCTGTGAATGGTGTACGCGCCGCCAACGGCGCCGCCCACAATCGGGCCGAACATGGTGCCCAACTGATTCGCAGTTTGATTTAAACTAAAAGCGCGACCGCGGAAATCGCTCTGCGTAGAGCGGACCACCAATCCATTTAAAGCAGGGAACACCGCGCAGAAAAAGGCCCCAAACATAAAACGCACAATCGAAAATCCCCAAATGTTGTGGAATAGAATTTGGGCCAGGTTGCCAAGTCCACCGCCCAATAATCCAATCATTAAAACATAGCGAAAACCGACTTTACTAGATAGTTTCCCCCATTGCGGCGCAAACAGCACACTGGCGATGCCCGCAAGTGAGAAGACAATCCCCGCCAACAAAGACGCATTGTTGACCGATCCGCCAATCTGCACGATATAAAGCGGCAAAACGGGTTCGATGGTCATCACCGAAAAAGAGGTGAGAATCGTCAACAGCATGACAAACATGAAAGTGCGGTTTTGCGCAGCCACACCTATGGCGCCAAATACTGTGCTTTTTCCCTTGCTGGGGACAAATCCTTCTTCTTTCACGAAAAATATAACCAGCAACGTAGATAAAAACACCAAAACGCCTGCACTGCCAAAAGCCATTCGGTTGTCCAGCAATTTAGAGATGCCGCCCCCCAAAAGCGGACCGATGATGCCGCCCGATGATGTGGCGGTGGATATCATCGCCAAAGCATATCCAATTTTATTCTCGGGAGTACTCGTGCCAACCAACGCGATGGCGCCTGGGATATATCCTGATAAGAGACCTTGCATCACGCGCAAGATAAGGAGTTCATACGGATTGGTCACAAACGCGGTTAAAAAATAAATGAGTCCAAGGGCAATGCCCGCGCGAATAATCATCGGCTTGCGCCCGTACTTGTCAGCAACCGCCCCCCAAAACGGTGAGGCGACCGCCCCAGCCAGAAACGCAGCGCTGAACAAAAGCCCTGACCACATCTCAGTGTGATGCTTAACACCAATTTGAAGAAGAAACAGCGGTAAAAAAGGAATGACCATCGAATAGCTTGCAGATGTGACAAGTGAACCGATCCACAAAATCAGTAAGTTCTTCTGCCAATTCTCCATGTATCTGAACCTTATCAAGTTATGACGCCTTCTTTTCACTTTATTCAATGACTGGGTCGGAAGATATTGTAAAACCCAACGCATTGAGACACGTAGACTATTGTACATCTATTTCTTGCTGCTGAACGCACGAATTTCACTTCATCTTGTTCTAACGTCATTACAATCTTCATCCAGTCAATTTAAGCACGCGCCACCACAGCAGTCTATGCCTAAATCGTCGCGAAAAGACAGACGAAAAGCGTCCCGCACGTAACAAAAATGAATTCAAATCAGCTAAAATGAGACGTGCACCCAATGGTACATCATATTCCACGAAATAGGTGACCCAATTCTATGCAACAAAGCGCATGCAACCCAATATTGATTTTTAATTTTGCCGACGCCGAATACGAGCAAGGAATGCAATTCACCCATCCCGTTGACATCATCGCGGCGTATGCGCTCGATAAAGTGCGCCCTTGTATTCGCCAAATTGAATCATATATCGAACAAGGCTTTTACGCAGCTGGCTTCCTCTCCTATGAAGCAGCGCCAGCATTTGATCCGGCGATGGTCGTGCGACCATGCCACACAGAACATGGTCCACTTTTGTGGTTCGGCATCTATGAAAAACCTGAACCTGTGCAGCAACCCGCATCTCTTGGCGCGTATCACATCGGAGATTGGGCGCCAACGGTAAGCAAAGAGATGTACAAAGCGCAGATCGACCGCATTCACAAGGCAATTGAACGCGGTGAAACTTATCAGGTCAATTACACCATGCGCATGCGCGCTCCATTTGAAGGCGATGCATATGCGTTCTATGAAACCTTAAAAAGCGCGCAGCAGGCCAAATATGCCGCTTATCTGAATATGGGTCAGCACAAAATCCTGTCCGTTTCACCTGAGCTGTTTTTCCGAATTGATGACGGCAACATCACGACCTCCCCGATGAAAGGCACCACGCACCGCGGGCGCTGGCCGGCAGAGGATGAGGCTCAAATGGAAAGTCTGCGCCATTCGGAGAAAGACCAGGCTGAAAATGTGATGATTGTCGACTTATTGCGCAATGACCTCGGCCGCATCGCTGAAATCGGCTCGGTCCACGTCACTGAACTGTTCAAAGTGGAGCCGTATCCGACCGTTTTCCAACTGACATCGACCATCACAGCCAAGTTGCGCCAAGACGCCAATTTGACTGCCATATTGACCGCCCTCTTCCCCTGCGGCTCTGTCACCGGCGCGCCAAAAGTGTCGACAATGAAGCTTATTAAAGCGCTGGAAACCCACTCAAGGGGCGTGTACTGCGGCACCGTTGGTTACCTTCAGCCGAATGGCGACGCGACCTTTAATGTCGCCATTCGCACAGTCGAGATCGACCAAAAGATGCACATGGCCACGTACGGAACTGGCGGCGGCATCACCTGGGATTCGGTCGCTGACATCGAATACCAGGAGGCATATACAAAAACCCGCGTGTTAACCGAACCGATAGACCCATTCCAGCTCCTAGAAACCATCCGCTACGAACAAGGCGCTTACGTCCTGCTCGAGCGTCATTTAGCCCGTCTGGTCGAATCAGCTCAATACTTTGCCATCCCGCTTGATCTCGCCACGCTTCGTTCCACCCTAGAGACATATGCGCACGCATTTGCCGCAGGCGAACGTTATCGTGTGCGACTGCTGGTTGCAGCGGACGGAAAAGTGGAAATCGAGCACGCACCCCTTACCTTAGCGACGCATGCGTCACAACCTGTCACATTGGCCCAGCGTCCGATGGATCCAGCGAACCGGTTTTTTTATCACAAAACCACCCACCGCGACATTTACGCCGTCCATCGTCAGGATCATCCAGGTGTTTTCGATGTGTTACTTTGGAATCCAGCGGGTGAAATCACTGAATTCACCATTGGCAACATCGTGATCAAAATGGATGGCGCTTTATGGACACCCCCGCGTGCTTGCGGACTGTTGGCTGGCACACTTCGCGCGGAACTCATCGCGAACAATGTGATCCAGGAGCGCATTCTCGTTCGTGATGATCTCCATCGCGCAGAGCAAATTTGGCTGATCAACAGCGTGCGCGGTTGGGTGCCCGTACATCTCATCGACACTGAAGACAGCGGCCAAGCACAGCCATAAATGCACAAACACACTCATCCGGCGGATAAACAGCACTTTGGCGCTTGTCTATCCGCCGACGGTTCCACTCTGCGGCTTTTTCCTCAACCTCTAGGCGAGCGGTAACACAATGCTGACGCAGGTGCCTTTGCCGATCTCGCTTGTGATATGTATCTGTCCATTGTGATCCTCAATGATCCGCTTGCTCAACATCAGCCCTAGGCCAGTCCCCTGTGACTTGGTGGTGTAAAAAGGATTCCCGAGTTTTGAAATTTGCTCCTTTGGGATGCCTTCTCCCTCGTCCACAAATTGAATACATACGTTGTCTTGACGCACTTCCAGCCTGATCTCCAGCTCGCCTCCGTTTTGCATCGCCTCAATTGCATTTTTTATGATATTGACGAAAACTTGCTTGAGTCGACTTTCCTCGCACAATACAACAGGAACAGGCATATCGAAGCGTTGAATGATGGTGACGTTATTCAAAATAGCCTGCGTTTCTAGGAGCGCAATGACATCTTTGAGAATCACATTGATTTTTCTCGGCTCAAAATTCATCCCTTGTGGTTTGGCCAAAACCAACAACTCACTTAAAATCATCTCAATGCGATTGAGTTCATTTTGCATAATATCACAATATTCTTTAACATTTTCTCTTGATTCCACCTGCAGCAACTGCAAAAATCCCTTGAGCGCAGTCAGTGGATTGCGAATTTCATGCGCCACACCAGCCGCAAGCTGACCAACTGCGGACAGCTTTTCCGACTGGATGATCAACTCCTCCGACGCCTTTCGCTCAGTGACATCATGCATAATCATTTGCACGCCAGTTTCCCCAAACGGAATCCCTGTCACCTCTGCATGCACGATATCCCCATTCACTTGTATCCATTTTTGTTCAACGACGCCAACTTGCTTTCCGGCGCGCATATCCTTGGTTCGATTTAGCCACTCTTCATGATGATCTGGATGCAAGAAATGGTCATAGCGGCGGCCGACAATTTCGGCTTCTGATTTCGCCCCGAAAAAACGAACGCCTGCAGGGTTGATAAAAACCCATTTTCCATCGTCCAATATGCCGATCACATCAAGCAAATTATCGATGAGCTGGCGGTATTGTTCCTGGCTCCGCTGCAACTTTTGATGCATTCGTTTCCGTTTGCTGATGTCGCGGATGATGCCAATAAAATAGCTCCCTATCCCCTCATCCGTCGTCGACAAGGAGAGTTCAATTGGAATTTCCGTTCCATCTTTGCGCAGTCCAACCAATTCCACTGTGTTGCCAATCAGCTTAGGTTCGCCAACTTCAAGATAATGCTTGAATCCCTGAAAATGTGCCGCGCGAAACCGCTCAGGAATAATGAGAGATAACTCGTCACCAATGCATTCGTCGGCCATATAACCAAAGATTTTTTGTGCAGATGCGTTCCATTTGACAATCTTCCCCCGGTCATCGACCACAATCATTCCATCTTTGGTCGCATCCAAAACGAAACGCATTTGCACTTCTGCTTGTTTCTGTTCTGTGATGTCCTGAATGATGCCAGTGATGTGATCACATGTTTCGATGCTGCCCTCTGTTTCCTGTATGCGCACCATCCGCCTAGAGCCATCGGATCCAATCACACGAAACTCCAAGCCGATTCGCTCATTCTGACCATGAGCAATAAAATTTCGGACAATCGATCTATCCTCTGGACAGATGGTTTGAAGGATTTTATCACACGAAATTGGGCATTCATGTGTATCCAAGCCAAGAATGTCAACAGCCACTTGATTCAGGAAACATTCGTGTGATGTAAAATTGATGTCCCACAGTCCGACACGCAGGGCTTTGAAGACTTGAGTCAAATCCATCCTATTAAAAAAATCAAATTCAGTTCCCTGATTGACCAATGGCGATACGCATCCTTCCACAATACCCGTGATGATTGCAATCAAACTGTTTGTTTATTCTTCATTGTGCGAATCATACAGTCGCTTGTCGTCAGCGCCTACACATTGCTTATAGACCGCTCTCCGATATACCAAGCCATGAAATCATCATATAATCTATAAAGTTTCAATCTACCTTCTAATTATCAGTCAATTTAATTCTATACAAATTGAGAATGACGTACCAAGCGGCACGCCATTCTCAATTTGTATACCGGAGTTGCCCGCATCGCAAAACAATTTAAACATTCACCAAAGCATCCCGCTTTGCGAGATATTCATCATAAGATCCAACAAAGTCGACGACGCCCGTCGGAGTCAATTCAACGATGCGATTGGCCACATCCGTCACCAGTTGACGCGCATGTGAGACAAAGATAACCGATCCTTCAAACTCTGAAAGCGCGGTTGTCAACGCGTCAATCGACTCCAAATCCAAGTGGTTGGTCGGTTCGTCCAAGATCAACACGTTTCCTTGCAACAAAAGCATCTTAGCCAGCATCAAACGCGCTGTTTCCCCACCAGAAAGCACTTCGGTGGATTTGTGCACCTCATTCTTCGAAAAGAGCATGCGGCCGAGAATGCTGCGAATGGTCTGTTCGTCTGCCTGTTCGTCGAAACTGCGCAACCATTCGTAAACGGTGGTGTTCTTCGGAATCACCTCGTTGTGATCCTGCGCAAAATAGCTGGGCTGAGCGGATTTGCCCCACGTGACCGTGCCCGCATCTGGCGTCAGTTCTCCCAACATCACATTGAGCAATGTCGTTTTCCCAATGCCATTTACGCCGATGACAGCGACTTTGTCGCCACCTGTGATATCAAGCCGGACATCTTTTAACACGTGCAAGTCATCGAATGACTTATTGATGCCATCGAGCGAAACCACTTGCTGGCCAAGTTTTTGCTGTGTAGTGAATTTGATGTACGGTGCGACGCGCGATGATGGACGCACCTCTTGAATTTCGATTTTGTCAATTTGCTTTTGGCGGCTGGTCGCCTGTTTCGCCTTGCTCTTATTTGCTGAGAACCGCGCGACGAATTCTTTGAGTTCCGCGATTTTGTCCATATTACGCGCATTGTCAGCCAAAAGCTGTTCACGCGCCAGTGTGCTCGCTGCCACGAAATAATCGTAGTTGCCAGTGAACATCGTAATCTGTTTATAATCCACATCCACCATGTGCGTACAGACCGTGTTGAGAAAATGCCTGTCATGTGAAATGATGACCATCGTGCCTTTGTGCGCGAGCAAGAAATTCTCCAACCAACGAATGGTATCGAGATCCAAGTGGTTGGTCGGCTCGTCCAACAAGAGAATATCCGGTCGACCAAACAGCACTTGTGCAAGCAATACACGCAACTTGAAGCCGCCGATCATCGAACTCATCAAGTCATTGTGTTTCTCAACTGGAATACCGAGTCCCTCAAGCAGTTCTGCCGCGAAATACTCCGCAGAATATCCATCCATGTCGGCAAACGTGCTCTCCAGTTCACCGACCAGCATGCCTTCTTCCTCGGTCATTTCCGGCAATGCATACAGCCGCTCCCGCTCCTTCATCACTTTCCAGAGCTCTGGATGCCCCATCAACACCGTATCCAGCACGGTAAAATCGTCGTATTGGTAGTGATCTTGACGCAGAACGCCAACCCGCAAATCTGGCGCAATGGTGACCGTACCCGTCGTCGCTTCAAAATCGCCCACTAAAATCTTCATAAAGGTCGACTTCCCTGCGCCGTTTGCGCCAATCAACCCATAGCGATTGCCTTGATCGAAACTTAAATTGACACCTTCAAATAAAATACGGCTCCCGAAAGAAACCGAAACATCTTTTACACGAATCATATTTGATGTGCTCCCTCAATTGTTCATTGTGTTCATCTTCAAAGAATACGTTGGCGTATTCTGGAAATCATCGTCATTCATTGTCACATCATACGTACATCAATGAAGTTTAACATGAATGACACTCTGTCTCACGACTTAATTTTTCCAGTCCCACTTTGGCTCACGATTCTGTGAATACAACAAGCACCATAGACCACCATGCACGATGCGTCCCCGCACCAGCAGAATCATGAAAAGTCCAGTCAACCGGGCAACGCGTATGGTGCTCACCGAAGGTACCGCATGACCCCTTTATCCCACGATGTGCTGTACGCGCCCAACCTGCCCATCTTCAAGGCGCACCTTGATCCCATGTGGATGCGTTGGAGATTTGGTCAAAATATCTTTGACAATGCCCCTGGTGGTCTTGCCAGTTCTTTGATCCTGTTTGAGCACAATATCCACTTCCAGACCCGGCCGAATATCTTTGCGATTCTGCCCGTTCGCCATCCGAACACCTCCTTGGCATACCCTTAGTTACATAGCTTGTGCGCGAATCCGCGCTGTCTGTGATTTCCTGATTGGCTGGCGTTCTGGTAGGCGAGATGCTTCATGCGTGGCCCTCTATGCCCAATCGGGCTTTGGCCATCGCTGTGTCCTTGTGCATCTGCTCAATGAGCGGATCCAAACCAACAAACTTGATCTCATCACGCAGGCGATGCAAAAACGAGACAGAAAGTCGTTTGTCATAGAGATCGCCTGTGAAATCGAGCAAATAAGCTTCAATTAAATAAGATTGTCCATTGACCGTCGGTCGATAACCTGCATTTGTCAATGCATACCAATACTCGCTCTTTTGGCCATTCACGCCATGGATCTCGACCAGCGAGACATAGATCCCTGGCGCCACCATCACATACTCATCAACATCGTCAAAATTTGCCGTTGGGAAACCTAGTTGTCGCCCCAGCGCGGCGCCATGGACAATTGTCCCTGTGATTTGATATGGGCGCCCAAGCAGTGCTTGCGCAGCTTCTACCCTTCCCGCTTGCAGATGTTCGCGAATGCATGCGCTTGTCACCAAACGGCCATTCACTTTTGCCTGGGGCACAACCGTGATGGGCACATCCAGCTTTGCGCATAAGTCCACCAGCGTTTGCACAGTTATGTCTACGTCATGTGCAAAAGATGTTCCTTCACTCACCACTAGGCGCTTGATGTTCAATCGCGTCAACTGCTCCGCGAATAAGGCAGCGGCTGACTGTTTTGTGCAGGCGCCAACATCGCTTACTTCATAAAGGCGGTTGACGCCAAACTGGTTGAAAAGCCGTTCCTGTTCGGCGCGAGGCGTCAGCAAAGATTGCGTAGCTTCGCCTCCTTGAACTGGCCTGTCCATTTGTTGCGAAAAACGGAGAACGGTCAATATTTCGTCCGTTATGTATTGTTTAGCTATGTCAAGCAGTCCTTGATGGCCGATGTGCATCCCGTCAAATTGGCCAACACATAAAACCATCGCATCTGCACTTTGCGGAAATTCATCCACAACCTCAATCCATTCCATGATGACGCTCCCCTTGACAACAAAGCCACACGTATTTTAGTAGACAATAAATTGTATTGCAAAAAATCGCTGTATGCGAACTGTGCACAAAAGCGATTGAACTGAGGGTCATCTATCGCCAAAATTCTCCCCACCTGCACTGGTGATTGGCATGATGCGCTCACTTTTTCATTATATCATCATCAGTTTATACACGATAAATCTCGGAGGTGCGAGCATGTGGACATCAGGCATTGCACAATATCATCACTGTGCAATTCGGAGGACAACCACGAGAGCCGATGGTGTGCAAAATACGGTGAAAAGAGGGAGGGTGACATCCGCAAACGCATACACTGACAGTAGGACACCACCCTCAAACGTTAGCTCCATTTGCTGAGCATGTCTGATAGATGTTCGCGATTGACCAACCCTTTTTGCAACAAGGGCGTCGGAACCATCACGTTGTAACGCTTGATTTTCTGATTGATTTCTTGGATGGCTTCTTCCATCGCCTCGTCGGCGATGCGTGGCTGCCGTTTCAACAAAGCGGCAATCTGGTTGCGGATCTCGTGTTGCAAGTCGACCCAAGCAGGGCGGGCATCTGCATTCTTGAGGATACCGTTCAGAACGGCTTCAGGTGGATCATCCAGGCGGATATTCAACGGTTTGCCTCGTCCTTCAAGCTGATCAAAGGCGCCCTTCTCCTGTTGTTCCGCTATCATTTTGTCCATCCAGCTCATCCGTCCGCGTTCCTTGACTTGCGCCACAGGCGCATTTTCTCGCACTTCTAATGGGGGCTCATGCTTCGTCGGTTCTACTTTCGCGCGCCAAAACCGTTTTTTCATCAAGTCGCCTCCAGTAAACCAAGTTATCTGATGAAGCGTTGAAAACGCTCACTTCTAAAGTATGAACGATTCCATGCCATTGCAGCAGCGCGCGTCCGCCAGAAGCGTGAAAGTTTTGTGAATCAGCAAGTTCAAAAGGGGGCTTTCACCCCCTTCTGCCCTCAAATCAAAGCGATTCCACCTGAAAGCCGGCTTCTTTCCATGCAGCTGTACCACCATCGATAAACGCCACATCTGTAAAGCCCATTTGCTTCAGTATGTAAGCGCCAAGTGCAGCTTGTCCGCCAGCGCCGCAGGTGATGATAACGGGTCGGTTTCTGTCAGCCAAGCGGGCGTCGCGCAGGTGTTCCGGCAATTCCAAATCCGCGCGAATCGGCAACATGCCAAGTGAGATGTTTACACTGCTGGGAATCAGGCCACATGCCCCCGCATCAGCCGCATCCTGCACGTCAATGACCAATGTATTCGGATTGGCGTCAATCTTGGCCCGCGCTTCCTGCGAAGATACAGCCGGTACGTTTTCCCGCGCCTTTGCAACCATTTGCATAAACGTCTTTGCCATCTGCAAACACTCCCTGTCCTAAAATGATGGTATCCAGTACTGAAAACCCAATTTGCTTGCACGTGGGCAGTTCATTGTTGCTATGGCAATTTTAGCATTTCAAGCCACCAGACGTCTAAATTATTGGGCTCTACGCTGCGCCTTTCGCGCGGCACCATCAAATTGTGTCACCAGCCAACGCCAAGCGCATACCACAAACAATAGAAAAATCAGGATTTTAAGCGATTTAGGCACTTGATGAAAAAGGACGTCAACCACCATTAAACCACTGATTGCAACAAGGATGCCGATGCCCCATCGCCGCATGCCTGGCAGAGAAAACAACGCGAATGCGCGTTCAGCCTGCATCTGCCGGAAAAGGCGTTGTGCCGCGGCATAGCACAGAACAATCAACAACAGAAACCAACTGAGATCCAGCCACCCCTGAATGTCATCCACACGACGCCCGACAAACGACCAAGGGGTAATACACGCTTGCCAGTTAAGAAAAATCCAGTTGTACGGCATACGAAAGATCAAACGATAATAGGCATCCGGCAACACCCATTCGACCATCCCCGGCAACTTTTCGAGCAAATATCCAATCCCTAACGCAAACACAGGATTGCTGACTAGAATGGCGATGAGCATAGTTAAGGTAAAGATGCCCGTTTCGACAACCACCTGTGTAACACTCCATGTCAATATCACCACACTTGCAATATGAGCGTGAATAACGCTGTTTAAAATAAAGAGATACAGCCCGCTCAAGCCAAATACCCCAATCAACGTAAGGAAACCAAAACACCACTTTACACGTAAAATTTGCTGCCGGGACACCGGCGTTGTCAGCGCGTACCAGAGAGATCCTCGCTGGCGTTCACTGTACATCAGCATGACCGCATACCCCATCACCACAAAAGCTGCCCAAATGCCAACGCTGCCAGTCGCACCGCCATCCACAAACTGCTGTAGCGCCTGAACCGCTTGCAGACGCCACGGCATTGGGGAAGTCACCCCCGACTTAACCGAAACAATGGTTTGCGCCCACGGCAATTTCACCAGCGTCGGAATGATCAGCAAAAAAACGGATAACGCATACCAACGATGCAGGTACACTTCTTTACGCACAAGCGCTTTAGGAAAAATGGACTCGATCACGCCTATACCCCTCCTCTTCCATCATAATATGGAACAACTCGTATAAGTCGAGTGAATGGACGTCGATATACTCCGCGTTCACAGAGGTCAACCTGTGTTTCCAAACATCCACGTCCCCATCCACAACCAAAGACAAATATGTTCCCTGCCGCCATATGCGGAGCACATTCGGATGTTGTAGCAACTGTGCAGATACTGGACGGTCAAGTACACAGCACACCTCGTGTATACGTTCCTGCAAACTGTCTAACGTTTGGGCGCTGATAATCCGACCGTTTGCCATCACTGCAACGTGATCGGCCATGCGTTCAATCTCTTCCAACTGTTGGGTTGCAAACAGCACGGTCATTTCATCCGCTGCTGCCGCTTCAAGCACCAGATGAAGCAATTGCTGTTTGACGACAGGATCTAGTCCATTGGTCGCTTCATCCAGCACCAAAATCTCTGGACGAGCAGACAGACCGATGACGAAGCGCAGCTGCATTTGCTTGCCTTTGGACAAATGGCGAATCCGTTGTTTTGTGGGCAGCGAAAACGCCTCCAATAACTGTGCCTCGCGTGTCTTATCCCACTTGCGATACATCAGACGCGCTACATTTAGCATTTCCGCCACACGCAAATCTGGGTAAGCACCGATATCACCCGCAATATAGTGGAGGCGTTCGTACAACAATTTTGGGGAGATAGCTGATAAATTCTCGCCTAGGACATAAACTTCGCCAGAGGATGGTTGAAATCGTCCGACTACAAGGCGCAACAGTGTACTCTTGCCCGCGCCGTTGGCGCCAACCAAACCGTAAATACTGCCGCTTGGCACTATCAGATTGGCATCCACTACGGCATGTACGCGCCCAAACGACTTGGCAAGCCCTCTGGTTTCTATCACATCATTCACGCTTGGTTCTCCTCCATTTCTCTCATCCACATATCCACTGCCTCTGTGAACATCTGCTTCAAGCGCTCTGGTGGAATCTGGACATGATGTGCCTCGACAATCAGTTGGTTGATCCGCAATTTCATGTTTTCAAGCTTCTCCTGCCGATTGGGCACCGCGTCTGTTGTGGCAATAAACGTGCCTTTGCTCCGCAATGTCTCTATCACTTTATCTCGTTCAAGCTCCCGGTACGCTTTGGCAACGGTGTTGTGATTGACGCCTTGCAAAGTGGCCATCTCACGCACTGTAGGCAGCCTGTCCCCCGCTTTTAGAATCCCTTTGGCGACCCCTTCCCGCACGCCATCAATCATCTGCTGATAAACAGGTGTCGCGGACCGTGGGTTGATGCGCAACCACATGCTAACACCTCACAATCGTTGTTATATTTGTACTATATCAAAAGGTACAAAATAACCATACTTGTTCTGTCACCTTCATGCAAGCATGCTTTGCGACAAAAGGAAAGCGGTTGTCGAACTTGATAGCGAAGGAGAGATTCTCCGCAACCACCCCGAAGTTTATCCTTCCAAGCTGTGCAATTTATGGTACGCTTGAAAATAGCCATACCGTTTCTTTGAAGGTTTTGCGAAAAAGAACGAGGAGGACGAGAATTGATGAAGCAATGGATCAGTGGAGTCGCCGCAAGTCTGGTTGTACTGGGAAGTGCTGTCCCCATGGCGATGGCAGCGCCGAACAAAGCGGCACTTGGCAGCATCGCATTGAACAACGACACCATCTCCCAGCCATACACATTGACGAAAAACGGCGGCACTTATATGCCTGTTTGGTATGTGATACAGGCCCTGAAGAAAGCTGGCATTCAAAGCAAGTGGAATGGCCACGCGTGGAATCTCACTTCGACAAATCTGCCAACGCCCACAACCAGCAGCACATCCGGCAGCGGCAATGTAGCAGTTTTTCTCAACGGCGTGCAAATCGCGACCATCGCCACCGTCACGGCGAAGGATCCAGCGTCACACGGCAAGACGGCGTATGTCGACGCTGAATCTCTCACGTCCATTCTGAAACAATTGAACATCACCAGCACCGCATCTGGAAAGGCGTGGAATCTCGTCACGCCAGATATCCAAACGCTGGTAAATGCATTCAGCAACACCCAGGCTGCCCCGCAGTCGCAAATGACTGGCAGTGAAACGGAAGACATCCAATTAAACTTGACCAGTAAAGGCAAGTCGGATCCGACCTTCAGTGGTCAGCCTACGAACATAGACATCAGCACGAACATTCAAGTGAAAACTGGAACAGTGGATGGCGAGAAAGCAGCCTATACGAGCATAACGATGAATCTGCCTGCTGATCTGACCGGCGTGTCTGGTTCAGGAGATGACAGTGCAAGCGCAGTGCCACAGACCATCCAGGAGTATCTCCAAGGCAGCAAACTTTGGATGAACGAGGGCAACGGCTGGACTGAGGAAACCGCCGATGAACAATTGATACAAAGTTTGGAATCGCAAATGCCTGGTCAAAACATGGGCTTCTCCGCGCTTCGCCAAATTCAATCCTCACAAAGCGGCGATGGTTACACATATACGGCGACACTCGACACCAGCAGTCTCACAAAGCTTTTGGCACCTCTGTTGGAGACCGTGACCAGCACTGCGTCGGCAAGCGGCGCTGACACATCCGGTGTTTCGAGCAGTGAGATGGCTTCCATCCTCTCAACCGTTCTCAAACAACTGAAAGGTAGCATGCAAATTACCGTACAACCTGTCAACGGCCAGAATGTCGTAACCAGTGAACAGTTGACGATGGATATGAATTTACCCATCAGCTCACTGCCGATTCCCGCTGGTGGAACAGATTCTTCGCTGGCAAGCGACATCGACAGCATCGGGTTGCACGAGACCATGAGCATGAACTATACCTATGATGACAGCACGCCATTCACACCGCCAGCGGATCTGAACACCAGTTCTGACTCCACGAGCGACACAGGCGCCCAATAAACACATCATTATCTAGGGGACTTGTGAAAAAAACTTCTAGCGATTCAAGCTGATGGATTTTCACATGTCCCCGACACGATTATGGAGCGACAGTCCGAGAGTGCCCCTCTCGGACCTCATCTTTGATGATCTCCGCTTCAATGCGACAAGTCTCCTCATGTATGAGTTGATAGAGACGCGACATGAAGTTCGCGCCCAATTGATGCTCCGTCCCCCGCTTCACATAGCGGCGCTCCACTTCCTTGGCTCGATCCGCCTGTACGACCGGCTGCTCACACCGCTTTTTCAACTCGGCGATATGTTTCGCCGCCTCGAACCGCTTGGCAAGATAGTCGATCATCTGTTGATCGATACCGTCAATCTCTGACCGATACGTGTGAATGCCTGTCGTCCATTCCTCTTGCACGTTCAATTCCTCCTTGGCCTAAAACCATTCGCGATTTTGAGTACTGCGTTGTCCATGCGCTTTGATGGCTGTATCACCACTGGTTTTGCAACAACAAATAAAAAAGAGACCTCGCCCCATAGGGACGAGATCGCTCGCGGTACCACCCTAATAGAAAGCTCAGTCGCTTTCCATCTTCGTTGCCATAACGAGAAACAACTGTTTCCCGGCCGAGGCTACTGACCAGTACGGTGTTCACCTGGCGGCTCCGGAGTGAACTTCCACAGCGCGGCAGTCCGGTTTGCACCAACCACCGGCTCTCTGCACCTGCACATCGCTGTGTACTCTCTCCATCTAAGCCATTCGACTATTTTTCATCCAGTTACCAATATGTCTTACAGCTACAAAAAAGTGCCCAACCGTTGTTGCTGTACAAAAAGTCTCCTAAACGCAAAAAAGCCCGCCCCTCTAGGGACGAGATCACTCGCGGTACCACCCTAATAAATGGCATGTGCCACTTACCTTCGTTGTGATAACGACAACCCGATGACAAGTTGCCGGCCGAGACTACTGACCACACTTGCGGCGTTCCCCTGGCAGCTCCGGAGTGAACTTCGGCAGACCTGTCAGTTCGGCTCGCACCCACCGCCGACTCTCTAAGCTGAACCAGTCGCGTACTCTCTCCATCAAAGCACTCATATTTCGAATTTTTCTATACTTTATGCCGTGATCGACCAATTGTCAACTGTTCTGATGCAAAAAATATCCCGGCAAATCCAGATATCCGTTCAGCGAAGCCGCCGTGTTACGACTGGCGGCTTCGCTCAATTTCCTCCGCGCGTTCATTCAGATACGTCCATCTTTCCATCAGCGCTTCAAGCTTTGTTTCGAGCGCCTGTTGTTCGGCGTACAAGTCCTGTAATTTTCCGTAGTCATCAGCCGCGTTCTCCATCTGTCGATTCACTTCGGCCAGCGCCTGCTCTGCCTCTGCGATTTTGTCATCAATGGTTTCGTATTCCTTCTGTTCTTTATACGTAAACTTCAGTACTTCCCTTTTGTGTGTATGCGTCGTCCGTTTATCCGGCGCCTCTTCATCAGAGCGCGCTTTGTCGTCTATCGCCGCACGCGCTTTTAAGTAGTCAGAAAAACTGCCGGACTTCTCCTCTATCTCTCCTGCGGTAAAGACAAACAGTTTATCGGCCACCCGGTCCAAAAAATAACGGTCGTGCGATACCGCAATGACCACACCAGGGAAACTGTCGAGATACGATTCGAGCACGGACAATGTCGGAATGTCGAGATCATTGGTCGGCTCATCGAGCAAAAGCACGTTCGGCGCGGTCATCAGCGTGTGCAACAGCGCCAATCGGCGCTTTTCTCCGCCTGACAACTTGCCAATCGGGGTCCACTGCAGTGAACCCGGGAACAAAAATCGCTCCAGCATCTGTGCCGCAGTGATCATCTCGCCATCCGCCGTTTCTACATACGCCGCCTCATCGCGAATATAGTCGATGACCCGTTTGTCAGGATCTAACGCCTCGTGTTCCTGCGAAAAATAGCCGATTTTCACGGTCGATCCAATCGTGACCGCGCCGCTGTCCGGCTGCAGGCGGCCCGCCATCAGCTTTAGCAAAGTGGATTTGCCCATGCCGTTCGGCCCGACGATGCCAATCCGATCCGCGCGCAATACGATATAGCTGAAGTCCCGGATCACGGTCCGCTCGCCATACGCCTTGGACACATTCTCCAATTCGATAATCTGATTGCCAAGCCGCGATTTGACTGAAGACAATTCCAGCTGCGCGCCACCGCCAGTTGGCCCTTGTTCCAGAATGTCATAGTAGCGTTCCGTCCGCGCTTTCTGTTTCGTGCCACGAGCGCGCGGCCCCTTTTGAATCCATTCCAGTTCGTTGCGCAAGAAGTTTTGCCGCTTGTTCTCCGAGGCGCGCTCAGCATCCTCTCGCGCCAACTTTCCTTCGAGAAACGCCTGATAATTGCCGGGGTAGCTGTACAGACGGCCGTGATCGAGCTCAAAAATGCGGTTGACCACGCGTTCCAAGAAATAGCGATCATGCGTGACCATGAACAGCGCACCCTTGCGTTTTTGCAGATAGGTCTCCAACCAAAGCGCGCTCTCGTCGTCAATGTGGTTGGTCGGCTCGTCCAGAATCAGCAAATCGGCTAGTTGTATCAACGCGCGGGCCAAAGCAATCCGCTTGCGCTGACCGCCAGACAATGTGTCGGCCACAGCATTGAAGTCGGTGATGCCAAGCCGTGTCAAGATGCCTTTGGCTTCGTGCTCCAACTGCCACGCATCCAGCGCTTCCAATTGCGCTTGAAGGCGAAGCAATTCCGCTTGCAGTGCGCCGCTGTCTGGTTGCTGTGCCAAGCGGTTCAAAATCGCTTCATACGCACGCAACGCTTTCATCACGGGGGTGTCGCCGTAAAAGATTTGGCTTAACACCGTCGCGCCAGGTTGAAACACAGGCTCCTGCGGCAAGTAATGAACCGTTGTGCCTCCATTCAATGTGATATTTCCCGCATCCGGCCATTCGAGACCGGCAATCATCTTCATCAGTGTGGATTTGCCGGCACCATTGACGCCAATCAACCCAATTCGATCCCCATCGTCAATGCCAAACGAAACATGTGTCAGCAGATTTTTCTCGCCATATGTCTTCGATAGATTTTCCACGGATAGAATGTTCATGTGGAATATGATAGCATACCGCTGACGATGAACTGGCATGCTATCCAAGAAATCGGCGCCCACTAAAAATTTTACTCGCCAGTCGGTCACTTCGCGTCTATACTATGGAACGAATCTCAATCATTTTAAGGAGGACGGCACTTCGTGAAGTCGTTTTTAAGGGGTCTTCCCCTATCCATCCAACACGTATTTGCCATGTTTGGGGCGACCATCCTCGTTCCGATTTTAACCGGGCTCAATCCCGGCGCAACACTGGTTGCCAGCGGTGTTGGCACACTTATTTTTCACCTGATCACCCGTGGTAAAGTCCCTACATATCTCGGTTCATCATTCGCATTCATCGCACCACTCACCTTATTTGTCACCAAGGACCACGCACCTGGACAAGCTGTAACCGGACTTATCAGCGTTTCTATTGTCTACGGCATTCTCTCCCTCATCATCACCAGCATTGGCTTCCAAAGAGTACGCAAAGCCATCCCGCCCGTCGTCGTTGGCCCTGTTGTCGCCATCATCGGATTGTCTTTGGCCCAAACCGCAGTCTCGTCGGAAGCCTCGACACATTGGGATGTGGCCATCGTCAGCCTCTTGGCAGCCATTTTATCTGCACTGGCTGGCTTTAAGCAGATGCGCATCATCCCCATTCTCATCGGGATTGTGGTTGGTTATCTCTACGCCCTCATCCGCGGCCTAGTCAGTTTCAGCGGCATGAGCTCCACCGCGTGGATTCAATTGCCCCACTTTCATACGCCCGTCTTCAGTTGGCAGGTCATTCTCGCCATGGCGCCTATCGCATTGGTCACTATGGTAGAAGATTTGGGGCATATGTTTGTCTTGAACGAAATTACCGGAAAGGACGTAACGAAGGACCCTGGCTTTTCAACCATTTTGCTTGGCAATGGATTAGCTACCCTGATTTCGGCCTTGATTGGTGGCCCGGCTGAGACAACCTATGCGGAAAATTTAGGTGTCATCGCCATGACCCGCCAATTCTCCAGCAGAATCATCCAAGGGGCGGCCGTCATTGCCATCATCCTCGGTTTGTTAGGCAAGTTTGGCGGGTTAATTCAGTCCATCCCCACAGCAGTCGTGGGCGGCATCGGCATTCTTTTGTACGGGATGATCGCTGCAATGGGCATTCGCCATATGATTGAGGAAAAAGTCGATCTTACCAATATGAAGAACTTGGTCATCGTTGCCGTCATTTTCATCATCGGTGTTGGATACAGCAATAACGGGATTGCTTACGCGACTTTGGCGGGCTTGTTGATTCACTGGCTCATCCCGAACGTCGCGCTGCGAACTGCGAAAAAATCATGAAATATGTCATAGAAAAAACAAGCGACTACGTGAGCGGATCACGTGGTCGCTTGTTTTTTTATCGAATGAGACGGTTGCCTATGCCCAATTCCCATTGCGAAACAGTGGGATCCACGTACCATCGCTGGTCTGAGCATCAATGTCCATCGCTTCCGAACCAATCATAAAGTCAACATGTGTCAGACTCATATTCACACCGTGTGAGATGAGTTCATCCTCGCTCATTTGCTCACCATCTTGAATACAGATGGGGTACGCTTGGCCAAGCGCCAAGTGATTCGACGCATTTTCGTCAATCAGCGTCTCATCAAATACCAATCCAAGTTGCGAAATTGGCGAATCATGCGGCACCAAAGCCACTTCACCAAGGTAGCGTGCGCCCTCGTCTGTTTCCAGCAACTTCTGAAGTGTCTCCAATCCCTGTTTCGCTTCCACATTGGTGACCCGACCATCGACAAAGGTCATGGAAAAATCATCGATGACTTGACCCGCGTAGCTGAGCGGTTTGGTGCTTTTCACAACCCCATTGACGCCATCTTTACGCGGCAAGGTAAACACTTCTTCGGTCGGGATGTTTGGCATAAAGACGGTGCCGCCTGGCGTCTTGCTTCCGCCGCCGAGCCACAGATGCTTATCTGGCAGTTCCACAGTCAAATCTGTCCCAGGCGCCCGGTAGTGCAGTTGCCTAAATTGCATTTGATTGAGATAAATCAGTTTTTGCGCCAAAGTGTCCGTGTGCTTTTTCCAAGCTGCAATGGGATCCGCCTGATCTACCCGCGTGATATAGAAGATGTGTTCCCACAGTTTTTCCACAGCTGCATTCACATCTAAGCCTGGAAACAGCTTTTGCGCCCAGGCATCGTTGGCATAGGCGACAATGGACCAACTGATGCGCGAGGCGCTCACATACTCGTTGAACGCTTTGAGCCCTGTACGCCGCGCTTTGGCCTCTGTGGCAACGCGCTCGGCATCCACGTCAGCAAGCAGACCAGGATGCGGCGCCAGAATGTTTAAAACAGCAGCGCCACTCCGGGCCATCTCCTCGTATCCATCGGCGATCCACTGCGGAAACGATTGCAGCGTCTCACCCGGCGCATACTGTAGGGTCATCTTTCCTGTCTCAGCGTCACTCCAGTCCACATGCACCCGCTTTGCGCCGATTTGATAAGCGTGTTTGGCAATCAGGCGCACCAGTGGCGCCGCATCAATAGAACTGCGGACGATGAGCAGTTGCCCTCGTTGCAGATTGACGCCTAGCTTCACCGCCAGTTTTGCATATTTATCTAGCTGTTCTGCGAAATTCATGGAATCATACTCCCTTTTTTTCAAGTGTACGCGTCCGCACCAAGTCCGCCAAACGGCGAACCCCTTCCACCATGTCCTGTTCACCGACAGAGCTGAATGACAGTCGGAGAAATGTTCGACCTTGTTCCTTTTTCACAAAGAAATACTGCCCCGGCACATAGGAGACGCCTGCCTGCAGCGCTTCGTTCAACAGCGCCCCCGTATCCACACCTACCAACTGCAACCATATGAAATAGCCGCCGTCTGGCACATGCCAAGTCACAGTTTCCGGCATGTGCTGATCCAAAGCCTGCAACATCACATCTCGGCGGCGTCGATACGCATTTCGCAATGAGGTGAGGTGCTGATTCCAATCCAACCGGGTCAACAGTGTGCTGATAGACGCTTCGACAAAGGCGTGATCGAGATCCTTCTTGAACCAGTTGATGGCCTGAATCAGTTCCGCTGGCGCAACCGTCCAGCCGATGCGCAGTCCTGGCCCCAACACCTTGGACATGGATCCGACATACAGGACCCGCCCATGGCCGTCAAGGGACTTGAGCGTGGCTGGATCGCTTGCGAAAGACAGTTCTCCATACGCATCGTCTTCCAAAATCAAAAAATCAAACGTTTCAGCAAGCTCCAATAAATGCCTACGCCGTTCCAGTGGCAAATTGCTGCCGGTTGGGTTTTGAAAAGATGGAATTGTATACACTAAGCGAGGCAGCGGCAGTCCATTTTCAGCGCGCTGCTGCAGCATCTGCTCCAATTGCACGGTGCACATGCCACGCTCGTCAACAGGGATGGTGATGATATTTCGTGTATAGTTTTGAAAAATTTCTAGCGCTTCCATGTATGTAGGCGCCTCGACGGCGACTGTGGCAGTGGCGTCCAGCAACACACGGGCGATCAAATCGATGGCTTGAATGCCTCCTGCTGTCACCAACAGTTCGGTTTCGGCGACAGGCATGTTACGCGCCATCAACCTGCGACGAATCCAATCGCGCAACATCACTGCGCGATGACTGCCTATATACTGCAGCGGCAAGTCTTTTTCTTCAGCCAAAAGCGCCTCAATTGAAGCGCCGAGCTGTAGGGTTGGCACAAGCTCTGCCGCCGGATAACCAGCGCTTAGGCGAATGCAACCCTGTGGCACGTCAGGTATCCATGCGCCTGGCGGATCGTTCTCCAAGGCTGATTTTATAGATGGTGGGTAGAAAACATCATAATTCAACTGTGCAACCACCTTACAATGTTTTGTCAGCAGGCACTTTGCAAAAGGCTTCGGTCCTTGTAAAGCACCGAAAAAATCATTTTGACTGAATGGAGAGACTTTCGCAAGAAACGGACGAAAGACCCGTAGTTATTTTCAGATAATCAATGCTTATTTTAATTTTACAATTTTAAATCCACCCATTGCCTTTGAATATATATACGTTTATATTGTTTTTTATACAAATTGTTTGGACATTGAGAAGGAGTAGAGCATTCTTATGAATAAATGGGCATCTATTGGTGCATGCGCAGCTTCTGTTGTTGTGTTGACTTCTGTGGCAGGTTGCGGAACACCGACCAATTCAAATAGTAGTGCAACAAGTGGTACAAGCTCGGAGCCTACACTCATCATGGCGACCTCTGCAGATTATAAACCATATGAATACCATGATACCTCTGGTGGTCAAGATCAGATTGTCGGTTTTGACGTGGATGTGGCTAACGCCATTGCAAAACAATTGCATTTCAAAATTAAAATTGAGGACATGAACTTTGATTCACTCATTGGCGCTTTGCAGTCCAAACGGGCCGACTTCGTCATCGCTGGTATGACCGCAACACCTGAGCGCAAGAAGAGCGTCGACTTTTCTAACGTGTACTATCAGGCGACAAACGTCGTGTTGACAAAGAAAGGCGTCAACATCAAAACGATGGATGATTTAAAAGGAGACAAAGTCGCAGCGCAACTCGGCTCCATTCAGGAAACAGCCGCCAAAGCCATTCCGAATGTGCAACTGGATTCCATTGACACCATCCCAGACGTGGTTCAGGAAGTCGCGACCGGACGCGCCACCGCTGCGGTGATTGAAAATACCGTCGCGACAGGCTATGTAAAGAGTGATCCTCAATTGCAGATCAACACCATCAAAGGTATGACTGCAAATGGTTCAGCCATCGCCTTCCCGAAAGGGTCCAAGTGGACTGCGAAATTCAACACAGCCATTGCAACCTTGAAAAAGGACGGCGAGTTACAAAAGTTATCGAACAAATGGTTTGGTGGTCAAAACGCTTAAGACGAAAGGGTCCTTAGTTTTATGAACCTAGATTTCGGAGCCATCGTGCCGGATATACCATTTATCTTGGGCGGTGTGCTCGTCACGCTCGAATTTACTTTGATCTCGACCGTATTCGGCTTTATCTTAGGAACATTGCTATCCATCATCAAAATTTCCAAGTTTGCGCCGCTGCGCTGGTTTGGCGTTGCTTACACGTCCGTATTTCGCGGCACGCCGTTATTGGTGCAGTTGACCTTTATCTACTTCGCTGTGCCGCAGTTGACGGGGTATGACATCCCGGCCTTGCAAGCAGGTGTCATCGCGTTCTCTCTGAACTCTGCCGCATATGTGTCTGAAGTGATTCGGGCGGGTATTCTGGCAGTGCCGAAAGGCCAGCGGGACGCAGCCTTATCGCTTGGGATTCCGAACAGCAAGATCATGAAAGACATCATTTTGCCGCAAGCGGTCAAAAACATTTTACCAGCGCTGGTCAATGAAGGCATCGCATTGCTGAAGGATTCGACGCTGGTTTCGGCCATCGCTGCCAATGACTTATTGCGCCGAGCGGAAATTACGATGTCCAACACATTTCGCTATTTTGAACCATTGATCTTGATTGCCGCCATCTACTACGTGCTGGTGATGGCGCTGACCGTCATTGGTCAACGTCTGGAGAGGAGGCTCCGCCGCAGTGATTAAAGTAGACCATCTCTCCAAATCATTTGGCGCGCTGACCGTGCTCAAGGATATCTCGCTTGAAATTGCCAAGGGCGAAGTCGTCGCTTTGATTGGCCCGTCCGGGTCGGGAAAATCTACGTTGCTTCGCTGTCTCAATCTGCTTGAAGCGCCGACGGCAGGTCATGTGTTCATCAACGACGTAGATATCACAGCCAAAGGCGCTAATGTGACGAAAATCCGGGAAAATGCTGGCATGGTTTTTCAGCATTTCAATCTGTTTCCACACATGACTGTGATGGAAAATATGACATACGCGCCGATACAAGTGAAAAAGCTGGACAAAGAGACGGCAAAGTCCAAGGCGATGGCGCTTTTGAAGCAAGTCGGACTAGAAGAAAAGGCAAACGACTATCCCGCTACCCTGTCAGGCGGTCAAAAACAACGTGTCGCCATTGCGCGGGCGCTGGCCATGGAACCAGAAATCATGTTGTTTGACGAACCGACATCCGCCCTTGACCCGGAAATGGTCAAGGAAGTGCTGCAAGTGATTCAATCACTGGCCGAAACCAAAATCACGATGGTCATTGTCACACATGAAATGGGTTTTGCCCGCACGGTAGCAGACAGAGTCTGCTTTTTGGACGCAGGCACCCTCGTGGAAGTCGCGCCGCCAGAGCAGTTCTTTACACAACCGAAGTCAGAGCGCGCACAGACATTTTTGTCGAAGATGATTTGACGTTGCTCTTTACGAATAAAAACCACCCTTTGGTGAGCAGCATCTCACCGGCAAGGGTGGTTTAGTTTTGCAGAAAATTCATGATTTCATCTCCTTTTGCTCACTTCGCTAAAATAGCCGTTAAACAGGAACCCCCGCCTGGTTTCACGAATGACAAACGAGTAATGAGTAATGAAACCGTAGAGCGGAGAGATCGAGATGATACAATCCTCGTGTGACCTTCGTGGAGTCCATGAACGAACGCTGAAGGTTCATTCATTCTACGTGCCGCATGCACGAAGGAGAGAGAGCCGAAATGAATTCCCATATCGACAATCTGCCGCCAAAGTTACGCAAGATGATTGGCGAATGTGACTGGATTCCAATAGATGCACCCTATTCAGGCGCCAGTACATACTTGCTAAAGCGTCAATCCAACTGGAACAACTATTTGAAGATTCTACCGAGCCCTCACCATGAACCCCTTCACAACGCGAAAGAGCGATTGGAGTGGCTTCAGCAAAAGTTACCTGTACCAAAGGTGCTGTTTTACAGCCACGATGGCGCACGAGAATTTTTACTGACACAAGAAATAGAGGGAATTGACTGTTCTGATCATGCGGTGTGGCAAGAAAATGTGGCAGACCTCATTCAACGCTTTGCCATTGGATTAAAGATGGTTCACGGGGTGAATATAGAAGACTGCCCTTTTGACCACAGATTGACGACTCGTTTACAGATTGCCGAACACAACATGAAATCCAATTTATTGGATAGCGCAGGCATCATGAACCAGTTTCCAGGGAGTTCTGTTGAAGAACTTTACCATCTCTTGATTTCTGAGCAAAGCGCTATGGTTGAGGATTTGGTTTTTACTCACGGAGATTACAGTATGCCCAATGTGATTATCCACACTGGAGAGATCAATGGATTTATTGACCTAGGGAATAGCGGTGTTGCGGATAGATATCAAGATTTAGCTATTGCCGCGAAGAGCATCGTCCGAAACTACGGCGAAAAATGGGTTCCGTTATTTTTTGAAGCTTATGGTATTGGCGAGATCGACCATGACAAGATCAGATATTATCAATTGTTGGAATGGTTTGTATTCCCTTGATCACGATTTTTGTAAATGCAACCGTTTGCGCTCTTTAAATGCTGATGAATTGGGGAAGTAAGCATTGTAGCCCCAATTCATCAGACTGGATCTGATTGCGCTGCTTAGTACGCTCCACCTGCACCAGCGCCATATCCACCGCCGTAGCCCGGTACAAGCAGGAAGAACAGGACGAAAATGATCAGGAACACGACTGCCCAACGGGTATATCCCCCAAAAGCTCCATACATGCCAAACACCCCCATCTCCCATGACATGATGTAGCGTATGAACTGAAAAAAATCTCTGCGGCGGTATTTGTCCGTCTGCTTGCGCACAATTTCTTGAGCTTGTCCGCATTCAGACGCCTCCCAATGAGAGGCAGCCCACATCCCGGCTTTCTTATAGCACCCCAACGGGTGAAAAATAGAATTACTTGGATTTCTTCCAAAGCGTCATTCGATCCCGCCGACTTTGCGGATCCATCCCTTGCTTGACCAACCAACTGGCCGCTTGCGTTTGCTCGTCGGAAGTCAAGGGCACATCCAACTCGGACGCCAAGTCCCGAATCAATTGTGTAGTGCGTTCAAGATTGGCCAAATCCGTTTTGGTGTATGCCAGAAATATTTGGTTTGCCTTGCGCCAATGCAGTGGATTCGCCATCTTTCGCCGGAATATTTTGAGCGCTTTTGACTCCATGATTGTCTCCCTTCATGTTCCACAAAAATGAATTCATTGCGTCCATTGGACATCTGTGCAATCATGTTATGCGTATCATCTGCCCTGGTTGTCGGCGAATGACAGATGTCACAAAGGGAAGTTTGGAGGAAAAGCCGTACCAAACAAACTGCGATTGATGACCACAGTATTCTTGACCAATGAAGAGGACGTACTCTTACTGCAGAGATCGAACAAAAAGTTGCTTGCACCTGGTATGTGGTCTGGCGTCGGTGGACATGTGGAGTCATACGAACATGATGACATTCATTCATCAGGTCTTCGCGAAATATACGAGGAGACGGGTTTGACGGAAAGTGAAATCGATGACTTGAAGCTTCGGTACATCGTCCTCCGCCAAAAGGAGAGTGAACTCCGGCAACAATTCGTCTATTTTGGCACTGTAACCACACGAGCACTCGGAAACACGGACGAAGGAACACTGCATTGGATCCACTGGAACGATGCGCTCAACCGCGAGATGACGGAAACCACGCGGTATATCCTCAAGCACTACATCGAACACCACACCCCCAACGGTGTATGGGTCGGAACCATGGGCGCAAATGACGGCCACACCGCCAGCATCAGTTGGTCGCCACTCAGCGACTGGGCGTGACAGGGGATGGCGCATATACAGCGCTTAGACATGGTGTTAAAAAGCACTTCCCCAAGAGAATCTGATATCTGAAGTCATAATGTTGTTATATGGAAATTAAACAAACGTACTGCTCTGTGTTCGATGTCCCTTGTCATCGTGTTGAATTCGTGCGATGATTATCATAAGTCACAATAGGTCATTTTGACTCTTTGTGGTTAGAGTGAGGATGCTTGGGAGAGCATAATGCCGAAATATGTAAAAGTACCGTCACATGTACTGTCAAGGATTCGGAAACAACACAGGGCTCAACTCGTTTCAAATGCAGAACATGTCACGGACTTAATTCTCGACTTAGCTAAAGAGCAATTACAGCAAGGGCTAGAAGCAAGTAACGGGCATGAGACAAAGGCGACAGGAATTATTGCGTTTGAGGCTGTTCTTATTGCCCTCATCCTAGACAAAGCATTCGGATGGTGGGTACTGATTCCTGCGTCTTTTATGGCTGTGACAATGTTATTTAGTATTTGCGCTTTGTGGGGAAAAGGGTACGACTCCGGGCCGAATATTGAGAAATTTTATGAAACACACTGGGCAGATTCAAATTTGGACGCTAATTTGTGGATGGCCAGAGGTTTGCAGGAAGCGGTATTGTCTAATGCTGCCCGAGTGCAACGTAAGGGTTTTTTCGTGAACATAGCCCTTATCGGAATGATTTTGACAGCTTTATCGTCGGGTGCCATATATTTTACTGTGGGGAGTGGTGATGGACATGGAACGAAATCGGTTAGCTCCAAGCAATCCACCAGCATCAAAACAGCAACCACAGGGAACGGGACAAAATAGTGTACCTCTCGGGAAGTTCCCAGATGGACATGTGCCGCAAGTGATTTTGAAAAAAGGTTTAGGGCCTGTAAAAACAAAATAAAATTAACACAGAGAATCTGGAGTTGCGAGTTCCCTGTTTCGTTCCCTCTTCAAGCTTCTCAGGCGTTAACCGAAGAAAAATTATAGGATTTGCTTCAATCTTTTACGGAGTAGTCTAATGGCTAATGATCAATGCTTGAAAATTTATAGGCCATCTCCCCCCTTCTATTTCCATTATGATATAATGCTTCTAGAGTGTTCGTATATTTTTGATATCGAAGAACGGAGGCATCGAGTACACATCATGGTGGATCGAATTCGCTTTTTAGGTTGATGGAGAAACTGAATATCTCTCGCCTGAGCGAAGCGAATATCATGATGCGCTGTACTTCGTATGTCTTTCTTTATATGTCTTTGAGTGAAATCAGCGGATAACTCCCCCGCCAAACTGCCAAAATACACTGCGATACCTCGGAGGCTACCACTTGCAGCGCATCGTTCACCTATCCACCGGAAGCCCAACCGTGGCTTTCTTCGTTCAGGCGATTGTACTAAAGGAGTGCAATCGTGATGACCATGGTCCTCAAACTTGAGCATGTAAGCAAGGAATGGCAAGAGAAACCTATCTTTACCGCTGTTGATTTGGATATCTCTGTCGGTGAGCGCATTGCTTTAATCGGAAAAAATGGAGTTGGGAAAACATCGCTATTGTCTGGTATCATGGGACATACGATGTTCAATTCAGGCATCGTCAAAAGAGGTGTTCCCAGCCAAGATTATGGATGGCTCCAACAAAAACTGTCCGTCGATCCGCAAGTCAAGTTGTTCGACTTCGTCTTCTCAAAAATTCAGGAATCCCTCCCCACATCCGATTTCAACCAGAGCGGACACATTAGCGAGACTCATGCCTCACTTCGGGCCAACATACAAAAGCAACTTCGTCGCTTGGGATTGACCAAGGATGTCTGGGACGTTCCATATGTAAACCTCAGTGGCGGCGAAAAGACAAAAACCCAGCTTGTTCTCCTCACCTTACAGCAACCAAAGTTCCTCATTTTAGATGAACCGACCAATCACTTGGACGTCAAAAGTCTCGAATGGCTTGAACATTGGCTTTGCCGCTACCCAGGTACCGTGTTGTTTGTTTCACACGACCGCCAATTCATCGATCACGTTGCCACAGCCACCGTGGAACTCACCCCCACTGGGGCAAAACGATACAACGGTGGATACACGACATTCTGTGAACAGCGAGCACTGGAACTAGAGACACAAAGAGCGCTTTTTGACAAACAGCAACAGGAACGTCGTCAGTTGATGGAAAGTATCCAGACCTATCGCAACTGGTGGGCGGAAAAAGCCAAAACAAGGGAAACCAGAGATCAATTTGACTTTAATCGCAAATCCACGCAAAACAAACACAGGAATCATTTGCGCGCGAAAGAGCACGCTTTGGAACGGCTCGAACAACGCATGGTGGAACAGCCAACAGAAGAGGCAACGTTTCGAGTGGATTTAGGGCATCCACACTTGCAGATGCAAACACTCATTCGTCTAGAGCAGATGACGTTCGGTTACGATGCCCGAATGCTGATGACAGATGTGAATTTGGATGTGCGCCGAGGTGAACGGATTGCCGTTATCGGCCAAAATGGAATTGGCAAAACGACGTTCTTGAAGTTGTTGACCGGCGACCTGAGTCCCACATCAGGGGAAATCAAGCGCCATCCTGCGCTCTTCATCGGTTATTTAGATCAAGAACTTCTCGATGTTCGTCCCACAGAGACGCTCCTCGGCACAATTAGCAACATGCCCGGAATGACCATACAGCGTGCGTGTAGCGCGCTCGCAGGGTACTTATTCGAATCGGAAGACTGGGGCAAATGTGTAGCAGACTTGAGTATGGGTGAACGATGCCGTTTGTCACTGTTGCGGATGGCTTTATCAGAAGTGAACGTATTAATCCTTGATGAACCTACCAACTACTTGGACATCCAAAGCCGTGAAACAGTTGAAGCTTGCTTGACGAACTATCCGGGCTCTCTTGTGATGGTTTCACACGACAGATATCTGATCAAGAAAATCGCCAATCGCGTTGTAAGCATCGAAAATGGCCGAGTCGAACATTTTCCCGGAACATACGATGAGTGGTTACAGCGGCGTGATCGCAAAAAAACTGGCTTGGACATTGAGACGGAGAATCGCATCCAACAACTAGAGTTGCGATTGACGCAGTATATGACACAATCGTCTGGCAGAAGAAGCAGTAGGGTAGACAATGCGGCTCGATCCGACGATGGCATGGAGATTCTGCAACGCATTCAAGAAATTCAGGATGAATTGAAGCAATTGCGCAAAAAGACTCAAAAAACACCTCGGAGGGAAATTGAGAAGGCAAAACGAGAGTACCGCGATTGGATTACTAGGCACGGTCGATAAAGGAGAGGGGGTGGCTCCCCCCTCTCCTTAGAAGTCAAAATGACCCCTAGGTTTATCCTCGCTGAACTTGTCTTGTGAAGGGAAAGATAGTGGAGAAAGGCCACGGGATTTCGTGGCCTTTTGAATTGGTGCGATTCATCCATATTACCTCTTGTACAAAACAGGGAAGTAATCATTGGCAAATAATTGACCATCATAAGGCCTTGGACCAAGGTGAGTGACGTTCGGATGCCACTGAACCCCCGTCCGGAATGCTGTGCCTTTGGACATCAGGTGTGCTACAACAGAGAGCCGTGGATCATTTGTCTGATTTGGTCCGGATCCGTGAAAGGTCAGCGCGTGGTGGAAGCTCGCTTGACCAGCTTTGAGTATGCACGGTTCCTCAATCCACTCTTTTCCTTCGGTGGCATACCTGTTTTTTAGAGATGCCAAATTGGTATCAAAGAATGTATTGCTTTCCGGAATCAGCCCCCATTTGTGTGATCCGGCGATGGACATCATCCCACCGTTATTCAGATCCGTATCTTGCAGCGCAAGCCACACGGTGACCATGTTGGTGGTGCTAGAGCACTGCCAGTAACCGAAATCCTGATGCCAGCCGACGTTCCCAATGTCCGAAACTTGGTCAGCTAAACCAGGCTTGTAGAGCACTTGGTCGTGCCAAAGCCTCACTTCATCCGTTTCCATCAAATCAGCTGCGAGTTGGCCGATCAGCGGATCTGTCACAATGTCACGAATCTCATCGTTGATCCACCAGCCGTTGTCGAGCTTACGAAGTTTCAACGGATCGTCAGGCAAATTTACCAATCCGTTGCGCGTGTATCCATCTCCGTCGATCTCGCCGCGCCAAATTCGTTCATGTGCTTGCCGCAATTTTTCAATCCGTTCGTCACTGATGAGTTTCGGGCTGATCCAGTATCCCTTTTCGCGATAGATTTCGAGATCTTTCTCCGTGATCGAAATTGTCGAAGATGTTTCCAAATCTGATTCCTCCTTACGGGGAGCTTAGTGGCTGTTCTTCTTACATCATGAACGAGTGAATCTCCTTTGACGTTCACCATCGTGCCGAGTAGAATTTGAAACATGAGAGACGAAACTACAAGTGGTATAAAACCAAATGATTTGCATCGTTGGGTCAGGCGTAGCGGGCCTCCTTTTCCGAAAGAAATCCTGGAGTTTGGCTACGATAATCCTCGTCATGCATTGACATTATCTGAACATGTTCACGAAAACGCTTTCGAATTCGTCGTCATTGAAAAAGGACTTGCAGCATGGGAGCTTGACGAGGGTCGCTTTCAAACGCGTGCCGGAGATGTGTTCCACACCCGTCCTGGAGAGGTGCATCGTGGTGGTTATGAGGTCATTGAGCCATGTCGATTTTGGTGGATTCAACTGGAAATCCCCGCGCCGAGCGAGTTGCACGCGCTACCCGAAAACTGGCTGTCGATGCCTCCGGTGGAAGCCACGCCACTCGTGTTCGGCATATGGAATTTGCCGCGTGTTCACCACTGTGGGCCTTTGATCACGACGTCACTCAAGGGATTACGAGAAACCGTAGAACGTCATGATCCACTTTCCCATCTCAAGAGCCGGGTTGCAGTCATTGATTTTCTTGTGCGCTTGTTGCAGCCCGAACGACACAGCTCAATACCCAGTGATGTGTTAGCGGGTTTGGAGGAAATCACGAATCGAATGAATGCATCACCTGATTGGCACCCGCGAATTCCGGAGCTGGCAAACAGGTTGGGCGTGAGCGTATCACATTTTCATCGCATCTTTCGGGATTACACAGGCCTAAGCCCAATGAATTACGTGGAGCGTCTTCGCATGCAAGAAGCTTGTTATCTATTGGAAACGACAGACGACTCGATAACAAAAATATCCTTCGATCTCGGCTACGCGACAAGCCAACATTTTGCAACGGTTTTTCGACGAATTACAGGGAAATCTCCAAGCCAATGGAGACGAAAATAACATATATTCACAAAAGTCGGGGCGCACGCTATTTAACATCCATTCTCCACCTGCCTGCATGATTGACTTTCATATCTACTGTGACTTGGCCCAACATGTTTTTCTCTATGGATAAATGTTTTCTCTCAAATGTTGCTTTCCAAAGCCGATTTTGCTTTCGATATAGCGTATTTTCTAAATGAAGTACATCCGTACCTTTGTTTATACCACTTAAAAAGGTCCGCATGATTTCCTGCTGAATTTCTTTGTCGATCATTTTGTCCATGTTCCCTTTTATTCGGTCCTGGGCCAAAATCGTGGCCTTGCCCTTCACGCGAACGTTAAATACAAGACGTCCCTGCTTCATTTGCGCCTTAATGATTGGTTTCACATTCGATACAGCGACCTCCAAAGACGGCGCATTGGGGCGTTCCTGCACTGTAATGACTGTCCGTTTCACATTGTAAGTAACCCATCGGTATCCCGCGAGTGCTTTGGTGGACATCCAATGTTGATACTTCCGATGTTGAAATAGGAACGCTCCGTTGATATAGGGCTGTGGATGAGACTCGTCCCCCTCAGACCATGCGTTCGTCATACTCAAACTTGGCAGAACAACTGCGCTCGCAGTACCTTGATATTGCCGATTAAAATCAAGTACCTGCAATGGTGGAATGAAGATGTACTGCTTCACAATCGCTCTGGGTGTGTGTTCGATGAGCGTCAATGGCGCCAAGTTAAACAGCGGGGTCGCACTCAAAATCTGCTGTATATTATCTTTGGTTCCAAACATCCATCCTGTCAATCTGAAATCAGGGTACCTGCGCAGCCAATCCATGATATGGCTCATCCCATGCTCGATTGCGCTATCGGTTAAAATCACTGAACTCACATGACTCAACACATACGGCTGCGGAGAAGCTTCAAGGATATTCCTTAAAGCATCTGGCCAGGTTTGTCCAGTCCCGGTTGCTATCCATAACGGTATTTTTTCATTTGACTTTCCTTGCTCCGTTTTTGCGACCTGTGAAAAATCCATAAATTGCAGATATGCAGTGTATTGATTGTCTTTATAATCCGCCCCCATTGCAACTACGTAATATGTGTCCTGCATGACTTTTTGATCCCAGCACCCCGTTGTGAGAAATGAGCAACATAGTATCAACAAACAGAACATGATTCTTGATATCATTTATTTCTCCCTCTGCGGCCCCGACGCTTTGACTTGGTGATCAGACTAGGTTTGTCATCATCAAAAGTAGACGACTTTGAAAGTATCGCTGAAATCAGTTCACGCACATTCAACGGAGCAAGGGGGGTGAGATACGGAACACCAAATGACTCAAGACTTGTGAGATAAATACATAATCCAAACGCAGAGAGAAAGAATCCAAAGAGTCCAAAAGTCGAAGCAAGGATCATGACCAAAAATTTTACGATGGTTACAGCGTTTGTCAATGACGGATTGATAAGCGTGAAGCTTGCGACCGCCGAGACGGCAGTGACCACCAACATACTCGGGGATGTCAGCCCCGCGCGAATCGCAGCATCACCGACCATCAAGCCGCCTACGACTGCGACCGTTTGCCCCACCGCCTTAGGCAATCGCAGACCAGCTTCTCGAAACAATTCAAACATAAACTGCATGAGAAATGTCTCAAACGTGTTTGAGTACGGAATACCATACCTCCCCATCGCCACCGTTGCTAAAAACAACATCGGCAACTGTTCGGGATGATAGGAGGTGATTGCAATCCAAAAGCCAGGAAGGAATAAGGCAATTAAAATACCTGCAATTCGAATTGCTCGTTGACATGTCACAATGAAAAATGGAAAATAAGCGTCTTCTGCTGACTTGATTAATTCAGTGAGACTGATTGGCGCAATAATGGCCAATGGCATTCCTTCCATCAGGATCACAAAGCGACTATTCAATAGACAACCCACGGCCAATTCAGGTCGTTGTGTAGAATCGACAAGCGGGAAGAGGCTGAATTTACGATCCGACATCACCTCTTCAATCATGGAGAGGGTGGGCACCTCTGCGTCGATCTTTTGCAATCTCTTGCGAGCTTCTTCAATGATCTCGGGTTGCGCAAGATCATTCAAAAAAAGCAGACCAATCTTGGTTGGCGAGCGATTCCCTATTTTATACTCCTCATAAGATAAGCTGTTTGTACGCAATCGTTTGCGAATCAGACCGACATTTGTGCGTAAATCCTCTGTAAAAGCATCCTTTGCTCCCTTGACTGTGACCTCCATAGAGGACTCTTCCGGTTGACGATTTGGTGGATTCGCAATGTCCAACATGAACAGTTCGTGATCCGAATTGAGACGTAACAGCAGTTTCCCATCAAAGACAGTATCAATCACTTCAGAAGGACTCTGAACCCGCAGCTGAGTCATGTTCAACAGATTCGCGTCTTCAAACTCAGAGGCCATCAAAGGTTTCCTTGTCTTCGCCATGAAAGCCAACGCAGGAAGCACATACTGGTTGATGTCCCTGATATTCACCAACACTTCACAGTAAACCATGGTCACCTTGTGGCTCGCACGAGCTTCCCCGAAAGTATGCGTCTTCACCGTCACATCCGCGCATCCTTTAAATATTTCCTCAAGCATGAGAGATAAACCGTTTATCATGACCGTCCCTCCTGTCTGTTCGGAAGTATGGACAACAGAAATAAGATGACAGTCGCACCGCAAAATATGCACAAAACCAACACAGTGTAATATTTCACAACCAAATTGAAGAAGGTTAAATCACTAATGGGCAACAAGGTAACGATGATCAATAACAGAAACAGAACAGCCAAAAAGACACGGCGCTGTTTTTGCCCTCGAATCAGGAATAAGTCCATTATTAAGAAGCCAAACAGTGAAATTCGAATAAAAGCGCCAGACAGCCACTGAAATATCGAAAGAAAATCCAAATGTTCAATATACTTTCCAATCTGGACGATGCGCCACTGTTCGAAAGCTGGATAGCGCTGGTTTATCGCCTCCTGTAAACCAAATGCTGAGACTGCGCCCATTAGTGGCCCCATGGTAATGACCATCATCACAACATTGAACATGGCTAGATTCAAAAAGTTGATTTTCACCTTTGGCGCGATATATTGTTGAAGCAACACCACCATAAAAAGCTCCATCCATCCCCCTAGCGCATCCCATACGCATTGCCAAACAGGCGCCATCCCATGCTCTAAGAAAGGAAGCAACATCGAATAATGTTTTTTTGGCATGTTTGCCGACATGATAAAAAGTCCACACAACATGACCAAAGGCCCTAATATTCCTGCCGTAAAGGCAATGGTGCGAACGCCCACCGAACATGCCCAGTAACAGATCAAGCCCAAAAGAAGCGCTAAAATGAACGGCGGCGTGTATGGCAAATACGTCGCATGTGACCAAGAGATCGTATCTTTATATGTCACCCAGTTCATGACGAAGATACACAGTGCGAGAGGAACAGTGATTAAATATCTCATTCCAAAGCCAAACCTTCGCGATATCCAGAGGGGAATTGGCTCTTGTTTTACTCGCTTAGATATCCATGAAATCATCCAAAGCCAGAGGAACATGATTGCCGTGGCAATTAAGAGCCCCACCCAAGCATCTCGTCCAGCTTTTATGACCAGCGCCGGTATCAAGAGAACGTGTGTATAGAGAACGATACTGAGTAACAGCATGAAGAATACATTCCACATACCTATTTTTCGAGCCGTCTCAATCAAACTTCCGCCCTCCCAACCCAACTTTGTAGAATTATCCCACCCATCTAGATAAATATTCCTTTGTTATGAAAGCTTATGTAGGCCCAAAATTGGGGATTGCAACAGGCAAAAAAATCAACAGCAAAACACCAACGTCATCTACATGACAAACAGCGTTGATATCGCCGATTGTCCAAAGACCAGTTCAGCCCCCAGTGGCCTGCAACTGGGGGCTCATGGCACATCGCCCATTTGTACACATATCTTCGAATGTGCACTTGTCATCCCTTCAATCCAGTTGTCGCAATTCCTTTTGTAAGATGACGCTGGAAAAAGAGGAAAATCACGAATACAGGGATAAGAGACAGCACCGACATCGCAAACATTTGCCCCCATTGGCTTGATCCCTGCTGATCCAAAAAACTTTGCAATCCCAGCGCGATCGTATATTTCACAGGTGAGTTCAAATAGACCAACTGACTGAAGAAGTCATTCCAACTCCAGTAAAAACTGAAAATCGCAATGGTGACCAACGCTGGTTTCGTGAGCGGGAGAATCATTCTCCAATAGATTTGAAACATATTACACCCATCTATTTTCGCCGACTCATCCATCTCCTTGGGAATGCCGCGAATAAATTGGACACTGAGAAAAGTAAAGAACGGCGATGCGCCAATAAAACTAGGTATGGTAAGTGGATAGTACGTGTTCACCCAGCCAAGTTTATGAAAAATGATGTATTGAGGGATGAGTGTCACCTGCCCCGGCAACATCATCGTGATCATGAGCATGGCAAATAACACCCGTTTAAAGCGAAAGCGCAAGCGAGCAAATGCAAAAGAAGTCAAGGAAGAAGTGAACAAACTGCCGATCACGACAACAAACGAGATAAAAAATGAATTGAGAAACATCCGTCCAAAATTCACATTCGGCAATGCGGACCAGCCTTTTGTATATTGTGACACAATCCAATGTGTCGGCAAGAGATTGTTGGAGAATATCTCTCCCTCCGGTTTGAACGAGGCAAACACCATCCAAACAATAGGGTATATCAGCAAAAGACCAAATAGGATCAGAAACAGATGCAACACGGCTCGTCCCCACGTGCCAACTTCTCGTTGTCTGATTATCATGCTTGGTCCCCTCCATCCTCATAGTGAACCCATAGTTTTGACGTCATGAAAATGAGGGCGGTCAGAATCCCCACCATCACCAACAGAATCCATGCCAACGCAGACGCGTAACCCATTTGAAAATCTGTGAATGCTTTTTGATAGAGATACAGTGCGAAAAGAAGCGTAGAATTCAGTGGACCGCCATTTGTAATCACAAAGGCTTGCGTAAACTGCATAAATCCTTCGATCACCGCCATGATCAGATTAAAGAAAATCACCGGCGACAGCATCGGCACTGTGATGGAAAGAAACTGTTGAAACTTTGACGCGCCGTCTATGGACGAAGCGTCGTAGTAGGAATCCGGAATCTGTTGCAATCCGGCTAAGAAAATCACCATCGTTGATCCAAATTGCCATACGGAAAGCAAACTGAGGACAAAAAGCGCATAATGTGGATCTCCCAGCCAATCTGGTCCGTGAATGCCGAGCACGCCTATCGCTTTATTGATTAGGCCAGATTGACCAAATATATTTCGCCACATGATGGAGATGGCAATGCTTCCTCCCATGAGGGAAGGGATATAATAGGCCGCCCGATAGATTCCGATTCCTTTGATTTTTCGTTTTAAGAGAATGGCTACAAATAGCGCAAAAGCCAATCGGAGTGGGACGGATGTGACCACATAAATCGCAGTAACCCGAACGGACGACATGAACATGGGATCCGAGGTCAGTATATTTTTGTAGTTCTCCAATCCTGTCCATTTAGGCGCTTGCAATAAATCAAAATCCGTAAAGGAAAGATACAAAGAGGCAATCATCGGCCCTAATGTGAGTCCGACCAGACCAATGAACCAAGGAAGGAGAAACAACATCGCAGATTTATCATACTTCGAAGCTGTTTGTCTTTTCATTTTGCGTCTCATCTGTAAAACTTCCGTTCTTGTGGCCAATTTGCGACCTCCTTCATCCAAAATGTCCCTAAACGATTGCCCCACTTACCTCACGCGAGTTCAATGCTGTGAAGTAAGTGGAGGCACACTTTTATCTGTCACGCTGTCGTGCATCAATTTACTGGTTTAAAATCCCGTTCACTTGCGTGAAAAATTGATTAGCCGCTTGCTCCGCTGTCATTTTCCCAAATTGGTTTGCTTGCGTGATATTTGAAAATACGGTCGATACTTGAGGCGCAGCAGCTGGCGCCAACGGGGACATCGCTGTTGAGACTTTCAACTCAGCTTGAATGGCGTTCCAAGCCGTATCCTGATCCGCAGGCAACGATTTGTGCACCGCAGCGGCAACTTTGGAAGATACGGGAGCGCCTCGCACCAAACCAAGGATTTTGCCTGCTGTTAAATTATTTGTAAGGAAATTGACGAGTTCTTGCGCCTGCTTTGGATACTTCGTTTTTGCATTGACCGACCAGTACATCGTTGGACGTGGATAGTTTTCTTCTTTGCCGCCAGCGATATCTGGCACCATCATCATGCCCAAAGGGTGCTTTAGATAGGATTCATAGTCATTAAAAGCAGAGTCGCCGGAAAAATCGAAGAAAAAAGGTGTTTTTCCAATCGCGAAGGCACTGTGTCCTTCATCGACATTTGCCTGTGAAGCGGTATAAGTAGCTGGCGGAGCCGCACCAGATTTGCGCAGCGCTGCCCAATAATTCAACCAATCCTCAAGCGTCTGTTTATCAAATCCTAGTTTTCCATCTGTCGTATATTCACTTTCACCTTTTTCACGCAAATAGTACTGAAAGAAGGTCTCATTCCCCACTAGATCCGATGTGCCATAGACACCAGGCAGTTTCTGTGTGACCTGATTTGCAATTTGCGCGTACTGTGTCCAGGTTATTTGCTCATTGGGTTTGATGGTCACCCCAGCTTTTTTGAGCAGGACTGGGTTGTAGTATGCCGCCGCCCCTTCAACACCTGATGGAATTCCATATAATTTCCCATCGATCACACCCGTTTTCAAAACAACTGAATCCACTGACGACGTATCGATGATTTGCTTACTCAAAGGAAGGAGTGAACCTCTCTGCGCATAACTGGCAATGGTAGACACATCTTGTTGCATGACATCAGGACCATCACCGCCGCTGATTTCGGTGGGCAATTTTTGAAAATACCCTGAGAAACCAGCATATGACACATTTACTTGGATATTTGGATGTTCCTTCTCAAAGACTTTTACAGCCTGATTGGTCACTTTCGCTCTCGGCGCGCTCCCCCACCACGCCATGTTTAATACGATCTTTCCATCAGATCCACCAGATCCGCTGTTGCTGGATGAACAGCCCGTCATCAAACTACTGGCTACCAAAACACACCCAACTGCAGTTCCCCAAACTTTATTCATCTACAGCTTCCCCCATCTAAATTGGTTTCACAAAATGACAATTGAAGCAACACCCCAGATTGAAGTGAAGGAATGGCTATTGGCACCACCTCCCATTCAGGCTCACTATTAATCCACGATTAATGATATTTATATAAAAATACCCATAACGAAACACAGGATAACCCGTTGATGTACAAGTATGTACCCTGTGGACATCGACGAAGTGATCCATGATGTTAACGCAAGTCCCCTTGTCGATACGCCCGCGGTGAAACTCCGGTATATTGCCGAAATAGTCGACTAAACTGTGCAACTCCGCCTACACCAATTTCTTCAGCGATGATCCCGATGGGCTTGCTTGTCTCTGTTATCAATTTTTTTGCCTCGTCAATACGCAGCTTGGTAAGGTATTGGTTGATGGTCAAACCGGTTACTTGCTTAAAACAATGGCACAAATAATGTTTATTTAAGTGAACCTCTGCCGCGATATCTTCCAGCGACATGCGCTTGCGAAACTGCTTATTGATGACTCGCAGCGCGCGCTCAACATTTGTTTCACGCTGCCCCTGAAAATGGATGAGATGACTACGCGTAATGGATTCTTCATTTTTGCGCAAAATCCACAAAATCAGTATGGTCAGTAAAGCGTTCGTCATGTCTTGGTGGCCCAATTTCTGTTCACGTTCCTCCTGCGCAATTTGAGAGAATAGATGCTCTATCTCACCACTTTCTTGCTCACTCCAATGCAAGCGTTCCCCGCTGGATGAATTAAACAACTGCTTCATTCTTTCTTGTACAAATGGATGCAGAACACGCCCCATGTACTCTTCACGAAAATTGAGAATACTGCGCAAGTAAGGCCTCCGTTCACTAGGATTGACGTGATGCGATATGTCGCCACGAAACAGCAGCATGTCCCCTGGCAAAAGCGTATAAATCTTATCGCCAATGATGTACGTCGCTTCACCATTTTGAAAATAATAAATTTCATAGCCGTAATGCCGATGTGGACATGTGATGTTGGGGGCTTTCGCGGTCTTGCGATACTGCACATAAACAGTGTTCTGCGTCAGGATGCGGTTCGTAAGGTAATCTGTCTTGTACATTCGCCAACCTCCAAATATCCCTAAAGGCCATCACATCACCCACGATTTCTCTGCCCTTTGCCAAATATTCAACATTCTTTCGTCCCCAGACGAAAACGTTATCATGACTAAAATACTGTTATTTATTTTATTCAATGGCGCTGTAGGTGTATTGATATATATTGTGCGATTCCATAGATTCTTTGATAAAAATTGCTGGGAAATAATGATAAACTATACGTGCTAGGTATAAACAAAAAAAATTGTGCGGAAGACGCAGTCATATGATGGTGTAGTGCGTCGTTCGCAGAAAGACAAAGAATTGCTGTTCTCGGAGGACATTCTTTTTTTGAAGCCAGTTTTTTTGTATGAGCGAATCTACGAACTCCGCTTCTGTGACTTATTCCCGCATATTTAAATTGACATATTTCATAGCAACACAAAAAGCCATCCCAGGCTGACTGCTAAACCGTGCAGGATGACCTTTCGTTCGTCTGCAATTTTCTCCGTATCGCCAACCATGTCGCCTGACTGCACAACCGTTGTTATTCCCTCATGTCACTTGCATTGCGGATACTCGGCCGACAGAAACATGTTTGTACACAAAGCGACGTACAACATCTTCGTACAACTCCGGTTCTTCAATACGAGGAAAATGCCCACTGTGTTCAAACATCGCCACTTCTCCATTCGTCACGTTTTGCAAATACGCGAGCAACTGTTTGTCACACGTCACCAAATCGAATTTTCCCTTTATCAACAGGCTGGGCTGCGTGATGGCTGACAGCAGTGGGATGATGGACTCATAAATCTTCCCGTCCCGCAGTAATCCACTGAAATGCATAGCTGCTCGTCCCCACTGTTCGTCCTGAAAATCAGCTTCTTGGGCTAAACGGGGAAACACACCCTTCTCTGGTCCATGAATGTGCATGGCTTCCCAACGCTCCGACCCCAATCCATCAACCAGCGTCTGAAAAACGTCGAACGTACCACGGCCATCCTGCGTTCCATTCGCGGCAGCAAGCGCCTGAATTGCATGCGCGCGGTCATCCATTTTCAGAAACTCCAATCCCAACGCGCGAAGATGCGATCGCAATGATAAATCAAAATCAAACGACGGGCACTCCAAAATCAAGCAATCGATAGACTTTGGATAAGCTACTGCATACCTGACACCAAGATGACCTCCGAACGAATGGCCAAGAACACTCCATGATTTGATGTCCAAGGCAATGCGCAGCGCTTCACAGTCCTCGACGAGATCGTCCATCCCAAACGGTTCATCAGCCAGAATCGGGTCAGAACGAAGCACGCCACGTTGATCAAACGCGATGACGTGAAAGTGCTTGGCAAGACGTTTCATTTGGAACTGTACGAAATCGTAACAACTTGCGCCAGGGCCACCGTGTAAGTAGACAAGCGCAGGCAAATCTGCTGCACCGTCCATTTCGACATGCAAGCGCTTTCCACGAACTTCGATCAGTTGCGCGGTATTCAGCTGATTCATCAGCTTCCCTCCTCGTTTGTGTTATATTTACACGCCATAAACGCGTCAAGCCACATCAAACATACGCTTCCACAATGTGTGAACAGCGTGTCGTCAACCAATCGAGATCGACCGGATTCTCTCTCACCGCGCTATCGTATATCTCCTGTAGCCCGATGCGAAGTTGGTAGCAGAAAAGACGTTCTTGATACTGTGGCAGAGATGACAGTTCTCTCGCCTGTCGGATCACGAGCTTCATTCTGTCCTCGCCCCAGAAGGCGAGATTGGCCCATTCATACAGCGGGTCCCCAAACAAGGCCAAGTCCCAGTCAATCACCGCCGTAATGTGCTGACCATCGCTGAGCGTGTTGTAAGAGCCGAAATCACCGTGAATCAGCCGCCGTTCCTCGGGACAGGTTTCACTGAACTGGTGCACAAGTTGAAATAGTAGCTTTACTTGCTCCATGTCCACATATTCGCTGGCCTTCTCCCAATCATTTCGCCCATCATCGGTGATGCTAATCAGATAATCGCACCAGCTTGGGTGCGCACCGACGCCATGCGGATCAAAACGGCCAAAACCGGATGTTTTATCTAAGTTGGACATGGCGATTGCCGCTATGGTCCTCGCCGTTGGCTCCGCCATTCGCTGCATCGCTGCCTCATCCAAGTCGTGCAACCTCATGCCACGCGCACGACTGGAAATACAGAAGGCGTGATGTTCATCCAAATGGTCGATCTCGATGATATCCGGGATGGGCACGCGCGCACAGCTGAATTGCGCGCTTGCATACGCATCTTTT
Source organism: Alicyclobacillus fodiniaquatilis (assembly GCF_042678105.1). Classification (NCBI taxonomy): domain Bacteria; kingdom Bacillati; phylum Bacillota; class Bacilli; order Caryophanales; family Alicyclobacillaceae; genus Alicyclobacillus; species Alicyclobacillus fodiniaquatilis. Next base: position 156,407 of record NZ_JBHUCX010000044.1, read on the forward strand.
TGAAAGCCGACGATGGAGCGATTAACTCGAATGACAAACTCGGCACCATCGTGGCAAAATCCGAACGCCTGGGAAGACAATCCCTCGCTAAGTTGATGAAATGCGGAAATCTCCCCCCAACGGCGCTGGAGCATTTGTTCAATGCGCGCCGGAGGAACTGCAGGTTTCGTCATCATTTGCGCCTCCTTTTTTCAATCGAGCGACGAAAAAGCTTATCTATGAAAATAAGCCATTGCATGCGGATAATCCACCGTGATGGAGAAGTAACGGAATACCGAGCCCCCCAAAGCCCCCTCGACCCGTTTATCCATCCACTGGGACATGTAATTATGGAAATTCTGATCCGGTCGCTGTTGATGGCACTGGGTAAGTATGCATCAGCGCGAAATTCCGGAAAATGGACAGATTCAAGTTCTCCTTCATCTGTTGTCTCTTTAAACACTTCTAAGTTCAATCTTTCTACTGTTGATGGTGCTATGAGCATCGCTCCGCCACCAGTGTCCGTGTAAAAGGTCAGTTTGACGCCATCGATTGTGATCGGACACACAAAAATTCTGTCCCCGACAAAATTTGTCGGAAGGATAAGATTAGACATCATACCCCCCTACCTAATCTGTTTGTGCAAACCGCGTGCCACTTTACTCCGCCTCCGTTATCCGCTCGGCTGGCCGCAGCAAATAGCCATCCGGATGTCGCACCCAAAACTGCTTCATATGCCACGGCCACACTTCCAGCGGACGGACGATTTCTGCCCCCGCCTGTCGCGCTGTTTCGTAGACTTGTTGAACGTTATCCACCAACAGGACAATTTCGACCCCTGCGCCTCGCGTCCCAGGTTCAGGCAAGCGAGATCGCTCGGATTGCCAATAGTCACCTTTGTCAGACCCAAGCAGAATGGTTGTCTCACCTCGCCGCAAACCTGCATAATGTTCATCATGTTCTATCGCTTTAAACCCGAGCACGTTCTCAAACCATACGACGGACTCATCAAGATGGCTTACACAAATCTCAACCCAACTGGTTCTCATGCTGGCATCTCCCTCGCCGGAAAATTGACAAAGACACCGTTCACATCGGGAAAGTCTCCGTCAGTCTCATGTTATGGCACAGGTAGCACCGCATCCATACGCCATTCGGCCTAAGACCTTTATCGATCCGGCAAACCAAACACTTCACTTTGCATCATGTGTCTTTCATAGTGAGAATCTATCCACTAATCTTTTCACTTCATCGCGCCGGTTTTGATCAAACCGTTTCATCGGTTCTCGACATACACCAGCGTCAATCCCTTTCACTTTCAAAATTCCTTTGAGCGTCTGATAGATACCCAATGCCAAAATTTCTTCAATCAGATCATTGGTCTCATGTTGAACAGCTAAGGCGTTTTGCAAATTGCCTTGGCGAACGGAGGCAAGTATTTCCTTGGCTCGCTTGCCATTCACATTAAATGTGCTGCCAATCGCCCCATCGATGCCCATCACCGCTGCCGACAGCAACATTTCATCAAAGCCGGAAAACAACAGTTTTCCTGGAAAATTTCGCTTTATCCGCTCAAGTAGATAAAAATCACCCGATGTAAATTTGACGCCGATGATTTTTTCGTTTTGGAATAACTGCTCAAATTGAGAGCGTGACAAATTGACGCCAGTGAATGAGGGAATGGAGTAGACGAACATGTCCTTGCCTGTTGCAGCGATGATCGAATCATAATAGTATTTGATCTCCGCAAAATCGAATTTGTAATAAAACGGCGTCACGGCGGACAGACAATCATAGTTCAACGTTGTTGCGAACTCTCCCAATTCGATGGCCTCATGCAGGTTGATGGATCCCACCTGTGCAATCAATGTTGCTTGATCCTGCACTTCGTCCTTCACAATTTCAAAAATCAGCTTTTTTTCTTCGGTTGAGAGCATGAATGTCTCACCAGAGCTGCCATTTACGTACAGACCATCGACTTGGCAGACATCCAGATTGTGCCGCACGACCTGCCGCAATCCTTTTTCAATCACCTTGCCGGACGCATCAAATGGCACGAGCAATGCGCTATAAATCCCGTTGATTTTGGCCATCCCCTTTTTGGCATCGATTTTGGACAATTGATGCAAGCGTTTTCTTAAAGATAAACAAAAACGCTGACAAAGCAAGCTTGGTTTTTATCTCCCTGGTATGATTTGCAATATCGCCAAGTTTCACATCTGGGGAGTCGGAAAACGACTCCCCAGCGCACGGTTCTTACAACCCTCGCTGCTCCAGTGACGTTCTATATGAGACGACGCAATCGGTCAACTTGGCATGCAATGATTGAAACCACTCTGGCGCAGCCTCCTCGTCAGGCACATCAATGGCGCGAACGAGCTTCGCGTAGCTGATCAGGGCGCCCATTCTCCTGAACATGGGCACTTGCGAGTATATCGCCGGATCGAACGAAGCATATTCGCGATATCCCTCGACAAATGACTGGAACAAGGGATGATTCACATCGTCATCTTTCTCCAAAAGCGCTTCAAGCGCAAAGACAATGTCTGCGGCATACCAGTCATATGCACAGTCATCAAAATCCAGAATGCCAACACCATCTTCCTGCCAACAGAGATTGTCGAGTTCAAAATCAAAGTGAATCAATCCAAAAGTTGTCGGGATGGATGTTGAGCGACTCGGCCCACAATTCTGGCCGGGAAGCATCCACTGTGTTTAGCAACCAAATCTTGTTCTTCAAAAAAAGAATCCCATCCCAATGAACTCAACGTTCTCGCCATTCGCATTTCCCCAATCCTCTTTTTTGAACGCAAAAAAACCGCAAGGCTAAGCCAGCGGTCAACTTAATCAAATAAAAACATAAGATCATAGATCAATCCAAAACCGCAGAATAACGTTGCCATCGTCTTCAACGTAGCTCGTATCCTGAACGCCGCCATTTTTACGTATCGTCTTTTCGGAGCCTACATTCCACTCGTCACAGACAACGAGGACCTTCTCTAGTCCCAACTCCCTAGCCTTTTCCAAGGCCAACGACAACAGCTTTGTCGCATATCCTTTTCGTCGCTCAGAAGGTCGAATGCCATACCCAATGTGCCCGCCTCTGTTCAACAGTTGTTCCGTTAGCCCATGTCGAATATTGACCACGCCCACAATTCGCCGCTCCCCAGTGACCATCCAGTACGTGGAATCAGGAACCCATCCATCTGGCAACTGTTCACCTTTCTCGTTCTTGAGCAGAAACTCAATCATGCCCTGAAAGTCTGTCGGATCTCTGGAAATCACCCAGGGCACCATCTTTTCCCCACGCTCTACCCACTCCCTGTAAAAGGTAAGGTACGCATTTTGCAATGCCAAGGATGGGCGCGATAAATATACTTCAGACTCCATTTTTTGACCTCCAGTCTATTTGACAATCTTGATTTCATGGCTTTGATTTTCCTTTGGTATCGAGCTTCACAAACTCTTTGTCCAGGATCTGAATATGTTAAGATTGAAGAAGCCTTTCTTGGGAGGGTCATTTTTGAACAAAGTGTTGTTCGTGATCGCAAAGTGTATATGGCTTTGTATTGCTTGTGTAACGGCGTTCTATGGTGTGTATTATTTATGCTTAAAGTATCATACGTACGTTATTATGAAAAATAGGGGCGATTCCTGGGCAGGACCTCCGACAAGCATGTTGGAGTCTCCAGGTGTTTTGCTACATTGTGAACACTGGCTTGTTGGGTTATTGATAAGCACCGCCGTATTGTTATTCGGTATGTTTACATTTCGTGTTTTCAAACCATCTAGTGTTTAAATTATTTGGATGATTGCACCATATAAACCCATTTAACCCTATAAAGATATTGGAGCATTAAGATAACGAGGTGATTTAACGTCCGTTATTGGGTGACCTAGAGGGTTTCATGGATAGGACTTGGTGTCCCGTTCAGATAAGTCGAACCCATTCTTTTTCATAGAAGGGATTTGTCATAGCTACAAGGAGCACATTTCTAAACAGTGACCTAGGAGGTGGCGCGATGAATGGCATACGAATTAGGGCAAAACTTTCCACAGGGGATAGCGCCTATTAGCCCGCAAACCAGCGTATTTCCCCTGAAGAAGGGGCATTTTGTTGAATAATCCATTTCTGCAGATTGACAATCCAGCCGCTTGGGGACCAGGTTCTTTCGAGATGGCTTTTCCTTTAGTCAATGCCTTAGGTATTCAGCCAGGGATGCGAGTATTGGAAGTTGGAGCGGGATCTGGTCAAATCGCTGCAACCTTAGCTAAACATTGGCGTGTGTCTGTAGTTGCCTTGGAGCCTTGGAGCGATGGCATCGAAATACACACTAACGCAAAGTTACTCAGCGTAGAAAATCAAGTGCTAGCAATGCGACTAAAAGCACAGTCGCTGCCTTTCCCTAACGACTGCTTCGACGCAGTGATTAGTATTGGGGCATTCGAAATGATCGAAGATGACCGTCCGATCACCTTGGCTGAAATGGTTCGAGTTGTCAAACCCGGGGGCCGTGTAGGAATCGCTGAACCGATGTGCTTACCCGCCCCGATCCCCGATGAAATCGCTGAACTAGACAATCAGACAGGTGGAAGCTTTCAGAGGTGCTTCCGAACTGTTGCGTGGAACTGCAATTTGTTCCGTCAATACCAACTAAAGGTCATTGATAGTGAATATTTCTCACAAGCTCGACAGTGGTGGTTAGAATATAGGGAAAAACATCTCATGTCACAGACAGACCATGCCCCCGAACAAGAGTTAATTCTTCGTGACGAAGGTCGATGGATATCGTTGGGAATGGTGGTTGGAGAAAAGTAAGTCTGTGAATCATGTTCCCACTAAAATCCCGAGGGTAAAAAACTCGGGATTTTGCTATGAAAGAAACAGCTAGTGCCCCATCAGGCAACCTTGATCTTCTTTTGTTCCCTTAGAATTCGCTCGTCGCGTTTATGTTTATTCTGCCAGCGAATGTACGCCCGGATGGCTTGGGCAGTACTACATTGACCTATCTCGAAAATGGGATAACATCTTCGACCTCATGTACGGATAATTGGCAAACATACGGAACTACAGACAGTCAATCGATCCGGCTCAAACCATCCTGCAGTATACAATGTTCACTTCATCTGGCTTCCATCACTTTTTTGGTTTTGGAAAGAAAGCAACTTACGCTTGGATGACTATCAAAAATCGTAATGTCTTCGAGAATAAGCTCAGTCTCTTTTATAAAATCAATAAATTTCTCTTCACTATGATTCTTCAAAAAATCCATATAGATCAGGTGTCCGCCCGTGCGCACAAGATCAATACAGGCTCGAAGAGTCTTTTTATACTCCCCTGTCTCCCTCACCGTTGAACCGATAATTGTAACAACATCAAATTGCTCTGATGGAATAGTAGAGTTCAAAATATCCATGCACAGCACTTTTGACGCATTCGGATGTGCTTCTCTCATCTGTCGATATTGGAACATTCCACAAATTTCACTGTCAATATCTATGCTGGTGAGTTCACCCTTACCCACAAGTAGGTATCCTAGGTAATCATCCCATTCTCCGACACCAATCCCCACATTACACACTTGTATTCCTTCAAAAATTTTAAGATGTTTCTTGATGTAATCGCGGGTTACATACTCCAAATACAGTGATTCAGGGGATAAATTCCACGGTTGAGCTTCCGGCCCTCTTAGCTCTAGGTAAAAATCAAGAAGTTCCTTATCATTTTTCATCTTCACAACCTCCTAAAATGTTCTCTCAATATAACGTTTAACGTACATGTTTTGTTGGAACAGTAGACCGAGGATATTTCTCCACGGACTATGTTTAAGAAAGCTTTACAAACATCAAGTATAATGATATGTTAGCGCTTTCCAAACATCAGTATCCAAGGAGGTCTATCTGCATGCAAGAAGAGATGACGAGGGCCAATAAGGTAGCGTGGAATACAAAAGCGTATGATGCTTGGGTAAGACACTACGGAACTCCTGTCAAACTTGCCGAAGAATTGAAACAGAAACATCGGGAGCTTTTACATCTTTGGCTCAAATACATTGGTGATCCAGCAGAAAAGCGAGTTCTAAACCTCCTTGGTTCAACTGGTCGAAGAGCAATATCTCTAGCCATGTTGGGCGCCGATGTAACCGTAGTGGATATATCTCAAGAGAGCAAATTATATGCCACTGAGACTGCATTCCATGCAGGCGTTCATCTCAATTACATCGCGGCGGATGTGCTGAACATCCCGAATGAAGATACACTCGGGACATTTGACATCGTTTTGATGGAATTTGGTATATTGCATTATTTCATGGATCTAAACTCCATATTTTCCGTGGTTAATCGAAGATTAAAACAGGGAGGGCGATTGATTTTAACCGACTTTCATCCTTTCTCCAGATTATTGGTTAGTACTCGAAATCTACCTAATCCATCAGGGATTTATTTTAGAGATGCCATCGTAGAAGGTGAAGTGGCATTTGCAAAACTTCTTCCAGAAGAAGATCGTTCCGGATTGGGCAAGGTGTTAATACGAAGCTGGACTGTAGGTGAAATTCTAACTTCCATTGCATCCCAAGGCTTGTTTATACGCACGTTTGAGGAAATAAGAAATTCAGAAAACCCAAACCTACCAGAATTTTATACGCTCATTGCTGATAAAATGGAAGTACAATTGCCCCCATTGTACTTCTGATGTTACCTAGCCTTTCGTTGTTAAACTCATATGAATGATTTCAAGCAGATGACGTAACATCAGGCCGTGAAAAGAAAGCGAAAATAGCAAACATTCGAGTTAAAATCATAAGATTCAATTGATCCAGTTGGTTGTATAGCAGTGAAAAGATCGCGGGGCTTGTCCTCGATCTTTTTGCTGTTATTAAAAAAACACAATCATATCCCTGTGTTTCTTTTGAAGACAACTCGTATCTTTCCACTTCTACGGTAGTCAAGCAAAAATTTCGTTGGATAAAACCCCCTTAGATACAAAAACCACGGGTCCCGTCATTTGTATCTTATAATTATCCAAGATGACTATTTCAAGCTCCCCACCTGCCATCTGAACTTTGACGGTATTTTGCGTTAACCCCAAGCGAAAAGCTGCAGCCGCCGCAGCACAGCTACTGCTACCCGACGCCAATGTATAACCAGCGCCGCGTTCCCAGATCTCGATTTGGATATGATGTCGATCTATAACTCGCATAAATTGTACATTTGTGCGGTTCGGGAACATAGCGTGATTCTCCAAATGAGGCCCCATTTCTAAAGCAAGGTCTTTTGATAACATGTTTACAGGCACCACACAATGAGGATTCCCCATGGATACACACGTTACGGTCAACTTCCTGCCATTTACAGCTAGATGTTCATTAACAACCTCTCTTTCTTCTCCCAGCACGGGTATTTTCGTACTGAGAAAGGTTGCCGCCCCCATGTCCATCACAATCTTGTTCCGGCGATCTATCACGTGTGCGGTAACCATGCCACCGAGCGTTTGAAAGCTAAATGGCTCCACACTATTTCGATATCCTTCATCAACTAGATATCGAGCAAAAATCCTTGTTCCATTTCCGCTTTTCTCCGCTTCACTGCCATCTGGATTAAAAATACGTAATTGAATGTCTCCACTCTTGGTAAACAATGGACCATATAATACCCCGTCGGCCCCCTCACCAAAATGAGGTTTGCAGATGGCTCGCACAGATTCTTCATTTATTGGAACCGAGGTCTTATTTGGATCGACCACAAGATAGTCGTTCCCCAGTCCGTGATAACGATAGAAATCCAAGTAAAATCACTCCCACGTAATCGTCATATAGCGCTAACACTATAAGTTAGGTATACTCACGCATGAGCCATTCCTTCAGCTGGTGAAACGCACTATGTTCACTCCAAAAGCGAATCACTTCATCGCCAGCGAGATCGGACAGCAAAAAATCCGCGTTCTCCGGTCTCACCAATCGGTCCATCACCGTACCCTGTTTTCGAATTTCGCAGCATTCGAGGTAACATAAACTAGCTCCATCAGAAATCATCCCTCCGCGAGTGTGGGAACCTGTTGAATGGCTACCTTCCTTCATTCAATTACTCGTATAGATGGGAACAGCAGACAAATGTTTTTCTAGCCAATCCATCGCATTTTGTAGACCATTTTCCGCTTTGATGGACTTCCCTAATTCGGCCGCTCTGGCTTTTACAGATTCATCTTGCAAGTCTTGAATGGCTCGTGTCAGATTTTCTTTAGTCATTTTAGGAAAAGGCAAATGACGCCCGACATTCAGTTCCGTGATTCTTTCTCCCCAAAAGGGCTGATCCGCATAAGTCGAGCAAATCATCGAAGGTGTCCCTGATGCCAAAGCAGTGTGCGTCGTGCCTGCACCCCCGTGGTGGATTACGCAACTGCAGCGAGGGAACAACCATTCGTGTTCGGCAGACTTGATCATAAACACAGAATCCTGCAGTGGTGTTCCTTCCACTGTCATGTTGGACCAGCCAGAAGCAACGATCGCTCTTGCATTCAGCGATTTTGTGATATCCAAAACCATATCGATCATGTTCTGCGGCTCCAAAACGGGTAGGCTGCCAAAGCCAAAATAAATGGGAGCCTGCCCACGGTCCAGCCACGCTGCAAGATGGTCGCTTGTTTTTTCCTCTGAATGCTTGGGTATATATTTATCATCCATTTTCCATTGACCCGTGATGAAGTTGTGATCGCCCCAGTCTTTGGGATGAGGAATGATAGAAGGGCTGTACGCATGGAGAATGGGTATCCGCTGTTGGGCCAATCTTTTAAATACGGAGCCGCGAAGTGGCGCCAGTTCCAGTTGTGAACGCCATTCGTTTATATCGCCTGCATTTGAATTCTGCCACACCTTTGAAAATACTTGATGCGTCAGTTGATTCATGAATCCGAAAGGTAGACGTTTGGCCCTGACCAAAAATTGAGGAAATTCCTTTGTGGTGGAGACGAATGGGAAAGGCGTGGCCAACAAAAAAGGTTTCTTTAGTTTTTCGGAAAGGGTTGTGACATGGGGTAACAATAAAGGGTGAACGATCATTACATCACAATCCTGACAGGCAAGAAAAAGGTCCCGCTGAAGTTCGTAACGTATTTCATGACTGATTCGCTGCAGCGCTTTCATAAATTCCTTTACATTACCGGAAGCCATCCACCGACGCCCCTCTTCGGATTCAAGAATTTCTTGGGTGTTTCCGGCTAGCGAATTGTAGGATATAGGGAATTGTTGAAGATAAGTCTCAAAATTTTCGGGTGCGGCCAATGAAACTTGGTGACCCGTTTCCTGTAGTCCAAGAGCAAGCGCGAGAAATGGCCGTAAATCGCCCAAGGTGCCCATCGTCAATAAGGTGATGTTCATTTTTAATCCCCCCTACAAATAATTGTAACTCGAATTGCCATTCCCGACGGTATCATTCTTTCGGAAAGGTATGTTCAGCAAAGCAAGCGATTTCAGCAAAGTGATACTTTTGATAAAAACGAATTGCCTTTTGATTGGATTTGGCAACGCGCAAACAAACAGGTTTGGTTTCTCCCTGATTCATCAAAGCCTTGGTCGCATGTAGCAAAAGTATCTTTCCGTAACCGAGTCCTTGGTATTGGGGATGCACAACCAGATCACTGATGTAATTCGTATCGACAATATACGCACCTACAAGGGCGTTTTCGTTCCAAAACGCTCTGAGTTCATTTTTCTGCGCTTTAGCCTCTAGACGTTGAGCGAAGATATCCTTATGATTCGAATACCAATCCACTGGCCAACCGTTTTCCTTGTTCAATGGATAATAAGCTTGCTCAAACAAGTGCACGAACTCATTGAACTGCGACCGTTCAAATGACCTGACGACCAGATTAGCAATGGGAACTTCAGGCGGAATGGCACCTTGATAGGCCAACTCAAAACCCTCCATGTCCGAGGCGAACCCCAAGTCCCTCACACATTTGACGATGTTTGCATTTCTTCCGTACACGTTAAAACACAATGGTTCCTTATCGGCGATATACGATCCGATGGTAGACTCGATAAGTTGGAGAATATCGATATCTACCATTTCTTGCATAAACGATGCGTAAGCATAATTCGTCCCCTGCCAGTGAACAAGACAGTACACACCTTGATTCGGCGGACGCCCATCGTGATAAAAAACCTTGATTCCCGATGCGTCAGCCGCGCAGCGCACAAAATCTGCTGTGTCCGGGGACAGGCGTTCAATCAAATCAAGGATTGAATGCTTCGAGTTTTTTTCCATCCCGCTCATCATCTCACTCTCTGCTATCCCCAGTTCAGTGCGCATCGGTTCTGTCCACTCCTGTGCTGAATCGCGCCAGATAGATTCTGCCGGAACAATATATGGATCAAACGGATGAAGAAAAACAACAGCATCAATGTCCGAACCATCATGCGCCGTGCCAGTTGCTCACGTTTATGTAGAGTAGCAGATGTCAATGGAGTTGCTCCTTTCCAGTCATATCCGTTCGAATGAAACAGCAACAATGAGCGCCCTTAAGCCTTATGTCTACTGATACTTGACATACATATATAGAAATGAATGAAAACGAAATACTGTTGGGATTTTTCCTCTACCATTTTAACTCAACTTCCGCAGAGGAATCTGACCCATACTACTACAATTTGTCTAGTGACTTTACTTAACCATTTAGAATAGAGAAATAAAAGTCCAAAGTGATAAATCCAGAGCAAATTTAAAACCACCCTATCCGAATCAGGGTGGTTTTCTTTGAGCGTGAATTGCCGCTTCAGAAACTAGCCTTTGACACCGGACAAACTGATGCCCTCGATAAACGTCTTTTGCGCGAAGAAAAACACAATCAACATAGGCAGTAAAGTCACCAATGCCCCCGCCATCACCAACTGCCAATTGGACGTATATTGACCCAAGAAAGATGACAAACCTAGCTGCAGCGTCCACAGCTTCTGACTGCTCAAATACAGCATCGGATTGAAGTAATCATTCCATGTGCCCATAAATGTAAACACGCCGACGGTCACCATTGCAGGTTTCGACAGAGGGAGAATAACCTTACTGTAAATCGTAAAATAATTCGCACCATCAATAAATGCCGCTTCATCGTAATCCAGCGGAATCGACAGATAAAATTGCCGCAGTAAAAAAATGAAGAACGAATTTCCAAAAAACGAAGGTAGCGTCAAAGGCCAATACGAATTATACGCACCAAGCACTTTCCAGCCGATAAACTGGGGAATGAACATCACCACCGACGGAATCATCATGGTCAACAGCACACACACAAACCAAAAATTTCGACCTTTGAATTTGATGCGGGCAAATCCAAAAGCAATGAAACTATTGCTGAGTATCGCGCCAATCAAATTGACAACGACCAGGAATAGCGTATTGCGAAAATAGAGAGCAAACGGGGCATCCTGAAATGTTTGAACGAAATTCGACCAAAGCAGTTGCGAGGGCCACCATTTCATCGGCACTGAAAAAATCTCTCTTGAACTCATGAATGAGCTACGTAGGAGCCAAAAGAACGGAAACAACATCAGAATGGTGAATACAGTGAGCAACACGTAAAGTACAATTTTGATTCCAACTCCTCTTGTCTGCATAGAAGTCCTCATCACTGTGCACCTCCTTCGTAATACACCCAACGATTTGAGAAACGAAAGATGATTCCCACACAGATGGCTACAATGATGAACAATACCCAAGCAAGTGCGCAGGCGTATCCCATCGCATTATTTGTGAACGCTTGATTATACAGATTGAGAATATAGAACAGACTGGCGTTGTTCGGACCGCCGTCGGTCATGATTTGACCTTGGGCAAACGTCTGTAAACTATTGATAAAATCGGTGACAAAATTAAAAAAGATGATTGGACTAATCATTGGCACAGTGACATTCCAAAAACGTCGCCATAATCCACCGCCATCCATATCGATGGCTTCATACAAATGTTGTGGTACACCCTGCAGCGCAGCCAGATAAATGACCATGTTGTTCCCAGCGCCCCACAAGCTCATCACGATCATCGCCGGAATCACCAAGCTTGAATTGTATAGCCAGTTCTGCGGTTGAATATGAAAGAACCCCAACACGGTATTGAGCAGCCCGTATTCTGGATTGTAAATGAACGACCAGATCACAATCGCCGCAACCAGCGGTACAATGGTTGGAATGTAAAATACTGTACGAAAGAAACTTTTAAAGCGAATTTTGGCATTCAAGAGACTCGCTAAGAACAGCGCTAATATATTGATCAGAATCACGCTGACGACACCGTAATAAAACGTTACACGTAAAGATTGATAAAAGAGCGGATCGGCGGTAAATAATTTTCTGTAATTACTGAACCCAGCCCACTGCATCGGACTGATGATATCCCAGTGCGTCAAGCTCACAATGAAACCAAAAATCACAGGCGCGAGGACGAAGATGAGCATGCCTAAGATGGTGGGCGCAATAAAAAGGTACCCCCACTTCATGCGCGATTTCTCAGACGGTGTCATTTTACTCCGTTTTTTCTCTACTCGAACGCTTTGAGCAGCCATTTCACTGGCCATATGAAGGCACCCCATTTCACGGAATTTTAAATCGTTTTTTGGGGGAACCATGTAAGGACTCCCCCAGGCTTGGCTTGTATGTTGTTTTTATTGATAAGCGCCCTGCAAAAGTGGTTGGATTTGTGAAGCCGAGCTGTTCATGGCCTGTTGGGCAGTTTGTTTGCCTGTCCACACATTGCCAAGTACCTGTGTCAACTTATTGTCGATCTCGTCATTGTTTTTAGCCCAACTATAATAGGGAGATAAGACGATTTTGGAATTGGTGACCGTTCCCCGCACGACTTCCATATAGTTTCCGCCGTGTATCGAGTTATTCGCCCACAACTTCACCGATTTGGGGTCTGTATACCAACTGAGCAGTGGAGGAATCCAGACGCCTGTCTGATACATATTTAGAATATTTTTTGGATTCAAGAGATAACTGAGCAGCTCCCAATCGGCTTTTTGGTGTTTGCTGCTTTTAAAAATAGAGATCCCGGCACTCCACACGCTGTCTTTAGGCGTTTTAAACATCGGGACCGCTGCATAACCCGGTATATATTTATCTTGATTGAATGTTCCGACATCGTACTGCCCATCAATCAGCATTGCCAGTTGACCATTTTCCAACATCGTCGTGCCGGATGGCATGGTGGATGAGGCTGTGGGCGCCGGCGCAACGTGATCATTCAAAGCCAAGTCGGCAATCGACTGCAGGACCTGTGTAGAAGCAGGCTTGTCGATCAACAGTGTCTTCCCATCCCGTGTCATGTATCCCCCGCCATTACTTTGCATCAACGGATCTAGGTCAAAATAGGCTTCATTTACCTCCACGCCGTATGTCTTGGTTTTCAACGGCTGGAACCCTGGGTCGCCTGGATGTTTGCCGCTTGCATCGACGGTCAGCTTTTTTGCAGCCGCGACCATCTGGCTCCACGTCCAGGGATGCTGGGGGTTTGCAGAAGGCGGTTGAATCCCTGCTTGTTTAAAGAGATTTTTGTTGTAAAAAAGCATTGGGATCTCGGGGCCAATCGATACGCCCCAATCATGCCCTTTGTCCTGGAAGATAAGTCCAGGTAAAAAAGCGCTTCCACCCTTCGCATAATTGATCCCTTTCATATTTTTCACATCTTGCGTCAAGTCTGTTAACTGCCCCTTCTCCCCATATAAATTGGGATAGTCCATGTAGGCAATATCTGGCGCCGAACCAGCGGCGACGAGTGTGGATAGCTTTTGTTCATAATTTCCGTTGGTCACAACATCCGCTTTCACCGAGATATTCGGATGCGTGGACTCAAAATTACTGAACGCCTGTTTAAGGGAAGTTAACTCTTGCCCAGAAGCCCACGTTAAAAAATCAATTGTGATTTTTCCATTTTGAGAATTGCCGCTGCCACTACTACCGCAACCGCTAACCAAGAAAGCGATTCCAGTGGTGAATGAAAGACAGGTCATTGCGTATTTCTTCATCACATTCAACCCCTTGCAAATAGTTGTGAATCCCTTTCAGGCATCCATTATAGCTGTCATTCATCGCGAATCATTAGCCTAAAATTACTGACTATTCGACATAAATTATCATCATCAGGACATGATTGCCGTAGTGTGGGATGATTGGCGCAAGAAAGTCACTCACATAGAAGGGGGTATTTTTGATTTTTTCGCACACAGCATACGTTGGTATATGATAGCCGCAAAATCGTTTCCGCAGAGGCGTTCTTTGAAAGGATGAGTCACATGGAAAAGGGGTTCAAGGAACAGACTTCCTTCCTCAACCAGGCTTTCCCAATCAATATATTTACGTTACCAGCCCCAGACTATATATACGTTCACTGGCATGAACATTTGGAACTGGTATACATCATCTCTGGTTCACTGACCATGCAAATTGACACAACGTTTACAGAGGTTTTTGAAGGAGACGTCGTTTTTGTCAACTCTAAGCAAGTGCATTCTACGAAGAATGAATCACCTGGGACTAAACTGATTGCGATCGTCTTTAACGAACGATTACTTCGCAATGCGCATCTGGATTACACAGAACATCGGTATATACTCCCTATCCTGAATCAAGAGATTCATTTGCCTACTTTTCTAGAACGGGAAAATCGATTAACCAAACAGATTGTAGACTCGATTATTCGTTTAGTTTGTGAATTTGACAGCAAGATGTTGGGATATGAGCTATCTATTAAATCTGACCTCTTTAAGATCTTCACAGCAATTATCCGCTACGCTCATGAAAGCGTATTAAACAGCAGTGTGATCAAACGAACATTGGATAGCACACACCCATTGGATGGCATATTGCAGTATCTCCAATCCAATTTAGACAAACACATCTCTTTAACAGAATTGGCCCGTCAATACAACGTCAGCGCAAGCCATTTTTGTCGCCTGTTCAAAGGACTAACAGGGAATACACTGCTCAAGTACCTGAACCAGTTGCGCATTCAGCAAGCTGAGAAGCTCCTCCGGGAATCTGAAATGCCAATTTCGGAGATTGCAGAGAGACTTGGCTTCAGCAGCTTGTCTCACTTTGAAAGGGTATTCAGGAAAATGCATTTCAGTAATCCGTCTGCTTTTCGCGCAAAGGCGAAAACTTCGGGGATTTATATCTATGACATGAACTGATGCAAACTTTGCTCATTAAGCCCTCCATCCAATGGCATTCACGCCATATGGCCCACATCATCTTCTCTTCGCGCGAGTGACAACTGTTCAATGCCCGAAATGAGAATGGTAAGCCCTGTTTGAAACATGCTGATCGACCCAAGTTCGCTGAATATTTGATTGCGATGCATCCGACGAAGCGGATCGGCAACATGGTCAGGTAAATGATCCATCGCGTTGGCGGACTGTTTCTGTACGTGTTCCATCCCGTCCTGTTGCATCGCCAGATTCACTTTCTTCTGTTGATGTCGATCCAATTCAAAAGAAAGCACATAGTTGAGCATGCATGCAATCGCAGAGAACTTATCTCGGTCGCTAAGCGGCAGCGGATCGACAATGATAAGCATGGCGTTGATCAACGCTAGGTATTCGGGTTCTGACGGCAATGTCTGCATCATCAATTGCGCGGAACAGGGGTATTTTTCTAATTGCTCACGAAAATGCATGCCGAATTGATAAAGAGCCGCTTTCCAATCTTCCTCATTTCGAACGGACAGCAGGACTTTCTTCGCAATTTCATTCGCCAAATATTGAAAAATATTCTGTTTGCTTGGGAAATGCCAATAAAGAGAGGCCGCCTTAATATCCAGTTGCTTTGCCAATTTCCGCATGGTGAAGTTTTCAATGCCATCACTACGCAACAAGTCCCAGGAGGCGCTGACGATCTTTTCCTTCGTGATGGGCGTGGCCTTGTTTGGGTTCAAGATTAAACGACCTCCATTCGTTGATATCAATCATTATAAACCAGACAAGCAAAATATCTAACGTCGTTAGTTTTTATACTTTACAAGACCGATTTTCTTGTTATCATGAAACTAACGTTGTTAGTCTTGAACGTTCAAAAACCGTTTGGTATGCATCCTACACAATTTCTCTGCCGCCAAACTAACATCGTTAGTCTCGAAACAAATGTCAGTCATTCCTGATTCGACACACGCGTATCAAAGAAAGGTTGTGTTCGCTTGAACAGTTTATCAAATGAAAGTGTGGCAGCTTTTTCTGTCAGAAAGATTCTACCGACCTTATTGGCGCTCATCTTTGGCATGCTGGTGGTCATGTTGGACAGTAGTGTGATGAATGTGGCCATTCCCCAATTGGAAAAGGCGTTCCATGCCGATTTGAAAACCATGCAGTGGACAATTACCGGCTATACACTCGCGTTATCCGCAGTGATTCCCTTGGCAGGCTGGTTTTCTGATCGGTTTGAAGCAAAACGGGTATTTTTGCTGTCTGTCGTCCTGTTTATGGTTGGGTCTGTTTTATGTGCTATGGCGACCACCCCCGCACAACTGATTACCTTTCGCGTTCTACAAGGGCTTGGCGGCGGCATGGTTACGCCCATCGGCTTGGCGTTTTCGTTTAAAGTGGCGCCGCCGGACAAACGCGGCGCTATCATGGGGTTATTGGGTTTGCCGATGCTGATTGCGCCTGTGTTGGGTCCGCTTCTCTCCGGTTGGCTTTTGGAATATGCAAACTGGCACTGGATCTTCTTTATCAATGTTCCCATCGGCATTGTGGCGTTGGGCCTGGGGTATCGCTTCCTTCAGAGATCAGACGCCGGCAAACACCTAAAGCTCGACATCATTGGCGCGATTTTGGCGCCTGTCTCCTTCGCGACACTGATTTATGGCGTGCATAATGGCGGCAGCGAGGGGTGGAGCACGTTGTCCACTACCGTACCTTTGGCCATTGGACTGATGCTTCTGTCTGTATTCATTGTCGTGGAACTGCGGCAACAGACACCACTTTTGGAATTGCACGCTTTTCGGTCGATGGAATTTAGCAAAGGGCTCGCGATTGTCTTCATGAATTGGATGGCCATTTTCGGCGCTCTATTCTTGATCCCGCTCTATTTACAGCAGGTGAGGGGGTTTTCCACCTTTCACTCTGGCCTGATGGTCATTCCCCAAGCAGTGCTGTCGTTTGTCGGCATGCAGATAGGTGGGAAATTGTTCGACAAATTTGGCGCACGGCCGGTTGTCTGTACTGGGCTTGCCGTGTTGTCCGCCGCTCTATATTGGCTATCTCGGATTCAGGCAGACACGAATATCTTCCTTCTGGCGACCAACCTCGCGCTTCTCGGTCTTGGACAAGGATTGACTTCGATGCAGATCAGCACACACGTCCTAAAGTCGGCGCCAGCAAAACTGATTAGCCGCGTGACACCCATAACCACCTCTGGGCAACAGATTTTCGGTTCCCTCGCCATCGCGATGATGTCTGGATTTTTGACGTCCAACATCACAAAGCATATCCAACTGGTCACCAACTCGACAGGGACACGGTTGGCGGCCATGGCAAACGGATTTGGCGATACGTTCTTGATAGCCATGGGGGTAAGCATTTGTGGCCTTGTGATGGGGCTCTTTTTGCGTCGGCAAGAAACACGCTGAGTGCAAACAGATGATCCGGCATTTGGTACAGAGTCAGGAAAGGGTTAAAGGATGGTGGCGACTTGCCAACAAAACGACAGGGGTATGGAAATGAGAAACTACCGCTTAGTATTTTTCTTACAAATAACCTCCTTCCATTCATTCAGCAGGAGGGGCAGGCCATGTTCCAAGCCTCCCCCTCTACCCACGCTTACTTCAGTTCAATTTTGATGACGCCGTCAATCACTTCCGGCGTGATTTCTGTCCCGCTTTCAGTTTGTGTCCACGTGCCATTTTGTACGCTGGTGACGGTATCCACATTGCGCAGAAGGATACGCCACGCGTTCTTTGCGCCTTCTGCATGTACTTCAAGCTGCTTCCCGTGGCGTTGAACATGAAGCGTGATCGCAACCGAACCATCCGTGTCACAGACGGCTGTTTGCAAGTCCGCGCGCTCGCTCAACGCAAAGACGTGAAAAGTGACGCCGTCGCCGTAACTGTAATCAGGCTTCGTGGTATCATGGCCAACGGCAATGATGGAATTCTCGCGGACGAACAGCGGCAAGCTCATGTAGTCGTAATGTTCATTGCGCCAGACGCCGCCAGTCACGCGCTCGCCTGTCAGGAAATGCGTCCACATTCCTTGTGGCAGATAGTAAGACGATGTCCCGTCTTCACTAAAAATAGGCGCCACGAGCAGCGAATCGCCGAGCATGTATTGCCTGTCCAAATAATGACACGTAGGATCCGCTGGAAACTCCAACATCATCGGCCGCATCATGGGGATACCACGCGTTGAGGCGTCTACGGCCATTCGGTACAGATATGGCATCAGACTGTATTTCAGTTTTGTAAAATGCCGCAGTACATCGACCGACTCTTCATCATAAACCCAAGGCACGCGATATGATGTGCTCCCATGTAGACGACTGTGGCTAGAGAGTAAGCCAAACGCAACCCATCGCTTGTACAAATCAGGCGCCGAGGCGTCTTCGAAGCCGCCGATGTCGTGGCTCCAAAATCCGAAGCCAGATAGGCCCAGCGACAAACCGCCACGTAGGCTCTCGGCCATCGATTCATAGGTGGCGCTGCAATCGCCGCCCCAATGCACCGGGAACTTTTGACCGCCAACGGTGGCGGATCGGGCAAAGAGCACTGCCTCCTTTTCTCCGAGCGTTTCTTTGAGCACATCAAAAACCACTTTATTGTACAAATACGTGTAATAGTTGTGCATCTTCTGCGGATCTGAACCGTCAAAATAGACGACATCTGTGGGAATCCGTTCGCCGAAGTCCGTTTTGAAACAGTCAACGCCCATGGCGAGGAGGCGCTTCAATTTTTCCGCAAACCACGCACAGGCGTCGGGATTGGTAAAATCGACAATACCCATGCCCGCTTGCCACAAATCCCATTGCCACACGTCGCCATTCGGTCTCTTCAACAAGTAGCCGTGCGCAGCGCCTTCCTCAAACAGTGGGGATTTTTGCGCGATATATGGGTTGATCCAGACACAGATTTTCAATCCCTTTTCTTTCAAGCGACGCAGCATTTGCTCTGGTTCGGGGAAAACGCGTCTGTCCCATTCGAAGTTGCACCACTCGAACTCCTTCATCCAGAAGCAGTCGAAGTGAAATACGCGCAGAGGAATGTCTCTTTGCGCCATTCCGTCAACAAAATGGCTGACTGTTTTTTCGTCGTAATTCGTCGTAAACGAGGTGGTCAGCCACAGGCCGAAGGACCATGCTGGCGGCAGCGCAGGTTTTCCCGTCAAGTCTGTATACTTTTCCAACACTTCTTTTGCGGTTGGTCCATTGATGATGTAGTATTCCAGATACTCGCCAGCTACACTGAACTGAACTTTGGAGACCACCTCGGAGCCAACTTCAAACGAGACGAGTTCAGGATGGTTGACAAACACACCGTAGCCTTTGTTGGTCACATAAAGCGGGATGTTCTTGTACGCCTGTTCTGAATTGGTGCCGCCATCCTTATTCCAGATGTCGACCACCTGTCCATTCTTGACAAACGGTGTAAAACGCTCGCCAAGCCCATAGATGCATTCACCAACACCGATGCCCAATTGCTCACGCATATAGACCTCTTTGTTGTTATCCACCACGTAAGCCATGCCTTTGCGCCCACTGCCCGTGAGCCGAGTTTGGCCGTTGTAGTAATCCACAGACCAGATGTCTTGTTTGCTGACTTTGACTGTCAAATCCCCGCTCGTCAGGGAAACGGCTTCGTCCCCCTCATCGATTTGGACAGCCCCGCTTCGTCCTCGGATTTCAAATTCCGGCGTGCGTTTTTGCCCCCCTTGATAATGGTAGAGCTGAACGTGAATCACATCCGGTATTGGGGAAGAGAAGCGCATGGTGAGCAGAGGCCCATCCAATGTCGCCCCGCGCGTGGCCAAATGTTTGCAAGGCGCATATACCGTCACTGAATCGTCATCGCGCACGACCTCGTGCACTTCGACAGGGGAATGGACATTGACGCCGGATCGATTGAGCCAATTGCCGTTACTGAATTTCATTGATAGTCACTCCTAGCTGCATCTCTTTATATCTCGACAATCGCCCGCGGCCATCTCCGCACTTGGGCAAACCCTTTACTTGATTGCCCCTTTGGTGACGTTGTTGACAATCCATTTTTGAAAAAAGATGTAGATGATGATCATCGGCAGCAACGCCAACAAATACGAGGCAAAAGCCAAGCTGTAGTTGGTGCTGTACTGCGACTGGAACGCATATTGTACGAGCGGCAGCGTGTACTGGTTCGGATTGGACAACATCACAAGTGGCAGCAAAAAGTCGTTCCACGCCCAAAGACCGGTTAAAATGGCGACGGTGGCATTCATCGGCGCCATGAGTGGGAAGACGATGCGCCAGAAGATGGTCCAACGGTTTGCGCCATCCACCAAAGCTGCTTCTTCCAGTTCCATCGGAACAGAACGAAGGTAACCAACGTAAAGAAATACGTTTTGCGATACACCATACACGATGTACAAAATGATCAAACCGATGCGGCCGTCCAAGCCGATGTGGCTCATTTGACGCACGAGCGGCAGCATCAGGATGGGAAATGGCACGAACATGGCTGCGAAAAAGTAGTAATACACCGCCTTGAAGAACCGTCTATGCATATTTCTAGCGATGGCGTAAGCAACCATCGAGTGCGTGAGCACCGTCAACACCACGGCGAAGACCGTGATGACGAAGCTGTTCATGAAGGTGCGGAAATAGTGTGTGACCGCCATTGCCTGGGTAAAGTTCCCCCAGTGAAATTTGTTCGGAATGCTGAGCACCGACTGTGCCAACTGCTGCGGACTTTTGACAGCCACCATGATGGCCATGTAAATCGGAAACAGAATAAACAAGGCACCGATGATGAGAAATACTGTTGCGACCCAGTTGTTTTTTGTTCGGCTCATAACTGCACCTCGCGTCCCTGCAGCACACGTACTTGAATCAACGCGACGCAAACTAAAATAATAAGGAACACAACGGCGTTGGCGGATTGGTACGCCAGTTCTCCGCCACCTAACCCGTTGGTGTAAATGACGAACGAGATGGACTGTGTGGATGTTCCAGGTCCCCCGTTGGTCATCCCCACGACTTGATCAAACACCTGCAAGTAAGTTTTGGCTGCTAACACCATGTTGATGGTGAAAAACGGAACAATTAGCGGGAACGTGATCTTCCAGAACGTCGTCCACGGCGATGCACCGTCGATGCTGGACGCCTCGTATACATCCTCTGGAATCGTCTGCAATCCAGCGAGATAGAGCAGGGTGTTAAACGAAGCCCCTTGCCACACCGAGACGATGACAATGCCGACCCACGCCCAACCTGTCCCGAGAATATTCTGCGACAGCGCCGTAAAATGCATATCCTGGGCAATCGTCGGAATCAAATTTGAAAACAAGTAATTGAAAATAAACGAGACAATCAGTGTGCTAAGTACATACGGCAGAAAATAGATGGCTCTAAACGTCTTAGAAAGCTTAATTTTTGCATTGAGCGCCAAGGCGATGAGCAAGCTGATGACATTCACCAGCACCGTGGTCACAATGGCGAACTCAAATGTAAAACCATAGGCGTGCAGAATCTGTTTGTCGTGCAGCAGGTCCAAATAGTTCTTGAATCCAATGAAATGATATGGACCAAATCCGTTCCAGTTCGTAAAACTTAGGAAAATGCCGTGCAAGGCAGGCCAGGTGTGAAAGTAAAAAAATACGACCACCATGGGCACTGTCATCAAAAAGTAGGTGAGCGACCTCCTCATCCAGGCCATCGTAACACCATCCTGACTCCATTTTTTAAAGCGGATGGGGGAAGCAATTCCCCCATCGTGCAACCCGTTTGAGCGTAATTACTGATGTGCAGCTGATTGCTGATACAAGTTGTCCATCTGTTGCAGCAGTTGGCTCACAGACTGTTTCTTCGACAAAGCGCCTTGCAGAACAGCCTCGTATTGGTTGCCAGCCGCCATTGCTGGTGGATAGTAGTGATCATCAAAGTCCACGACTTTTCCTTGGTCAATGTACGGTTGCAGACTGGTCAACGCCGGGTCCGTGTTCTTGACGCCTGTCACTGCTGAGAACAATCCAGCGACAGATGCATACTGCGATGCCGTCTTGTTTTGCAAGAGGAAGTCAATGAACTTCATCGCAGCCGCTTGTTTGGCGGAATTTCCGGAATTCGACACCGCCAACAGGGAGTCTACGCCAGAGACCATCTTGGTCTGGCTTGGATCATTGGTCGCTGGCACAACGAATGTGCCGAGTTTGATTTTCGGGTTCGCTTGACGAATCACCGGCAAAGTCCAGATGCCGTTGGCGTAGAACACTGATTTTCCGTTTGCGAAATCTGGATTGACATCGTTGTAATCCACGCCGAATTGATTCGAATTACCATAGGAAACAAACTGCTGCAAACGTTGTGCGGCAGTGACGTCGCTCTTGCTGAACGTCGTCTTGCCCGCTTTTAAATCCTTGATAAAATTGGGGCCTTCGGTGTTCACTGCAAGCGCATTCCAAATCGGCGCAATGGTCCAAGCATCTTTAAAACCGTTATAGAATGGGGTGCCACCAGCAGCTTTGATTTGCTGTGCTTCGGACATCAACTGGTTCCAAGTGGTTGGCACCTTCAAATGATATTTGTTAAAGAGTGTCACATTGTAAATGATGGGCACCGCATTGACCGTGTACGGAAGCGCGTAAGGTGTGCTCTTGCCCACTTCCCCTTCGAGCATCTTCAAATAAGCAGAAGAAACTTTGCCGACCTCAGGTGTGCCAGACAAATCTTTAAACACCCCGTTGTTGGCCATTTGAATGAACGTTGCGTCAGCGCCCATAGCAATGATGTCTGGAACGCTCCCTTTGGCGAGATCCGACTGAAGCACGGTGTCGGTGTTGGGTGGATTGATTTGCTTGATTTGAATGTTCGGATTCTGCTTTTCGAACTTCTGAATCATCTGATTCCATTGGTTCACAACTTCAGGCTTGTTTTGCAGAAATTCCAAAGTCACCTTGCCGCCACTGCCGCTCGATCCTGTGGCGTTTCCGTTTCCTGAAGTGCCGCAACCTGTCACAACAGCGGATAATGCGATAAGTCCGGATGCAACTGCCATTATCTTTTTCAAATAGCTCTCCCCCTCGAACTGATCTTCCAATGTGATGCAAACGCGACAGCGCTTGCAAAGAATCCAAAAAACACCCCTACACTAATGTTCCAGGATCTACATCTCTCTATGCCAAGCCTCACCACCAATCCAGTGCGTTTCGGCGTCGCCTGTGACACGTGTCTCACGATGTCTATACCAGGCAAACCATGACCTCTGCATCAAAACGACGTTAAAAGCCATCAACCCAATTCAAATAAAAAACCATTCAAATCATTTTTTGATGTACGTACGTCATTTTGAGGCATAAAAAATATCAAAAATAGAACTTTGCATTTTCCTTGATGACAATTTCAAGCTTCGTGATGTTTTCCTGCACGTCAATCTCCTCATTGAGCGCCAGGTAATTAAACATTTTCTTTACGGCCAAATACCCTTGCCCAACCGGATCCTGACAAATCACAGCGGTAATGACGCCTTGATTCAAATTGCGGTAAATGGCGCGATTCATATCGTGCCCAATAAGCACAGTTGAATCATTGAGGTCTAACTGTGCGATTCGATCCAATTCGGCATTTGACACATAGATGCCGTCAACAGATTTCAATTCACCCTCTATGGCCAAGAGAGAATCAGTGAGATTTTCCCGTTCCATTTTGAGCGGACCGACCATTTTGACGGCAGGGTAATCAATGAGCGCCTCGCGAAACCCTGTGATTTTCTGCTGCGATTGAAATGATGTCCAGGAATCTGTCACCAACGCAACTTTTCCAGACCTTCCAATCAGCTTGCACAGTAACTCTCCCGCCAATTTGCCTGCGTTATGATAATTACAGCCGACATAAAACAGTC
Source organism: Alicyclobacillus fodiniaquatilis (assembly GCF_042678105.1). Lineage (NCBI taxonomy): Bacteria > Bacillati > Bacillota > Bacilli > Caryophanales > Alicyclobacillaceae > Alicyclobacillus > Alicyclobacillus fodiniaquatilis. The sequence continues at coordinate 180,449 of NZ_JBHUCX010000044.1, forward strand.
TTTTGCTGGTTGGCGCATCAATGTTCAATGTACAAACCGGAAATCCCCCGTCGATGGATTGGTCTATGACGTCCACGTAAGCGTCATCCGCAGCAGGAAGCGCAATGGCGTCAAAATTTCCCGACTGCACAATGTCGCGAATGGTTTCTACATTCTTTGCAGCATCATCGTTGATGCGAATCATTTCAATGTGTAAACCATAGTCTCGTAGCTCACGATGAGCGTCCTCTGCCCCTTTTTCGACCTGATCCCAAAAATGCGTTGGGTATTCCAAAAGGACGACCGCAATGGAAAACGCTTGCTTGCGCGAAAGAAAGCTCGCAGACTTATTGACCAAATAATCGAGTTCCTGCGCAGCCTCAAGCACTTTTCGGTATGTTTCCGGCTTTACATTTCCTCGCTGGTTCAAAGCCCTATCCACCGTGGAGATGGAGAGCCCTAACTGTTCAGCAATCAGCTTTTTTGTCACTCTCGATTGTTTTTCCATTTAGCTCTCTACCCTTACGCATTTTATAAAAAACGCTTTCCCTTTAAGTTTCCTCAAGCACATCGCTGAAACGAAACTTCCCTTTTCAATATACGTCATCCGCGATGCTTTCGAAAGACCGAGACACCCCTGATCCTGTAGACACGATGTAGCGCCGCATCTGGTGCTAGTACAATTTATAATCCATGTTGATTTGCTTGTCAATCATTTATGACGTATATACATCATTTTTATGTATATCGTGCGTCATTTTTTTCTGATGGATCTCAAGTTTCTGTGACAAAAAAACTTGGCAATAGATGCGTCACGGATGGCGAAACAACAAACGTCGACCCAATTTTCAGAATATAATAGGAGCACCATCACAACAAGGAGGCAATTTGGATGAAAAAAATGACGCGTCAAACCGCACAAACATATAAGGGTGGAACACTTCTTAACATGTAAGCGGTGTACCCCTTATATGTGTTGATTTCAATCACACAAAAAAGGGGTAAATTATGCGTTTTCCAGTCAAAAGGTTTCTTTCGTATTACAAACCGTATTTGCCGCTGTATCTCACCATCTTGGCATGCGATTTTGTGGTATCCGCCGTGACTTTGGTGTTTCCACTGCTCGTTCGGTATATCACGAAAGATGTTTTAGGAGGAGACTTGTCCACTGCGCTGCACAAAGTATATTGGATTGGCGGGCTGATGCTGGTTTTGGTCGCCGTTCAAAATATCGGCAACTACTTCGTGGACTACAAAGGGCATGAAGTCGGCGCCCGCATGGAAAGCGACCTGCGCAGCGAGTTGTTCTCGCACATGCAGAAGCTTTCCTTCAGCTTTTACGACAAGGAAAAAACCGGGCAGTTGATGTCTCGTATCACAAACGACCTGTTGCTGCTCGCCGAGTTATTTCACCATGGACCGGAAGACTACGTCAAATATTTCATCCGCTTTGTTGGCGCATTTGTCATCCTGTTCTTGATCAACGCGCCGTTGACCATCGCCGTCTTCTGCTTTTTGCCCTTTTTAGCGGTCTTTGCTTTGTATTTTAACAAGGTGTTAAACAAGGCGCTGAGAAGGAACAAAGAGCGCATTGCGGACGTAAACCTGCAGGTCGAGGAAAGTCTATCCGGAATCCGCGTCGTAAAATCGTTTGCCAATGAGCGTGTAGAGATCGAGAAATTTGACCGAGAAAATCGGCGATTTTTCGATAGTCGGAAAAAAACGTACCAAGCAGAAGCTTACTTCTTCAACGGGGTTGGTACGTTCATCCAACTGATTACCATCACAGTGATCATTTTTGGGAGCGCCATTATCGTCAATCACGCCTTGGATTTGGCGGATTTGATCACGTTTTTGCTCTATATCAGCTTTATGATTGAGCCCATTCAACAGTTGTCTCACATGAGTACGCAGTTTCAAGAAGGCATCACTGGGTTCCAACGCTTCATGGAAATCATGAACTTGAAGCCGGCAATTGAAAACAAGCCGAATGCCATCACGCTGTCAGAAGTGCGTGGCGCAATTGAATTCAGGCAGGTTTCTTTCCGTTACGAGAACCATTTGCATCACGTCCTGGTCAATCTGTCCCTGCGCGTTCAACCGGGCGAGTACGTCGCATTGGTCGGGCCATCTGGGGCTGGGAAAACGACGTTATGCTCACTCATCCCCCGCTTTTACGATGTGACAAATGGAGCGGTGTTGCTAGACGGGATCGACGTCCGCGATATGGATTTACAATCACTGCGACATCACATCGGTATCGTTCAGCAGGATGTTTACCTGTTTGCGGGCACGGTGATGGAAAATATCCGTTATGGCAATCCGGCAGCGAGCGATGATGAAATCATCATGGCGGCCAAGCGCGCGCATGCTCACGACTTTATCATGAGCTTGCCAAATGGATACCACTCGGAAATTGGACAGCGCGGCGTCAAACTGTCTGGCGGTCAAAAGCAGCGCCTCAGTATTGCCCGCGTATTCTTAAAGAATCCGCCTGTGCTGATTCTGGATGAGGCGACGAGCGCGTTGGATAACCGGAGTGAGCGCGTTGTCAAAGAATCATTGGAATCGTTGGCGAAAGGACGTACGACGCTCGTGATTGCCCATCGCCTTTCTACCATCCGCAATGCCCAGCGCATTGTCGTATTGACGGAAGATGGCATTGTGGAACAAGGCACACATGATGTGTTGCTAGCCCAGGACGGCGCGTATGCACGTCTGTATTCCATGCAATTTGAATTACAAGTATAATCACATCATCGAATTGACTCTCTAAATCGGCTCTCTCCTTGACAAAAGGAGAGCAGCTGATTTTTTTGCGCCGTCGCGCAGTTCCCCAAGAAACGGAGGATATCCTTGATGGATCCCATTTGGAACGCAGAGTACAGCGTCACCGAAACACTTGCGCAATCACTCATTCAAGGGCAATTTCCAGCGCTCGCCCCCGTGACGATTTCATTTATAGACGAGGGTTGGGACAACCGTGTATTTCAGGTCAACCGGTCATTCGTGTTCCGTTTCCCCCGTCGCAAGGCGGGCGTCGATTGCCTGCTCGCAGAGCGGCGCACCATTCCAAGCCTGGTATCCAGCTTGCCACTGCCCATTTCAGCGCCAATATACATCGGTCAGCCGACCGACGCGTTTCCCTACCCATTCTGCGGATATCCGTATCTCCCTGGCCGCCCAGCATATACCCAACAGCTTGATGATGGACAGCGGAATGCGTCCGCCCCTTTACTGGCAGAGTTTCTTCGCGCCTTGCACACCTTCCCCGTCGAGCAAGCCAAGCAGACAGGCATTGCAGGAGATACCATCGGGCGAATGGATTTGGCAAAGCGTCTGCCAAAGCTCGAGGAACATCTGCATGAACTGCGCTCAAAAGGACTACTGCCTGACATCCAGCCATTCATGCCGATTCTGAATGATCTGTCAGCCATCCAGCCGGAGGCCGGACCACGCGTGGTGACACACGGAGATCTCAATTTCCGCAACTTCCTGCTTGACGAGTGCGGGGTTGTTTCAGGCGTGATCGACTGGGGCGATGTCCACCTCGGCCATCCTGCGGTCGATCTCGCCGTCCTCCACAGCTTCCTTCCGCCTGCGGGACGGCGCGCGTTTTTGGCGGCTTACGGCGCAATTGACGACGCAACCTGGCGGCTGGCTCGCTTTCGCACGCTGTACGTCACGGCGTTCCTGATACTCTATGGCGTGGATATCGGTGACACTGTACATGTGCAAGCGGGGCTGAAATCATTGGAGATGATACTGCGGACGTGATGACTTCTGGCAACCCAGTGTATACAACTACGTTTAGTTGGAACGAGCGCCGCCTGCCCCAAGCCGTTTACCAGCCTGGGACAGGCGTGCCGTGCGACGAATCTAGCGCCAGTGTGCCTGAATAAACGCATCGCGGCCAGACGCGCTACGGTATCCCTGATAATGCGAGGGATCCTTCTTGTAGAAGTCCTGATGATAGCCTTCCGCCGGATAAAACGGCCCCGCCTCGATGATCTCGGTCACAATCGGTTTGGCAAAGCGTCCGCTGGCGCCAAGCGCCTGTTTGGAGGCCTCTGCAGTTTGCCTTTGCGCTTCACTGTGATAGAAAATCGCCGTTTTGTAAGATGAGCCTCTATCGACAAATTGCCCACCAGCATCGGTTGGATCAATCTGTTGCCAATAGACATCCAGCAATTTCTCGTACGGGAAAACGGCGGGATCAAACGTGATCTGAACTGCTTCGTAGTGCCCTGTCGTGCCAGAACACACCTCGGCATAAGTTGGATTTTCCGTATGTCCGCCAGTGTAGCCGGATATGACGCTGATGATGCCTGGCCACTGGTCAAACGGCTTGACCATGCACCAGAAGCAACCACCCGCAAAAGTGGCCAGCTCGCGCTGTTCACCATGGGATTCGCTCATGTCAACACTCCCCATCTTGAAAATGAAATCGGCGCTTTGATGCCGCACCTAGCGCAAAACTCGTTCCTATTTTACACCAGGAAGCAACCACTTGCAGTGCTGATACCGCAAAGAAGATGAACACGGATATCATTCCCACTTTATCTATCGTAGAACTATCATTTTTGAAGCGGGTTCTCTATAATAAGAATAGTTCGACATATGCACTAACAAACAGGAGGTTGAACACTTGAGTTACTTAGCTAAAAATGATCGCTATGAATCGATGGTCTACAACCGCTGCGGAAATTCCGGGTTGAAGCTCCCTGCCATCTCGCTTGGCCTGTGGCACAACTTCGGCGGCATTGATACATATGAAAACGGTCGCGCCATGGTCCGCCGCTCGTTCGACTTGGGCATCACCCATTTCGATCTCGCCAACAACTATGGACCGCCAGCCGGCTCTGCCGAAGAGAACTTCGGCCGCATGATGCAAGCGGATTTGCACCCCTACCGCGATGAACTCGTCATTTCCACGAAAGCGGGTTACTACATGTGGCCTGGTCCGTATGGGGAATGGGGATCGAAAAAATATCTCATCGCCAGTTTGGATCAGAGCCTGAAACGCATGGGACTGGATTATGTGGACATCTTCTATTCACACCGGCCAGATCCGAACACGCCGCTCGAAGAGACGATGCAGGCGCTCGATCAAGTGGTGCGACAAGGGAAAGCGCTGTACGTCGGCATTTCCAGCTACAACGCAGAACAGACGAAAAAAGCGGTGGACATTTTGAACGAACTTGGAACGCCGCTGTTGATTCATCAGCCTTCCTATTCGATGCTCAACCGATGGATTGAAGATGGCTTACAAGATGTCCTCTCCGCAGAAGGTGTGGGTTCTATCGCATTTTGTCCGCTGGCCCAAGGCTTGTTGACAAACCGTTATTTGACAGGCATTCCGACCGATTCGCGCGCCGCTAAATCTTCGGGCGCGTTGCGTCAGGAAGATGTCACGGAGGCCACCATCGCCAAGGTTCGCAAACTCGGCGAGTTGGCGCAAAAACGCGGCCAGTCTTTGGCGCAGATGGCCCTGGCTTGGGTGTTGCGTGGCGGTCGAGTCACGTCGGCGCTGATTGGCGCAAGCCGTGTCAGCCAGATTGAAGAGAATGTCGCAGCTTTGAACCAGTTGGAATTTAGTGCGGAAGAATTAAAGCTGATTGACGAGATTTTGGCTTAATCGCGCAGTAAAGAGAAAAAGACCTTCCCATGGTGGGCGCGTTGGGATATTTTTAAGTCTCGGAGTGCTCTTTCATGATAAATGCTCGATAGATAGCCAAACATCTGGCTTCAGATCAGAGACTCGAAGGGGTCAACCAATCCAGTAACTGAACTGGTTGACCTCCGAACGAGCGCATATTCGCGCGTCAATAAGCCGCTTAGTCTGTGAGGCTGCCTTGGGGACCAAAGAATTCGTAATGAATCTGGTCATCTGGAACGCCCCATCCTTTGAGCGCCCGATACATCGCCTTCATAAAAGGCGTGGGCCCGCAAAAGTAGAAATCAGAGTCTGCGGAAACAACTTGCTTTAACCAATCGAGATCGATAAACCCTTCTTTGGAGAAGTGTTTATGTGCTTTGTCCTGTTCAGTCGGCTTTTCGTAAACGACATGGTAGTTCAGACTCGGGTTCGTCTCTGCTAACGTGTTCAAGTCCTCCTGTAATGCATGGAACCCACCGTGAATGGCCGCGTGAACATATGTTACAGAGTGACCAGGTTGTTCTTGTAAAAGCGTCTTGACCATACTGACCAACGGTGTCATACCGACGCCACCACTCAAGAAGACAACCGGTTTATCAGCCGGCTTTTTCATCACAAAATCCCCAGAAGGCGCACTCACATAAAGTACGTCTCCTTCGTTTAGATGATTGTGAAAATAACTGGAAACCAAACCAGCTGGAATATCCCCTCGTCCGTCTTCGCGTTTCACACTAATGCGATAATGCCCCTTGCCAGGCGCATCTGACAAGCTGTAGTGGCGGCGTTGAGTGTATGTTTCACCTGGAATATCAACTTTGAAAGTTAAGTATTGCCCAGGAAGGAAATCTGCAATCTCCTTGCCGTCCTGCGGAACCAAGTAAAACGAAGAAATGACATCACTTTCAGGTACCTTTTTTTGTACAACGAACGGTCGAAAACCGCTCCAACCGCCTTTTTGGGTCTCTGCCTCGCGGTACATTTCATGTTCAACACTGATGAATGCATCCGCAATTACACCGTATGCCGCAGCCCACGCATCTATAATTTCATCTGTTGCTGCATCTCCGAGCACTTGTTTAATCGCTTTTAGTAAGTTTTCACCTACTATTGGATAATGCTCTGGAAGAATGCCAAGAGCGCGATGTTTATAAGAAATCTGCTTCACAGCGGGAAGGATATCTTCCAAATGATCGATGTGGACTGCGGCAGCGTATACAGCGTTTGCCAACGCGGTTTGCTGATCGCCTTTTCGCTGATTCATTTTGTTAAAAATGTGAAGCAACTCCGGATGGCTATCGAACAAAAGTTGATAAAAGCGGGTTGTAATCGCGGTTCCATGGATCTCGAGAACTGGAACGGTCGCCTTGATAATGTCCCTTTTTTCCTGACTGAGCATTTGTACGCCTCCTAGATACGCTACATGTGGTTCAGTTGCCATTATAATAGCGTTAAAAGCTAAAAGATGTATATAAATTGCATCTTTTGTGACTATTTTTTGGACGATCGTATTTTCCGTGAATCGGTCTGAGAATATTCGATGGGGTTGACTGTCGTCGGCATGTAACGAAACGTCTTGGCGTGGGGTGTGGCCGGGGGCGTATCATAAATATGATTGGCGTGCCGCAAGACACGCCAATCATTCTTCAGAACAGCCAAGAAAGGTGCTTATGACTCTTGCTGCTCCGATTTTTTGCTCTGGAGCTTTTTCATTTTCTCAATCAACGCTTGTTTCTTGTCGTCCTTCACTTGCGCTTCAGACGCATGTTGATTGTTATAGGACTTATTCCGGGCTCCACCGGCGAAACCTGAACCGGATAAATTGGGTGGGCGCTTGCGATTTTCCGCTCGTGGCACAATCATCCCTCCTGTCGAATTCATGCTCTGGCCTTGTGAAATGGCTTTTCACAAGGCCAGAGAGAACGGCTACACTGATCTTAATTGTCGCCAGCAGAAGGGTCAAGCAAAGAAATGCGCAATCATCGTCTGCTTGAGGAGACGAAGCTTGCCGCTGCCCATCAGTACCTGGCTGTGACCATCTTGCGCCGCGTATAAAATTCAATGCCGTCGCGACCGTTGACATGCAAATCCCCGTAAAACGACTTCTTCCAGCCGGAGAACGGGAAGAAGGACATGGGCGCGGGCACGCCAACATTGATACCCAGCATTCCCGCGTCGATCTCCTCGCGGAACTGGCGAATCGCCTTCGCGCTGTCTGTATACATACAAGCGCCGTTGGCAAATTCTGATTTGTTGGCGATGGCGATGGCTTCATCTAGACTCCCTGCGCGAACGACAGATAAGACAGGCGCAAAAATCTCATCCCGCCAGATTTTCATCGTGGAATCGACGTGATCAAAAATCGTCGCTCCGACAAAGTATCCCTGTCCATCCGTGCCGGGGTCTTTGCGGCCATCGCGCAAGAGGGTCGCCCCTTCGGCTTCACCAGTCGCAATGTAATCGAGCGTGCGCGCTTTGTGTGTATCGCGGATGACCGGCCCGAGAAATACGCCATCTTCCAACCCATCACCCATGACGATCTCGTCGGCGGCCTTCACCAGTCTGTCCACCAACTCGTCGGCGATATCTCCGACCGGCACCACGACAGAACAAGCCATACAACGCTCTCCGGCGGATCCAAACGCGGCGCCGATGATGCCTTTGACCGCTTCGTTCAAATCGGCGTCCGGCATGACAATCGTGTGATTTTTCGCGCCTGCTAACGCCTGTACGCGCTTGCCATGTTCCGCAGCCGTCTTATACACATATTCCGCCACAGGTTGTGAACCGACGAATGAAACGGCTGTAACACCCTCGTGCGCCAAAATGCCATTGACCACATCGTGGGCGCCATGCACGACATTGAGCACGCCATCTGGCAATCCAGCTTCTTGGAACAGTTCAACCAGTCGATTGGCGCACAGCGGCGTCCGCTCTGAAGGCTTGAGGACAAACGCATTGCCGCAGGCAATGGCCAGAGGAAACATCCAGCAAGGCACCATCATTGGGAAGTTGAACGGTGTAATTCCGCCTACCACACCAACGGGATAGCGATACATGCCAGACTCCATATCTGTCGCAATGTCTGGGAGTTGGCTGCCCATCATCAGCGCAGGCGCACCTGCTGCATATTCGACACACTCAATCCCTCTTTGCACTTCACCGTAGGCTTCCTTAAAGCTCTTGCCGTTTTCCAGCGTGATCAAACGCGCCAGCTCTTCCCAATGCTCTACTAGAAGTTGTTGGTAGCGAAACAAAATCCGCGCCCGTTTGGGGACGGGCGTCTTGCTCCACTTTTGAAATGCCGATTTCGCCGCCGCTACGGCCGCATTCACATCTTCCTTGCCAGCCAACAAAATCTCAGCGAGCGGCGCGCCTGTCGCTGGGTTGGGCACGATCACCCGTTCGGTGCCCGTCGAATCCACCCATTGTCCGCCGATAAAATTCTTGAGCGTCTGCACATTTGTCGATGATGTCATCCGATCCGCCCCTTTATGCTTCATTCAGCGCTTTGCGCCATGTTCCACCGTGCCCATGATGTTGCCATCTTTTGGCGCGATATGCCGATAATCTTCGTCAATCGTATATTTCCAAACGCGGCCATGTCCTGCCATCACGTTCAAATAGTACGTCGTAAATCCTGGCGGCGATGCCACGGGATGATATCCCTTGGGCACCAGCACCACATCGCCATCAGACGGTGTGAGCACCGCGTTGAGGTCCTGTTTGTCATAGACGCGCTGCAGGGCTTGGCCATGCGGCGGATCGATCCGATAATAGTACGTCTCTTCGAGATACGACTCTTGCGAGGGGATCTCCTCGTCATGCTTGTGCGGCGGATAACTGGACCAGTTGCCTGCCGGCGTGACCACTTCCACCAACAGCAGTTTCTTGGCCGGATGATGCTCATCCAGCAGGTGATGAATCATGCGGGTGGTGGAACCTTCTCCCCGTCGTTCAAAGGCAATCTCCTCTGCGCGCACATGTCTGGCTTCGCCCACGCCCTCATCGGCGACAGAGGTGGCCACGGCGACTTCTGCGGCGACAGATGCCTGGAAGCTCACCGGCTGTCCAGGTGGACAATAGACAAACTCAGGTGGCAGCTCGGAAAATACGGAATCTCTCGAGCCGACCGCCGGGAATTGGTGTTGCCCCACAGTTACGTCGCACTTGCCTTCAAGCACGATGACCGCCGTTTCTTTGTCCGCTGTCGAGACGGTCACCTTCTCCCCCGCCTTGAGCCGATACACCTCGAAACCAATGTAGGTCCACCCCGCAGATTCGGGCGTCACCTGCACGATGGGCGTTTGCCCCTGCGTTGACCGCGCTGCGCAAACCAACAACTCACTCATTCAATCACCCCTCTGATAGATATACATGCGTAAGCCAATGACCGAATCGTTTCGCTCAATACTTGGACGCCTTCGCAATCATCGTCTGGGCATCCGTCCAGGCAGCCTGCACTTTTTCGTTCTTGGAAACCTCCGCCACGCCAACGCGCCACCAGGACTCGTAATTCCCCGTCCCTGTGTCTGGCAACACTTTGATATCAATCAGCACGGACTGCGTGTCTTCCTTCGCCGCCGCCAAGGCAGACTGCAGCTCTGCGATGGTTTTTACCCGATAACTCTTGCAGCCAAGGCTCTCCGCGTGTTTGGCGAAATCAATCGGCACATACGCGCCCGTCAACCGGCCACTCGATTGATCCCGATAGCGCAATTCGTTGCCAAACCCGTTCGATCCATGGCCGCGCTGCAAATTGTGAATACATTGATAACCCGAGTTATCAAGCAGAATGATGGTGATCTTCTGGCCTTCCTGCAAACTGGTCACAAGTTCTGAGTGCAGCATCAAGTAGCTGCCATCCCCGACCAACGCGTACACATCGCGCGCTGGATCAGCCAGCTTGACGCCAAATGCGCCGGCGACCTCGTAGCCCATACACGAAAACCCATATTCCATGTGATACGACCGCACGGCATTCACGCGCCATAGACGATGCAAATCCCCCGGCAGACCGCCTGCAGCCGCGACAATCACCGCGTCTTCGGCCAACGTGTTGTTGATTTCCCCAATCACCGTCGTCTGCACAAGCCCGTCATCATGTGTCAATCCGTACAAGCGGTCGATCTCGTCATTCCACGCTTGCCGTCCGGCGCGGATGTCCGCCTCCGCATGGGCGGAGTGGTAGCCGCTGTTTTGCAGTTGTTCCGCAATCGCGGTCAGCGCTTCGCGCGCATCAGCGAGCACTGGAATGGCGTCCATTTTGACGGCATCCATCGCTTGCACGTTGATAGAGATGAGCGGCACATCAGCGGCAAACGCCGTTTTGGAGGCCGTTGTAAAGTCGGCCAAGCGCGTGCCCACGGCAATGACGAGGTCCGCCTCTCGCGCTAAGCGGTTGGCGGCTAAAGAGCCGGTAACGCCGATGGCGCCCACATTCCATGGATGTTCCCACAAAAGCGCGCTTTTGCCAGCCTGTGTCTCTGCGACCGGAATGCCGAAAGATTCAGCAAACCCAGCCAGTGCATCTGTCGCCAGCGAATAATGAACCCCGCCGCCTGCAATCAGAAGCGGGCGTTTTGCGCTGCGAATCGCCTCTACGGCGCGCGTCAAAGCCCCGGCTGCAATTGGGCGGCGTTCGATGTGATGCACGCGTTTTTGGAAGAACGAAACCGGGTAATCATACGCTTCCGTCTGGACATCCTGGGGCAATGCCAGCGTCACAGCGCCTGTGTCCGCAGGGTCCACCAAGACGCGCATCGCCTGCACAGCGGCGGTCATCAGTTGTTCTGGGCGCACGATCCGGTCAAAATAGCGGCTGACCGGCCGAAATGCGTCGTTTGCCGAAACCGTGTAATCTGAGGGCACCTCTAACTGCTGCAAAACCGGATCAGGCTGGCGACAAGCGAAGTTATCTCCTGGCAAGAGCAGCACGGGCACGCGGTTGACCGTGGCGGTGGCCGCCGCCGTGACCATGTTTAACGCGCCTGGTCCAATCGACGTCGTGCAGGCGTAAATCCCCAAACGATTTTTTTGTTTGGCAAACGCCGCAGCGGCGTGCACCATCCCTTGTTCGTTATGCCCTTGAATATAGGTCAAATCCAGTTCTTCATCTTCTAGCGCTTCCCCAATGCCTGTGACGTTCCCATGGCCGAAGATACCCATGACACCGTGGACAAATTTATATTCTTGTCCATCGACTTCCACGTATTGTTGATCCAAAAAATGCAACAGGGCTTGCGCCATCGTCAGACGAATGGTTTCCATTTTTATTCACGCTCCTCACCGTGTCAGCTGGTTGTCGTTCCAGCGCTCGCCACAAGCGACTCGACCTCAGAACGGGTGGGCATCGCCTCGGAACAACTGTGGCGCGAAACGACAATGGCCCCCGCAGCAGCCGCATAATGCAGACGCTGTTCCACTGACCACCCTTGCAAAAGGCCAAATACATAGCCTGCGCCAAAGCCATCGCCCGCGCCAAGTGTATTGAGCACCTGTACGGAAAACGCAGGTACGCGCCGCGTGCCCTCTGGTCCGAAGTACAAAACACCGTCGCCGCCTCGTTTGGCAACAACCTGTTTGGGACCGTAGCCGAGCAGGCGTTCACTCGCTTCAACTGCATCCGCCGATTCGCCGACAAACGCCAGTTCCGGTTCGTTGGCGATGACGACGTCGCTCTGTTGAATGGCCAGGCGGTAATAGAGCCGCGCCTCGGCTTCATCGCGCCAGAAGTCAGGGCGCCAGTCGATGTCCAGCACATTCACGCCGCCAGTCCGACGGTTGTGTTCCAACGCCGCCAACGTCGCCTCGCGTCCAGGTGAAACCGCAAGCGACGTGCAGGCGACCACGAGGACTTTGGCTTCGCCAATCGCGGTGAAATCGAGATCAGACAATTGCAAATTGGCATCCGCGCACGGTTTGCGGTAAAACAGCACAGTGGAATCGCTCGGCGGCGAGATGGCTGCAAAAGCAAGGCCCGTCTGGTAGACGTCATCGTCCTTGACCATCCGGGTGTCAACCCCTTCGCGCGCCAATACTTCGCGGAGAAATTCGCCGTGTCCGTCGCTGCCCACCCGACTGATGAGCCCGACATCGGCGCCGTGGCGCGCCAAACCGACGGCTGTGTTCGCCGCGGAACCGCCGAGATACTTGCGAAAAGAAACGACATCCTTCATGGGGACGCCAATCTCGTTGGCGTACAAATCCACAATCAACCGACCAAGTGTGTAGACTTCAGGCCGTCCCACAGAACCACCTCCTGTTCTTCTTCGTACACAGCGGCAGCCAGCTTGCTCGCCACCACAACCGGATCCACATCATCTTCCGGGTACAACACCCCGCGCCCAATCATCAAACCGCGCACGTTCGGACCAGCGGCCAGCGCCTCCGTGACATTGGCGACCAATTGTTCTGTCGTGCCAGGATTGCCGCCGCCGAGCAGCACAATCGGGCATGTCGTCGCCGCCGCGACCCGCGCCATGTCCCCAACCATCGGCAACTTCAGCCAGCGATGCGCGCTGCTGTAGCCCATCGCCGAAGCGACCCCGACCAAGCGGACGAGATCGTCGGTGGAGCCGTTCGTGGTCAGCGGTTCGAGAAAACAGGGCAAATTGTGATCTTCGAGCACATTTAGCGCATCGACACAGTACTGCATCGTGCGCAGGGAATCCCGGCTGTCGGGATCTAAGCGAAACAGCAATTTGCCCGCATCCAGATGCAGCGCTGCAATGGATTCGGGCGTATAGCCTGTCACCACATCGTCCAGCTCAAATACCGTGTTGGCCAGACCGCCGCGATTCATCGATCCGACGAGAATTTTCCCATCGATAAAATTCGGTCCGCCCGCCTCGACCACCAGATGGTTGAGCAGCAGCACTTCTTCGATGATGTCAGGGGTCGCCAACAAACCATTGACAAAAGGCTGCATGAGCACACGCGCGACCCGCGTCAAAAGTTCTCCTCTATCCGCCATCGCCCACGGATTTTTGCCTGCAGCCACAACGCGGCGCGCAGGGTGATCAATGGCCAGCAGCACAAGCTTTTCCGCTTCCCAATGCACCCTGCGCTGCCGTCTCTCCAGCAGCGTTCGGCAAAGTTCCGGTTGCGCCAAACGCAGACGGAGAATCGATTCCGTCACCTGCATGACCAACGCCTTCCTTTCTAGACGAAAGCGCGTAAATGTTACGCGCGTATCCTGCAAATCAAGTTGATGCCCTGGTGCGAAACGCATCACGCATGGCGTTCTAACACGTATACATCAACTTTTCCAATGTCGTTTTGGCCGCCGTTGCATAGGCCACCGGCTCTGCCAATTGCGGATTTTGCTCCGCTTCAATGACCATCCAACCTTGGTAGCCCAATTCGCGCAACTGGGTCACAATGGCTTCAAAATCGAGACATCCATCGCCAGGTGTCGTGAACAGGCCATGCCGCACAGCGTCAATGAACAGCGCCCCTGTCTCGCGCATCTCATCGAGCGCGTTTTGGCGAACATCCTTCAAGTGAACACAGGCGATGCGCCCAAAGTATTTGCGCAAAATGTAGCGTGGATCTCCACCGCCAGCGTAGATGTGGCCTGTGTCAAAGACGATGGACACCAAGTCTGGATCTGTCATTGCCAGCAAGCGTTCAATCGCCTCCGGCCGCTCCACATTCGTGCCGACATGCGGATGATAAGCCAGGCGCATGCCCTGCTGGCGCGTGTACTCACCTGCCCTGTGCAAGCCCTCGGCCAATGAACGCCAAGCTGCATCGTCATACGGCGCCACCACCTGCCTCGGTTGTCGATCCCAATGAAGGCTACCACCCCCGTCGCACACCACCACATAGTCCGATCCCAACTGGCGCAGGGATTGAACGTGCGCTTGATAGGAAGCGAAATCGGCGGCAAAATCAACGCCCGTACTGAACAGCACCGTCTTCCACGCGCCTGTGAGCACCATCTTGTACTCTGCGAGCAAATTGCGCAGTTCCACCGGATTTTCAGGAAATTTGCGGCTCATCTCTGTGCCGCGAAACCCGAGTTTCTGCATGTCGGACAGGACCGTGCGAATCTCGTATTCGTCGCCGAGATCGAGCATGTCGTTGTTGATCCAGTTGATGGGTGAGATGCCAAGCTGCACGTTGTACATTGGGGGTAACGTTTTGTATTGTCCGCTCAACTGACGTTCACCTCATTTAATCCTGGCACAGCGACCTCGCGTTTTTCTTGATAGGAACGCTTGGCGGCGGTGGCGATGGCCAAGGCCTGATATCCGTCGCGAACACCGACACTGGGGCGCTCGCCCTGTTGCACACACTGGATAAAGGCGATGAGTTCATCGACATACGCCTCTTTAAACCGTTCGATGAAACCAGGCAGAATCTCGTAGTTGCTTCCGCGATTGGATAGGAGTGTGACATTCTGCTGGCGCAAGCCTGACACCACCAGTGTCCCCTCGGTGCCGAGGATTTCCGCGCGAATGTCATAGCCATAAAACGCGTTGCGATACGCCTCGATATCCCCGGCTGCACCACCTTCAAAGCGCAGATAGCTCAAAGCTTGGTCTACGTCGTTGTAGCGGGCCACCTCTTTGGAATACAGTACAGAGCCCACGGCCGACACCGAAGTGACTTCGCGTTCCATCATAAAGCGCGCAATATCGTAATCGTGGATGCTCTGATCCGCAAAAATGCCGCCGCTGGCTGCCACATACGTCTCAGGCGGCGCCTGAGGATCTCGACTGATTCCTTTAAAATAGAGCGGTTCCCCGATGGCGCCCGCAGCAATCTGCGCTTTAGCCGCCTTGTACGCGGGGTCAAACCGCCGCATGAACCCGAGTTGACAGAGGATGCCTGATGCTTCCACCGCATGGACGGTCGCCGCGGCCTCTTCTAAATCGAGCGAGACTGGCTTTTCCAAGAACAGCGCCTTGCCACTCTCTGCCACTTTTTTTGCGAGTGTCGCATGCGTGCTTGTCGGTGTCACGACAAAAATCGCATCGATATCTGTTGCCGCCAGCAATTCATCTGGTTCCGTGCTCCACCTTTGCACACCCAATTCACGTGCGGTCTTTTCTGCCAACTCCGGCACACTGTCCAGTACGGCCACCAATTTGGCCCCTGGAACCCGCGTGGCCAGATTGATTGCATGCTGGTGCCCCAAACGACCCAGCCCAAAAACTGCGCAACGCACAGCATCCATCTTTGTCCGCCCACCTTTTGATTCAGCTTCGCCAGCACCAGCGAACCAGTGCTGTATTCACCACACACATCTGAAAAAATAATTGAAAGATTAGGACATCCGCTTCTCCACAAGCAGTTCGTTCGAGTTGGTCGTCGTGACCGACAACCATTCCGTTATCGCGGCCATCACTTCTGCTGGTGTCGTACATGTGTAATCCGCGCACGCTGCATCTTCCGGTACGGGATACCGCTCGTTCCAATGAAACCACAGCGTCGTCAAGCCCCTTGCTTTCGCTCCACGGATATCTCGTTCATAGTTGTTGCCGACCATCATGGCCTGTACAGCCGTATCTGCCGTCAACCCATGCTTTTCCAAGGCATCTTCAAACATCAGGGGATGCGGTTTTTCGACACCCAACTCCTCCGAGATGGAAAATGACTCGAAGAGATCATAGAGTCCATGCTGCAAAAGGACATTGCGGTATGTTCCCGGACGCGTATCTGCCACGATGCCACAAGGTACACCACGCGACGAGAGATCAAGCAAAAGGGCTTTCATGCCGGGAATCAAATCCGCCTGCAAAGTCGTTTGGCTGTCATCTTTGATTTCGCTTTCTTCCACCATAATTGTATCGCCCAAATCAAACAAAACAACCTGTTTCGCCAATGACACCGACTCCTTTTTACGTCATTGATTTGCTGAACCGATTATACAAATGGGCAGACGCGCACCTCTATTTCTCTCTTGTATGCGCGAGAATTTCAGAGATACAGTTGGTATCCACCAGGTCCACATTCAACTGTTGCGCCAGTTCCCATTGATTCACATCATCAATCAAGCTGGCGTGCACCAGATAATTGTGCGCGTGACATGCCTCCACCGTTTCCGCTGTCAAATGATACCAGGGTTGGTTGACGCCATCGGCGCCGACCTCAGCGACGTATGCAACGGTATCGTAGAGGCGCGCATTGTAAGTGACACAGGCCCGAATCTCTGGGGCGAGGCCTTTGGCCCGCGCAATGGCGACGTGATCGAACGACATCAATAGCGCCTGGTCTTGCATGCCATGGGCTTTCACCTGTTCGATGACACGCGCTTCCAACTCGGGATAGACAATGGGGCCGTGTTTCAGCTCAACATGGAGCAAGCACGTGCCTTTGGCGAGGTCTAGCACCTCTTCAAACAGCGGAATCTGCTCATGCGCAAATGCAGGCGAAAACCAACTGCCTGCATCAAGCGCCCGCAATTCTTCCAATGTGTGATCCCGTACAAGCCCGTGTCCGTT
Organism: Alicyclobacillus fodiniaquatilis; assembly: GCF_042678105.1. Lineage (NCBI taxonomy): Bacteria > Bacillati > Bacillota > Bacilli > Caryophanales > Alicyclobacillaceae > Alicyclobacillus > Alicyclobacillus fodiniaquatilis. Next base: position 197,537 of record NZ_JBHUCX010000044.1, read on the forward strand.
GGTGGTGCGGTTCAACATGGCGTCGTGAATGACCACCACATGACCGTCGGCGCTTAACTGCACGTCCAATTCCAGCGCGGTTGCGCCCAAAGCAATGGCCTGCCGGAAAGCGGCCAGCGTGTTCTCTGGCGCGGTTTGACTCGCGCCGCGGTGCGCGCCGACAATCGGCTTTGCAATCGGCAACGTAAAATTCTCCATGCGCTTCCTCCTCATGACCTCATGAAAGCTTCTTTACATGATGAAGCGTCTTGCACGACGATCCCGATGGACGATTTACTTGGCAAAATAAATTGGGTTGCTCATGCCCACCAATAACATGTCATTCACTTCAGCAAAATGCCGCCATATCTCCACGCGCCAGAAACGTTTTCCATTCGCCGACCACTGCTTTTGCCAAGCCTGCTCTCCTGGCTGCACCGTGTACGTTTCCGCCACGCCCTGTTCGGAAATCAGCTTGATGATGTCGCCTGGTTGAACATGCGCGACGGTCAAAGCAATTTCTGACTGCTGCCTGTTCGGCACCAAATCGCCCATCATATGGTCGCCGCATGTCAGTTCCAACGTGGGGCCTTCTGGACTGAAACTGATAAAAGCGTGTCCTTGATTGATGGCATGGAGAATCGCGTCCACCGTGCGCGACGGACTCTTGACCCATGTGGTCGGCACGCCGTGTCGCACATAGGGATGTTCGCGATGGGTGTCACTCCCGCCAACCGCGACAATGCGCTTGCCCGCTGCCAACATGTCCTGCCACAGTGCCAGACTGGCAGCATTGCAGGCGCGCCACGGGCCATTCCAAACTTCCAGCCAGTCAAATGGCACATCATACCCCCACTGCCACTGACAGCTCGGTCCGGTATCGTCGAACGGATGATTGATGGCAATGAATGCGCCCCTGGATTTGGCTTCCTTCAGCAAGCGCTCGACATCGGAAACGTCTTGAACCCGAAAGTCGTCACAAGGTATGGGCACGCCAAACAAATTGGCATGACCGTGATAAGTGGTCAATTCCATTGCTGGAATGTAAGTGACCGGAGATTCTTGCGGATAGGAGAAATTCTGGCTGACCGTGTTGTGATCCGTCAGACCGACATAATCAAACTTTCTCGCCTTGGCGATCTCGTCTAGCTCTGCGAACGTATACGCCCCATCGCTGTGGACCGTATGCAGATGTAGATCTCCTTTCACCCACGCATCCTGATGCGGAACGAGGGTGATATCCGCTTCTACATGCGCCCCTGCTTCACTGATGGTGTACACACCCAAGATGACCGCCCAGCGACCTGGTGGAATATCGCCTGCGAGATACCCAGGTGTCGCGCTGTCCAGCGCGATGCGCAAATCATATTTGGTGCTGCCGCTCCACCCGCGCACTTGAGCGGGATCGGTCAAACCGACATCAATGATGCACGGCTTTTTCGCATGCGGCTGCACTGTGATTTGAATGCGAATCTCACCGATGTTTTCTGGCACCTCAAAGGGCACTTCGACAAAATGACCTTCATCCGACTTGTGAATCTCCACTGCATAATGACTTACTTCCGCTGCCAAAGTGGCACCTCCTGAATCATGGACAATGAAGCGATCCGGTTGCGTGCACCAACCCCATTTTCATCAGGGCAGTTGGTGCAAATGTGTGATGCATGTCTGCCTACTCTTTGCTGGCACCCAAGAAAATCCCTTTGACAAAGTACTTCTGAACAAACGGATACACCAAAATCAACGGGAGAACCGCAATGATGATGCCCGCCATCTTGACATTCGTCGTGACGAGATTTCCGCTTGAAGTAGACGAGCCCTGGTCGACCAAACCGTACAATGCGACCTGAAGCGTGTCTTTGGCCGAATTATTGATCAAGAGCAGCGTGGTCAACAGGTTATTCCAACGTCCGACAAACTCAAACAGGGTCACTGTAGCCAGACCTGCTTTAGAGAGCGGGAGATAAATGCTCCAAAAGGCGCGAAATTGCCCTGACCCGTCTATTTTTGCGGCTTCTAAAATGTCCATAGGTATCGACTGGAAAAAGTTCCTCATGAGGAGAATACTAAATCCTGAAACAGCGCC